>JBLMXP010000138.1:0-15761 GCA_050257835.1 Planctomycetaceae bacterium | reverse complement strand
GACGCGCCCGCGTCGGTCGCTTCCGCCACGATCCGGGCGGTGACCGCGCTCGCGGCGCCCCGCCCGCGCGCCTGTGGGAACGTCACGACGTTGTCCACGTAGCCGACGCCCTCGAGCAGGAGCAGGGCGCCCAGCGAGACCACGTCGCCGGAGTCGTCGCGCACGCCGAACCACCGCTTGCCGCCGGGGCCGAGGACCTCGGCCTCGATCCGGCGGAGCTGCGCGACCGCATCCGCCGGCTCCACCCCGAACAGCGCGAGCGAGTCGGCCACCCGGTCCCACAGCGCCTCGTCGGGGGTGAGCTCCTCGACCGTCACGTCGGCGACCGGGGCCCGCACCGGTCGCGCCTCGGCGTCCATGACCAGGTCCCAGGTGAGCCGGTGCCCGCGCGAGGACAGCTCCGCGAGCAGGTCCGTCGTCACGTCGGGGTGGAACGTCACGACGTGCAGGACGTCGACCCCGGCCGCCGCCAACGCCGGCAGCAGCTCGGCCTCCACGTCGGCGGCTCGCAGCGACCCGACGGGCTCGTCCACGCGCGCGTAGTTCGCGTCCCAGATCCGCGGGAACCGGCCGTCGGTGACCACCGCGCCCCACCAGGTCGGACGGACGTCGGAGAACAGCGCGTCGAGCGCGCGCCAGAACCGGAGCACGTGCTCGGGGACCGCCACGGACGGCGAGGCTAGCACCGTCCAGGCCGGTGGACGGCGCCCTGCGGGGTAGGCTCCCTCGGTGATCGAGGTGCGGGTCTACCCCGACGACGGCGGCGCGATCCTAGAAGCGCGCCTGGCGGACGTCAGCGACCTGCTCGCGCGCGAGGACGCGTTCGTGTGGCTGGACGCCGTCGACCCCACGGAGGAGGAGCTCGCGACGATCGGCGGCGCGTTCGGACTGCACGCGCTGACGCTCGAGGACGTCCGGCATCGCCGCCAGCGTCCCCGTGTGGAGCTCTTCGACCGCTACGCGTTCGTCGCGATCCGGCCGCTGTCGCTCGGCGGGGACGATGCGCTGGGGGAGCACGAGGTCCACGCGGTCGTCGGGCGCCACGCGCTCGTGACCCTTCGCTACGGCCCCGCGCCGGCGCCGGTCGACGTCGCGCGCCGGCGGTGGGAGGGCCAACGCGATCTGCTCGCGGCGGCCGGCGGCGGGTTCGCCGTGTACCTACTGCTCGACGAGTTCGTCGACGGGTACCTGACGATCATCGAGGAGCTCGAGGATCGGACCGACGCCGTGGAGGACGACGTGTTCGCGGCCGAGCCGGGCGACAACGGCGGCGAGCTGCAGGAACGGATCTTCCGGCTCAAGCGTGAGGTCGTGCGGGTTCGACGCGTGGTGGCGCCGCTCCGGCAGGGGTTGGACTTCCTCCAAGAGGACCCCCGGCTGGTCGGACAGGAGCTGCAGCCCTACTACCGCGACCTCACCGAGCACGTGATCCGCGTCTCCGAGCTCGCCGACAACATCCGCGACCTCCTCACGTCGCTGCTGGAGGTCAGGGTGGCGCAGGTCGCGAACCGGCTGAACGAGATCATGAAGAAGCTCTCTGCATGGGCGGGGATCATCCTGGTCCCCACGTTGATCGCGGGGATCTACGGGATGAACTTCCAGCACATGCCCGAGCTCGGCATGCGGGTGGGCTACCCGGGCGCGCTCGCGCTGATGGGCGGCGCGGCGCTCGTGCTCTACGTTGGCTTCAAGCGCCGGGGGTGGCTCTGAGGTGTGCCGCGCCCTGAAGGTCCTGTGCGTCGCCCCCGACGCCGAGGCGCTCGCGGCGCTGAAGGCGGCGACCGTCGCCGCCGATTGGGAGCTGTGCCCCGGCGCGACCGACCTGCGCGGCGCGTTGGATCAGGTGGACGTCGAGCGGCCGCACTTCCTCGTGGTCATCGGCGGGTTCGAGGACCTGGTCGCCCTCGTCGCGGACCGGTTCCCCGGCATGCGGATCGTGACCGACCGGGACGCGCCCGGGGCCACGGCCGTGGCGACGTCGCTCGTGGACGTCCGGGGCCTCCTGCGTGGGCAGCCCCGCCCGGGCGGTCCGGTGCGGTAGGGGTCAGCCTCCCCAGGGCCCCCAGCCGTGCTTCTTGACCATCCGCATCGTGACGATCGCGTTGGCGCGGCCGTTGAAGGCGGACCAGCCCTTGAAGCCGTAGGCGTAGGCGCGCCCGGGCCAGTACCTGCGCAGGTGCTGGTACAGGCCCTCGGCCTTCGAGGAGGAGTTGTAGGCCTTGGGGTTGAACCGGGACTCGCGGCGGGCGACCGCGAGCGCCTTGGTGACGCTCACGCCGTAGTGGTGCGCCGCGCAGCGGATCAGCTGCTTGACGTAGTAGGTGCCCTGCCGCCAGTCGATCGGGCAGACCTTCTTGGAGACGTAGGTGTACCGGGTCCCTTCCCTCGTGGCTGCGGATGCCTGCGCGACGGGGAAGGCGGTAAGGATCGCGGTCAGGATCAGCGCCGCGACGAAGGCGCGGCGGAGCCGGAACGCTGTCGTCATACGCATCTCACCCCCGCGGTGAGCGGAGCTGGCCGCTGCGCTCGCGTGAGCCGGAGCCGGTGAACGGTTCACCGTGTCCGACGGACCCGCGGTAGGTCGTGGGTGTTCGCATCACCTCCTGGTGGTTGCTCCGATATGTGTGACCTGACTCCCCACGGTCCATCCCGCCCCTGCGACCCGACGCGCGACAGCGCTTCCGCACCCTGGGAAGGCGGGGCGCGCCACCGTGTGTCGGGAAGGATCGGACGGGATCGTCCGTAGGAAGGTCCGCCGACGATACCCTTCCCCCAACGGGCCGACAACCTTGAAGTGACCATGGGTCATATCCCAGGGTGCGACCATGGTCCGCATGGGACGGGTCCTGCTTGCGGCGCCGCGCGGCTACTGCGCCGGCGTGGAGCGCGCGGTCGAGGCGGTCGAGCGAGCGCTGGCGGCCCACGGCGCTCCCGTCTACGTGCGCAAGCAGATCGTGCACAACCTGCACGTCGTTCGCGACCTCGAGGCGAAGGGCGCGATCTTCGTCGACGAGGTGACCGAGATCCCGCAGGGCGCGGTCACGGTGCTCTCCGCGCACGGCTCGCCGCCGACGGTCTTCGACGAGGCGCGGCGCCGAGAGCTCGAGTTGATCGACGCGACCTGCCCGCTCGTCACGAAGGTGCACGTCGAGGCGCGTCGGTTCGCGGGCGAGGGCAAGACGATCGTGCTGATCGGCCACGCGGGACACGAGGAGGTCGAGGGCACGAGCGGGCAGGCGCCGACCCGCACGGTCCTCGTGCAAGACGTCGCCGGCGCTCGCGAGGTCGAGCTGGACGGCGCCGCGACGCTCGCCTACCTCACGCAGACCACGCTCTCGGTCGACGAGACGAGCGAGATCGTCTCCGTGCTGCAGGAGCGGTTCCCGACGCTCGAGGGGCCGCCTCGCGAGGACATCTGCTACGCGACGCAGAACCGGCAGGACGCGGTGAAGGCGATCGCCCCGCGCGCCGACGTCGTGCTCGTGATCGGCTCGAAGAACTCCTCGAACTCCAACCGCCTGGCCGAGGTGGCGAAAGAGCGCGGGACCCCCGCCCACCTCGTCGACGACGAGGGCGAGGTCGACCCCGCGTGGCTCGAGGGGGCCACGACGGTGGGGCTCACGAGCGGCGCCAGCGCGCCCGAGCACCTGGTGGCCGACATGCTGTCCTGGCTCGCGGCGCGGGGGTTCGACGAGGTGGAGCAGGTGGCGGTCGCGCAGGAGGGCGTGCGGTTCAGCCTCCCCAAGGGCGTGCGCGACGTCGGTCCGGCCGGCGCCGCGTGAGGCCGCGCCGGTTCAGCTCCAGGCGCTGAACTGGTCGCGGTCCTCCTCGGGCTCGTCGTAGTCGATCGACACGAGCGTGCTGGTGGACACGATCCCCGGGATCGGGTGGATCTGCTCGAGGATCACCCCCGACGCGATCTCCCAGGGATGCGCGACGCAGGTCATCAGGTCCCACTCGCCCGCGAGCACGGCCACGCCGGCGACGTCGGGGAGGTCCCCCAGGCGCTCCGCGATCCCGGCGGCCGCGCCCGGCTGCGCCTTGAGGTGGACGTAGCAGGCGTTCGCCACGATCGGCGGCGGCTTGGGACCGCCGAACCCGGTGATCCCGATCCGGTCCGGCGGCACGACCGGCGCCGTCATCGTGCGCGTGATGCCGTCGACGTGGTGGAACTCGGACAGGACCACGCTCGCGATCGTGGCGAGGTCGGGCCCCTCGGCGTGCAGCAGCACGTCCCAGTCGCCGACGACGACGATCGCGCGCCGCACCCCCTGCTTGCTCGGCAGGCTCGCGAGGACCTGGCCGACCTTCCCGGGCGAGACCCGGGCGTACACGTACGCGTCCATGTGGCGCAGGGTAGGGGGAGCGGGGGCCCCGCTCAACCGTTGCGCGAGGGGGGAACTAGGACGTGCCGGCCCGTTCGGCGAGCGCGTCGCCGGAGGGCGCCCCGCCGCAGAGCGCGAGGAGCTCGTCGGCGCCCTCCTCCGGACCGACCGACAGCAGGCGGTCTCCCGCCCGCAGCACGAACGCGCCGCGCGGTCGGTACGTCCAGCGCGCCCCTCGCTGGATCCCCAGCACGAACATCCCGGTCTCGGTCTCCACGCGCAGATCGCGCAGCGACCGTCCGTCGGCGGGGGAGCCGGACACGACCGTGGTCTCGGCGCTCGTCTCCTCGGTCTCCTCCAGCGCCATCTGTACGACCGGGTGCAGCGCCTCCCCGTGCTCCACGTACCAGGTCATGTCGCGGGCGGCGTCGCAGATGGACTCCGAGGCGCCGGCGAGGCGGAGCAGACCGCGGAGCTCGTCGACGTCGCGGGCCTCCGGCGCCGCGCGCAGGACCCAGGACTCGAGCTCGTCTTGGAGCGCGTCGCTGCGGGCCTCGAGCGCGCCGACCTCCGCCGCGAGCGAGCGGTTGTTGAACAGCAGCGACGAGTAGGCGATCCCGACCGCGACCTCCGACAGGTCCTTCATCTCCACGAGGATGTCGACGGCGCGGTCGAGCTCGGACAGCGGTGGGGGGCCCTCGTCGGGCGCGGCGGGGAGCGACGGAGCGCCCGCGACGGCGCGGACCAGCTCGATCCCTTCCTCCGGTCCCCGCACGAGCAGCACGTCGCCCGCCGACACAACGTCGTCGGGCCCGGGGTCGAACTCCCAGCGGATCCCGTTGCGGATCGCCATCACCCACATCCCGGTCTCGGTCGGCAAGGACAGGTCGCGCAGGGTGCGCCCGACCGCATCGGACCCCTCCCGGATCCGGACGCGCGCGGTCACCTCGTCGGCGTGACGTAGGTCGGGCCGGAGCGCGTGGGGGATCCCCAGGCGGGAGGCCACGACGCGGGCGATGTCGGAAGCGGCCACCCCGATCCGCTGGATCGCGTCGGCGATCCACAGGACCCCCGCCATGCCTTCGGCGTCCTCGGGGCTCCGCGCCGCGAGCATCGCGATCGTGCGCAGGCGCCGGAGCTGGTCGCTCATCCGCTCGTCGAGCCGCTCCACCTCGTCGGCGAGCTTCTGCTCGTCGAAGAACACGGCTGCGTAGGCCAGATCGACCATCAGCTCCGACGCGTCCTTCAGCGCCGCGAGGAGGTCCTTGACGTTGCGGGGTTCGTCCTCAGCCATGGGCGTTCACGCCGAGCATGAGGATAACGAGGACGAGGCACAAGGTCCCCGCGAGGTCCATCACGGCCGAGCTGATCGGGATCGTGACGTTGTCGGGGTCCCAGCCGAACCGGAACACGGAGATCGCGCTGTAGTAGGCGACGGCGCACGAGATGATCGTCGCGAGCAACCCGGCGAGCAGGCTCACCGACAGCATCGTGGCGAGCCCGGGCGACGCCTGTCCGGTCGCGGTCGCGACGACGTGGGCCGAGAGCCCGACCATGAAGAACACCGACACGGCGAACACGAAGTTGATCGCGATGTCGACCCAGGCCAGGGGCTGGGGGACGGGCGTCGGGTCGATCGCGCCGACGTGCAGCTTCGAGTTCAGCCGCGACGACAAGATCCCGGCGAGCGCGTTCGTGTCCTCCAGGAAGGGGGGGACGAGGATGAACAGCGCGGGCAGGGCGAGGAACCGCGTGAGCCGCACGTCCAAGACCGCGCCGGCGAGCAGGTCGATCACCCCGGCCGCGAACAGCACGACCATCGACTGGCGGACGATCCGGCGCACGATCGCGGCGTCGTCGCGCCATCCGCGGATCGAGCCGACCAGGCACGCCAGCGCGGTGACCGCCGCGATGAGGGGCGTGAAGCCGTGCACGTGCTGGACGAGCAGCGACGCGACCCACAGCGCCGGGAGGGTGGCCACGTCGCCGATCGCGGTGACGAGCGGGGCCGAGACCGAGTCGAGGTCCCACCGCCGCCGGTGAGACCACACCGCGATGCCGACGGCCGCCCCGCCGACCACCAGCGAGCCGAGGAGGCCGCCGACGATCGAGATCGTCACGAAGTCCGCCACCGACATCGCGTCGCCGGTGAACGCGACCGCGACCACGTGCGCGGCCGGGCCGAGGAACAGGCAGGTGGCGAGCGTGAGGTACCAGGCGCCCCGCGCGTTCTGCCCGAGGAAGCCTCGGCGGCTGAGCGACGGCTCGAACTGGCCCGCGTTGATCCCCGAGCCGAGCCTGGAGCCCAGTGCGCCGAAGATGTTGCCGCGCATGCCGATCGCGGCCGGGATCAGGACGGCCAGGCCGGGGAGCTCGTTCAGCTGGCGGTCCATGAACGCGAGCGCGAGGCCCGCGAGGAGATCGCCGCCGGAGGAGATGAACAGCGCGACGAAGCCCTGGACGAGGGTGCGGCGCTCCGTCCGCCAATAGGTGCGGAGGCGCCGAGCGAGCGCGGCGCGCGACCGCGCCATCGATAGTCCTTCATCGTCGGGCCTTTCGGATCCGTGCTCGTGCGTGGTGCGAGCGCCCGCCGCAGTATGGCGGGCGTAGGGCTGCGGGACAACCCATCCGGCCCCGACGGGATGACCGGACGGATCAGTCGACCCAGTGCTTCGTCACGAACAGCCAGAACGCGAGCCCCGCGTCGGGCCCGTACCGGCGGAACCGGCGCTCGATCGCGGCGTCCGACGGCGGGGCGCGCCGGCCAGCGACCCGCGCGTACGTCGGGCGGGTCCACGAGTCCAAGATCAGCCGCGAGTTGCGGCCGAGGGTCATCATCACGTGGGCGGCCGCGTAGGGGCCGACCCCGGGCAGGGCCAGCAGCCGCCGCTCCACCTCGTCGTCGGGGACGTCTTCGCGGGATGCCGCGCCGAGGGCCTCGAGGTCCACCTCCCCGTCGGCGACGAGCTCGGCGAGCCGGAGGAACGAGGGCGCCCGGTACCCCGCGCGGACCACCTGCCGGTAGAACGCCTCGTCCCGCGCTGCCATCGCCGCGGCGGTCGGGAACGCGTTCGTGAGGGGGTCGTGGGCGTGGCCTGCGACCGGATCGCCGAGGTGGGTCACGAGCGCCTTGACCATCGTCGTGGTGAGGGACCACGAGCAGTTGGTGGTGGCGACGGTCTTGACCACGTCCTCCCAGACCGTGGGGCTGCGAAGCATCCTGCCGGCGCCGCTCGTCGCCCACGCCAGGTCCGGGTCCTCGGCGGCCTTCGCGTAGAACCCCGAGAGATCCTGGTCCAGACGCAGGACGTGGGCCACACCGGCGGTGAGGGCGTCGCGCGCGGCCGCGGACGGCGCCCCGCCGCCGAGCGGCTCGACCACCGCCGATCCCGGTCGGCCCGCGCGCACACGGACCCGCCGCGGCTTCCCCCGGGGCGGCCGCAAGGTCACGTCGAGGGTCCGCGCCGCTTCGTCGACCCGCAGGGGCGGCAGATCGAAGAACCCGTGCGAGGTCAGGGTCCGCCACAGGTCGACGGGCTCGCCGCCGGGACCTCGCAGCGCCAGCGTGATCATCGGTCGGCCTCGGTCCTGTGTCGCTCGCGGTACGCCCGGACCTTCGCCCGGTTCCCGCACGACGCCATGTCGCACCAGCGCCCCGAGCGGTTCTTGGAGCGGTCGAAGAAGACAGCCTCGCAGTCGCCGTTCGCGCACATCCGCAGGCGCTCCCACGTCCCGTCGCGTCGCGAGAGGAACGCGATCGCGAGCAGACGACCGAGGTCACCGCGCACGCCCTGCCCCACCACCCGCAGGTCGCCCTCGGCGATGCGGATCGTCAGGCCCGCGTCGCGGACGAGGGCCTCGAGCCTCGCGACGGCATCCTCGTCGCGCGGGGCGCCCATCGTCTCGGCGACGAGCGATCGCAGGTCCGAACGGGTACGCATCGCGAGGTCGAGCTCCTCCTCTGAGGGGGTCCCTGCGGTCCCGTTCGCGCGGAGCCACGCTGCCACCGTGGCCCGCGACGGCGCGATCGAACCGTTGAGGTCGCCCGCCACGTGGTCGTGCAGCCCGAGGAAGTCACGCAGGCGCTCGAGGTCTCCCGGCGCCGGGGCGGGAGACCGGCGGTGCCCTGCCGTCGACGGTTCGTCCATCGGGCGGGAGGATATCCGATGACACCGACGATATCCACTTGACCGGTTACCTACTCGGGGGTAGCCTCGTAACCCATGTATACCGATAGCCCGTTACTTCACGTTCGAGGCCGTGGCGGCGTTGTTCCGCGTGGAGGACCGGGAGGGTGGCGAGGGGAAGGGGGAACGACGGTGCAGCTGCATCCGCTCGTCGCGAGGGAGATCGCGAGGGAGCGTCGCCGAGAGCTCGAGGCGGTCACGCCGCCCACGTGCCGACGCCGACGCATGGGGATCCGGAGGAGGCGCGATGGGTCGGCGTCGTGAAGGGGTGCGGGGACCGGTTCGCGCGTTGGCGAGGTTCTTCACGGCCTCGACGCGGGCGCCCGAGCGCGACCCGGACGTTCGTGAGCCGTTCGAGTCGCTCGACGACTGGATCCTGTTCGGGCCCCGGCCCCGTTGACACCGTGGCCGGCTAGCATCGCCGGGTGATCGAGTTCACCGAACGAGCTATGGAGGTGCTGCGCGCCGCCGACGCGGGGGCGCGCCGGTTCAACGCGGACGCACGGATCCGCGTCCGGCGCGCCGGCGCGGGCGTCGCGTTCGAACTGACCGACGAGGCGGCGCCGAGCGACGACGTCGTGGACGCCGGCGGGTGCGAGGTCCTGGTCGAGCGGGGGTTGGCCGGGACAGTGGATGCGGGCGAGCACGGGATGCTCACCCTGGCGGAGACCGGATGAGCCTCGACACGCGGGCGATCGGCGCCGAGCTGCGGTCGCGGCTGGGCGCGCTCGACGCCGAGCTCGGCGGGCTCACCGAGGTCCCTCGCGACCCGATGGCGCCCCTCGGGTTCGGCAAGCGGATCGGCGACGGCACGACCGAGGCGGTGGACCGGCTCGCCAAGGTCGGGGCCGCCAAGGAGTTGGCCGCGATGCGGGCCGACGTCGCGCGAGCGCTTCAGAAGATCGAGGACGGCACCTACGGCTCGTGCGACCGGTGCGGCGCCCCGATCGCCGACGAGCGTCTGGAAGCGCGGCCGGCCTCGATCCTGTGCGTCCGCTGCGCGGCGGGCCGAGGGTAGGGTCCGGCGTGGAGTCCCTGAAGCGCTTCCTCGCGACCCCGATGGGGTGGATCGCCCTGCTCGTGGTGGAGTACGCGATCTTGCTCTCGCTCGTGAAGGCGTTCATGCCGACCGACGTGTCCGTGGCCGTCTGGTGGGCGATCGTCGGGGGGGCCGTGGTCGGGCTGACGATCTTCAACTTCTGGCTGCGCAAACGCTGGCAGCTCTGAGGCTCACGCGGACAGGTCCTCAGCGGGCCGGTAGGCCATCAGCTCCGGGTAGGCGACCGCGGTCGCCCACGCGCCGATGACGCAGGCGACGCCTCCCGACACCACGCTGAAGGTCGGCGACACGACCCTCGCGACCACGCCGGCTTCGAGGTCGCCCAGACGTGGCCCGCCGGTCACGACCAGGATGTGGATCGCGGACAGACGCCCGCGCAACCGGTCGGGGACCGCCAGCTGCAGGATCGTCGAACGGAAGATCGCGCTGATCACGTCGGCCCAGCCGGCGGCGGCCAGCGCCGCCATGCCGAGCCACAGGTGCAGCCCCGACAGCCCGAACAGGGCGATCGAGGCCCCCCAGACGGCGACCGCCCAGACGATCGCGCGCCCCCGCGCGCGCACGCGGCGGGTCCAGCCGCTCGTGAGGGCGCCCAGGAGCGCGCCGACCGCTGGCGCCGAGAACAGCAAGCCCACGAGCGCCTCGCTCCGGTGGAACTGGTCCACGATCAGGAACGTGAACAGCGCCCGCGGCATCCCGAAGATCATCGCGATCAGGTCGATCACGAACGTCGACTGGATCAGCCGGCTCTCCTTGACGAAGCGGAACCCCTCGACGATCGCGCCCCAGCCGGTCGCGTTCTCCCCGTGCCCCTCTGGGGCGATCGAGGGAAGCGCCAGGGCGGCGGCGAGCATCAGCGCCAGCGAACAGACGTCGACCGCGTAGGCGACGCGCAGCCCGAACCAGCCGATCACGAGCCCAGCGATCGCGGGACCGAACAGGCCGGCGGCGTTCCAGACGACCTGGTTGAGCGCCTGCGCCGAGGGGATCAGCTCCGCGCCGACCAGACGCGGCGTCATCGCCGCGCGGGTTGGCGAGTCGAGCGCGCTGAACGTGGCGGCCACCAGCAGGGCGAGGTAGACGACCCACAGCGGCGGGTGGCCGGCGATCGCGCCGGCGAGCAGGAGCCCCGAGCCGATCATCAGCCCGACCTGCGCGAGCGCCAGCAGGAGGCGGCGGTCCCAGACGTCGATCACGGGACCGAACGCCAGGGTGCCGATCACGAGCCCCACGAGCCACACGAGCCCGCTCACCCCGACCACCACCTCCGAACCGGTCATCCGGGTGAGCTGGACGAACACGGCCACGAGCGTGAACTGGCTCCCGATCGTGGTCGCGATCAGGCCGTACCAGACCCGACGGTAGTCGCGCGAGACCCGCAGCGGCGTGAGGTCGATCGCGATCGTGCGCAGGCGGTCGCGCGCGGACATGACGCGACGCTAGCAGCCGGTCGGACCCCGCGGGCGCCGGGCCCGCCGCTCGGCCGGGCGACGCGGCTACGCGCCGAGCGCGGCCGCGGTCGCCTCCTCGAGGACGGTGAGCCCGTCCTCCAGGAGCGCGTCGTCGATGTTGATCGGCGGCAGCAGCCGCAGCACGTTGCCGTAGGTCCCCGCGGTCAACACGATCACGCCGCGCTCGAGGGCCTTGCGCGCGATCGCCGCCATCGTCGCGGCATCGAGCGGCTCCTTCGTGACCTCGTCGGCCACGAACTCCATCGCGCACATCGCCCCGCGGCCGCGGACCTCGCCGACCTGCAGGAAGTTGTCGCGCATCTGGTGGAACCGCTCCATCACGAGGTCGCCGACCTTCACGGCGTGGTCCAAGAGGGCCTCGCGTTCGATCTTGTCGAGCACCGCGAGCGCCGCGGCGGCGGCGACGGGGTTGCCGCCGTAGGTGCCGCCGAGCCCGCCGACGTGCACCGCGTCCATCAGGTCGGCCCGGCCGGTGACGCCGCTGATCGGCAGGCCCCCGCCGAGCGACTTGGCCGACAGGACCATGTCCGGCGTCACGCCCTCCTCGACGATCGTGAACCACTTGCCGGCGCGCCCCATCCCGCTTTGGATCTCGTCGTCGATGAAGACGATCCCGTTGGCCTTGCAGAACTCGGCGAGGCCCTTCACGAAGCCGGGGGCCGGAACGATGAAGCCGCCCTCGCCCTGGATCGGCTCGATGATCACGCAGGCGATGTTCTCCTCGCCGATGTGCTTGTGCATCTCGTCGATCGCGTAGGCGAGCGCCTCCTCGGCGCAGTGGTCGGGGCCGCTCGGCCAGCGGTAGGCGTAGGCGTAGGGGAGGCGGTAGACCTCGGGCGCGAACGGACCCATCCCCTGCTTGTAGGGCATCACCTTCGCGGTGAGGGACATCCCCATCAGGGTCCGTCCGTGGAACGCGTGGTCGAACGCCACGACCGCGGTGCGGCCCGTCGCCTTGCGCGCGATCTTGACGGCGTTCTCGACGGCCTCGGCGCCGGAGTTCGCGAACATCGTCTTGGCCGGGCCCTCGATCGGGGCGATGTGGTTGAGCCGCTCCGCGAGCTCGATGTACGGCTCGTTCGCCGTCACGTGGAAGCAGGTGTGGGTGTCGAGCTCGAGCTGCCGGGTCGCGGCGGCCACCACCTCGGGGGCCGTGTGGCCCACGTTCAGCACGGAGATGCCGGTCGCGAAGTCGATCAGGCGGTTGCCGTCGACGTCCTCGACGATCGCGCCCGAGGCGCGTGCCGTCACGATCGGGTGCAGGTTGGAGACGCCGGCCGGGATCGCGCTGGCGCGCCGCTCGAACCACTCGCGACTCTTGGGGCCGGGGATCTCGGTGACGACCTTGCGCTCCTGCGGGATGTCCATCGGCGGTGCCCTCCTCGGTACGTCGTCGAACCGGCCGCGGGGCCTCCGGGCCATCCGCCATCCTGCCACCGTCCCCGCTTCCGCGCGCCGCGAGGACCGGCCTTGAGCGGCGTTCAGGTTTGTACGGATGGGCGAACCCGAACGCGGAAGGCGGCGCCGGCGGGACGCGCGTTCTGTACGGTCCGTACAATGCGCGCAGATGCCCGTCACCGTTCGTGACATCGTCTCGATCCCCGGGATGCCGCTGCGGCTCCTCGCGGGCGAGTCCCAGACGTCCCGTCCGGTGCGCTGGGTCCACATCAGCGAACTGGAGGACCCGACCCCCTGGCTCAAGGGCGGCGAGCTGATCCTCACCACGGGGATGGGCCTGGGCGCCTCGCCGGCCAAGCAGCGGGCCTACGTATCCCGGCTCGTCGACACGAAGGTCTCCGGGCTCGGGTTCGGGCTCGGGTTCGGACACGACAAGGTGCCGAAGACGCTCGTGGCCGAGGCGCAGAGGCACGACCTCCCGCTGTTCGAGGTGCCGTACCCGGTGCCGTTCATCGCGATCACCGAGGCGGTGTTCACCCGACTGGTCGCCGAGCAGTACGACACGTTGCAGCGCGCGGTCGACGCCGAGCACGTCCTCACGCGCGCGGTGCTCGAGGGCAAGGGTCTCGAGGGCGTCGCGACCTCGCTCGCGCAGGTGATCCACGGGTGGGCGCTCCTGCTCGACCTCCACGGGATCGCCCTCGCCGCCACCGGCCGGCCCGCCTCGCTGCGGCAGGAACGGGTGTGGTCCGAGCTCCGCAGCTCCCGGCCCGAGGGTGGCAGCTTCTCCCTCACCCTGGTCGACCGCGGTCACCATGTCTGGGTCCAACCGGTCGGCGCCGCCGGGCGCATCGAGGCGTTCCTGGCGGTGGGCAAGCCCGAGCAGCCGAGCCACTTCGACCGGATCGTGGCGGGCCATGCGCTCTCGCTGTTCGCGATCGAGCTCGCGAAGACGCGCGCGGTGGCCGACGCCCAGCGCCGGCTCCAGGGCGACTTCTTCGACCGGCTGGCCGAAGGGGCCCTGTCCGCGGCCGAGGCGACCCGCGGGCTCGCGCGCTTCGGGTTCCAGCGCGACGCGCGCGTGCAGGTCGTGGCGATCGAGCCGACGGAAGAGGACGTCGACCCCGACCAGCTCTCGCTCGCCGCCACCGACCAGCTGTCGCGCGCGGAGGGCGGGTTCCTCGTCTCGGCCCATCCCGGTGGGATCCACGTGCTCCTGCCCGCCGACCCCACGCGCGACCTCGGCGACCTGGCGAAGCTGGTCGGCGCGAAGCTCGATCGGGAGGTACGGGCCGGGTCGGGCTCCTCCGCGGCGCCCACCGATGTCGGTCGCTCGCTCCGCGAGGCGCGCTACGCGCTGCAGGTCTGCCGCCTCGAGGGCTGGACCACCGCCGGCTTCGAGGACCTCGGCACGTACCGGCTGCTGCTGTCGATGGCCGACCCCGACGCCCTTCGGGCGTTCGCCGACTCGCTGCTCGCGCCGCTCGACACCTACGACGTCGACCACAACGGCGAGCTGTTGGCGAGCCTGCAGGCGTTCCTGCAGCACAACGCGCGCTGGGAGACGGCGGCGACCGAGCTGTACGTGCACCGCCACACGCTCCGCTACCGGATGCGCAAGGTGGAGGAGCTCACCGGGCGCGATCTGGCCAACTCGTTCGACCGCATGGAGTTCTGGCTGGCGCTGCGCGCGCGCGACCTCCTGGCGGCGGAGGTCGACGACGTCTGAGCCAGGGCCTCATGTTTGTCCACCTCGTACATCGACGCTCGGGCGCACGGCCGTTGTGTCGGGTGGTGGGTTGAACGGCGGTTCGAGGATACTTGGCGGATACGGGTCGTTGACCCCTCGCGGGGGTCCCTACACAGGGGAGGTCGTGCATGGCCGAACAGAAGACCTGGGGGATGTACATCGGCGGGGAGTGGGTGGAGTCCGGGCGCGGCGAGTCCGAGCCCGACATCGACCCGTCGACCGGCGAGGCGGTCGCGACGGTGCAGGTCGGCACGCGCGAGGATGCGGACCGGGCCGTCGAGGCCGCGAAGAAGGCGTACGAGGAGGTCTGGTTCGACACCCCCGCGAAGGAGCGCTCGGCGATGATGCTGGCGCTCGCCGACGCGATGGACAAGGACGCGGACACCCTCGCGAAGCTCGAGTCCGAGGACGTGGGCAAGCCGATCTCGGTATCGGCGGCGGACATCCCGTTCATCACCGACAACCTGCGGTTCTTCGCGGGCGCGGCGCGGCTGCCCGAGGGCAAGTCCTCGGCCGAGTATGAGAAGGGATTCACCAGCATCATCCGGCGTGAGCCGCTGGGGGTCACGGTCGGGATCTGCCCGTGGAACTACCCGCTGATGATGGCGATCTGGAAGCTCGGCCCGGCGCTCGCGGCCGGCAACACGTCGATCATCAAGCCCGCCGAGATCACGCCGAGGACGGCGCTGCGCCTCGCGGAGCTGGCCCACGACATCTTGCCGCACGGCGTGTTCAACGTGATCACCGGCCACGGCTCAGAGATCGGCGACCAGCTCGTGAAGCACAAGGACGTGCGCCTGGTCTCGGTGACCGGCGACACCTCCACCGGCAAGATCATCGCGAAGAACGCGTCGGAGTCGAACGTCAAGCGCTGCCATCTCGAACTCGGCGGCAAGGCGCCGGTCGTGGTCTTCGACGACGCGAACGTCGAGAAGCTCGTGGAGACGCTGAAGTTCGCCGGCTACACGAACACCGGGCAGGACTGCACCGCGTCCTGTCGCGTGGTCGCCGGGCCCGGCATCTTCGACGATCTGGTGTCGGAGCTCGTCCCCGCGGTCGAGTCGATCAAGGTGGGCGAGCTCACCGACGAGTCGGTCGAGATGGGCCCGCTGGTCTCGCAGGGCCAGCGTGAGTCCGTCGCCGGATTCGTCGACCGGGCGCAGGAGGCCGGCGCCAAGGTGATGACGGGTGGCGAGAAGATCGACGGCCCCGGCGCCTACTACAAGCCGACCGTCGTGATCGACGTCGACCAGAAGGCTGAGATCGTTCAGCAGGAGGTCTTCGGCCCCGTCGTGACCGTCCAGCGGTTCTCCGACGAGGACCAGGCGGTGGCGTGGGCCAACGACGTCGTCTACGGGCTCGCGTCCTCGGTGTGGACGAGGGACGCCGCGCGGGCGATGCGCGTGGCGCGCCGCCTGCAGTTCGGCGCGGTCTGGGTCAACACCCACTTCATGATCTCCGCCGAGATGCCCCACGGCGGGTACAAGGAGAGTGGGTACGGCAAGGACATGTCGATGTACTCGATGGAGGACTACACGCAGATCAAGCACGTGATGTGGGCGCTCGACG
>JBLMXP010000137.1:0-13973 GCA_050257835.1 Planctomycetaceae bacterium | reverse complement strand
TCGGCGCTGTGGCGCCGACCGAGGCTCCGGGCCGCCGCGACGCTGTCCTGGCCGCTGCTGTGGGTGGTCGGTCTCTACATCGGCTCGCTCGCGCTGCTCCTGGTCACGTCCCTGTGGAAGTTCGAGACGAACGGTTTCGTCGGGCAGATCGTGCACACCTGGAACCTCGACAACTTCCGGACGATCGCGACGACCCCGACGTACCGCACCATCATCGCGCGCACGATCGCGATGGCCGCGGCCGTCACGCTCACCGACGCGGCCGTCTCGTTCCCGTTCGGCTACTACATGGCGCACGTCGCCTCGCGCAGGACCCAAGGCGTGCTGTTCGTCCTGGTGCTGATCCCGCTGTGGGCGAGCTACCTGGCGCGGATCTACTCGTTCCAGCTGATCTTGAACACGAACGGGATCCTCAACTGGTTCCTGTCCAAGGTGGGGATCGGTCCGACGACGTTCCTGTACTCCAACGTCGCCGTCTACATCGTCCTGTGCTACGTGTGGCTGCCGTTCATGATCCTGCCGGTCTATTCCGCCTTCGAACGGATCCCCGCCTCCTACCTGGAGGCGTCCGGTGACCTGGGCGCGCGCAACGCGATGACGGTGCGGAAGGTGATCTTCCCGCTCGTGCTGCCGGGCCTCGTGGCCGGGTCGATCTTCACGTTCTCGCTTTCGCTCGGCGACTACATCACGCCGTTCCTCGTCGGCGGGCGCAACTCGAACTTCATCGCGAACATCGTCTACACGAACGTCGGCATCGCGGGGAACATCCCGCTGGCCGCCGCGTTCGCGGTCGTCTCGCTCGCCGTGATGGGCGTCTACCTGCTGGGCGCGAAGCGCCTCGGCGCGTTCGAGGCGCTGTGATGGGCACGCCGCTGGCCAAGCTCCTGCTGCGGATCTGGGCGATCCTCGTGGTCGCGTTCCTGCTGTTCCCGATCGCCATCGTCTGCCTGTACGCCTTCAACCCGGCCGCCAGCGTGCAGTCCTGGCCCCTGGAGGGGCTCACCACGAAGTGGTTCTCCGTGGCGTTGCACGACCAGCAGATGCTCGACGCCCTGTGGCTGTCGGTGCAGGCGGGGCTCGCGGCCATGGCGATCGCGCTGACGCTCGGATCGCTCGCGGCCTTCGGCGTGCACCGGTTCCGCTTCTTCGGCCGTGAGACGGTCTCCTTCCTCCTGGTGCTGCCGATCGCGTTGCCGGGGATCATCACCGCGATCGCCCTGCGGTCCACGTTCGTCTTCGCCGGCATCGACCTGTCGCTGATGACGATCGTGACCGGTCACGCGACCTTCTGCATCGTCGTGATCTACAACAACGTGATCGCGCGTCTCCGGCGGTCCTCCGGCTCGCTCTGGGAGGCGTCGATGGACCTGGGGGCCCACGGGTGGCTGATGTTCCGCACCGTGACCTTCCCGGTGCTGTCCACTGCCGTCGTCGCCGGTGCGCTGCTCGCGTTCGCGCTCTCGTTCGACGAGGTGATCGTCACGACGTTCCTCGCAGGCGCGCAGAACACGCTGCCGCTGTGGATCTTCGGGTCGCTGCGGCTGGGGCAGAACCTCACCGAGGTGAACGCGGTCGTGTTCATGGTGATCCTGGTGACCGTGATCCCGGTGACGATCTCGGCGCGCCTGGCGGGCTCGGGCGCCGTGGGACGCGGAGGCGCGAACGCCGCGACGAGCACCGGCATCGCGACCGCCGAGGCCGAAGCGATGCCGTAGGGCTACAGGTACTGGCCGCCGCGCTGGGGCTGTTCCTGCTCGCCTTCGGCGGACGGGTTCGTCGCCAGCAGGCCGCGGCGGCGGAGCTCCTCGAACTGGGCGCGCGCGGCCGCCTGCTGGGCGAACATCGCGGCCTGGATCCCGTGGAACAGCCCCTCGAGCCAGCCGACCAGCTGGGCCTGCGCGATGCGGAGCTCCGACTCCGAGGGCAGCCCTTCGATCGGGGGAGCCAGCTGGCCGAGCTCCTCGCGCAGGTCCTCGGACAAGACCTCGGAGAGCTCGCCGACCGCCCGCTCGTAGATCGCGGTGAGCCGCTTGCGCCCCGGCTCGTCGAGCGTAGCCTGGCGGGTCTCGTCGAGCAGCTCGCGGACCATGCTCGCGATCCGCAGCAGCTTCGCGGGCTCCGTGATCGTCTCCTGCGCGGACTCGCCCTTCGTGCCTTGCTCGCCGTCGCCGACGGGCACGGCCTGGACGACCTCGGGGCTCGGGGTGCTCGGCTCCTGGCTCATGTCCCCACGCTAGCACCCGCCCCCGCGAGCCGGCCCTGAGGGGGGAGGGCGACGCCGAGCGACGGGCGAGCCGGGCGCAGGCGCCTGGGCCGTCGCGTGCGCAGCTCGTCGAGCTGGCGTACGGAGAGCGCGGCGAGCTCGTCGACCCGCGCCTTCAGCACGGCGGGGCCCTGGCGCCGGGCGCCGCTCAGCGCGCGGGCGGTCTCCCACACCCGCGGCCGGGCTTCGCGGAGCGTCCGCGCATCGACCCGCGGGTCCGGTCCGCCTCCCGGACGCAGCAGCCGTTCGGCCTCGAGGTGCGTGAGCAGCACGCGATCGAGGCGCGCGTGGTCCCGCACGTGCGGGGCCACCAGGGCGTCGTCGTCGAAGGCGCGGTCGGGGAGCACGTCGAGCAGCGCCTGCGGCAGGTCGTAAGCCACGTGGGCGGCCAAGGCGAGCAGCACGAGGAACGCCCGGGGCGTCGCGCCTGCCGTCGCGGCGCCGAGGACGATCTGCCACGGGCCCGGAGCCGAGCCGTCGGCGCTCCAGCCATCGACCGCCTCGAGCCGGCGGTCCTCGGCGGCGGCGACCCAGGCGGCCGCCCAGACGGGGTCCTCCCACCCATCGGGTTCGCCGGCCTCGGCGCGCTCGAGCGCGCGACCGATCGTGGCGGTCGTCCGCATCCACACGGCGACGAGGTGCCGGCGCCCGTCGCCGGCCTCGACCATCGGCGGCAGCATCGCGGCCATGCGCGCGAGCGGGCCGTCGAGCGGCGAGCTCACGCCGACGCCTGCCCCCCCAGGTTGCGCAGCAGCAGCGCTTCGGCGAGCGCCATCCGCTCGAGGTCGGCGAGGTCCACGCTCTCGTCGACGGAGTGGTAGTTCGAGCGGTGGTCGCCGGCCCCGACGATCAGGATCTGGATCCCCGGCAGCGTGTCGGCGAGCATCGGCACGAGCGGGATCGACCCGCCCGAGCCCATCTCCAGCACCTCCTCGCCGAACGCCTCGGCGAGCGCCTCCTTCACGGCGGCGTAGGCAGGGGTCGTGTCGTCGACGAGGTAGCCCGCGCCCGACATGTCCGGGGTGACCGTCACCCGGACGCCCCACGGCGCCGCCGACCGCAGATGCTCGATCAGCGTGCGCGTCGCTGCGTCGCCGTCCTCGCCCGGCGCCAGCCGCAGGCCGATCACCGCGCGTGCGGTCGGCACGATCTGGTTCGCCGCCTCTACGATCCGCGGCGCCTCGAACGCGAGCACGTTGATCGACGGCCGCGAGAGCGTCCGGTCCGCGATCGTCCCGGTGCCGATCAGCTCGACCTCGGGGAACACCCCGGACTCCTCGCGGAACTCCTCCTCGCTCACCTGCGTGCCGGTCCACGTGAAGGTCCGCAGGCCCGGGAGGGTCACGTTGCCCTCGTCGTCGTGCAGCGCGGCGATCATCCGCGCGAGCGCCAGCACGGCGTCGGGCAGCGGCCCGCCGTAGGCGCCCGAGTGCTTCGCCTCCGGCAAGACGTCGACGCGGACCTCGACCGAGGTCACCCCGCGCACGCTCGTCCCGATCGTCGGCGCCCCCGTGCGGTGGTTCCCCCCGTCGGCGACGATCGCCACGTCGGCCCGCAGCAGGTCGGCGTTGCCCCGCACGAGCTGCGGCAGGTGCTCGGCCGTGCACTCCTCCTCGCCCTCGACGAGCACCTTCACCGAGCAGGGGAGGGCGTCGCCGAGCGCCCGGAGCGCCGCGGCGTGGATCGCGATCCCGCTCTTGTCGTCGGCCGCCCCACGTCCGTACAGGCGCCCGTCGCGCACCACGGGCTCGAACGGCGGCGACGTCCACGCCGACGCGTCCCCCTCCGGCTGCACGTCGTGGTGCGCGTAGAGCAGCACGGTCGACGAGCCCGCCGGCCCCGCGATCTCCCCGAACACCGCCGGATGCCCGCCCTCCAGCTCGAGCAGCCGCACGTCCCCCACGCCCGCCCCTCGCAGGATCTCCGCCGTCAGCTCGGCCGACGCCCGCACGTTGGAAGGGTCGTACCCCGGGTACCCGATCGACGGGATCGCCACGAGCCTCCCCAGCTCCTCCACGATCCGCGGCGCATCCTCCCGAACACGTTCTCGGAGTTCGTTGGTGTCCATGGCCGCAGGTTACCGACCGCTGGGCGGCGCAGCGGTTGGTTCGCGGGGGAACCTGGCGTAGCGTGGCGGTGATGCCCGACCTCCCCGAGCTCCACTGGTACGACAACCCGATCGTCTTCGTGGCATCGCTGGTCGCGTTCGCGGCACGGAACGTCACGATCGGGCGCCGCCGCGCCAACCGCACCTGACCTCGAACGCCGCGCGTGAGCCCGGCGTCGCGCGCCAGCCGACCCAACACGCACCGACGGGTGCGCCTACGCGAGCGGCCCGCTCTCGATCAGGCGCCAATCGTACGGCGACACGAACGAGGTCACGAGCCGCGCGTAGTTCGCCCGCGCGTAGGCGACCGGGTTCGGGACGTTCGCCAAGGACATCGACCCGCGCAGCTGCGCGACCGACTCGTACCCGCGCTCGTCCATCCATCGCTCGATCCCGCGCACGATCGTGTTGACGTGCTCGGGTCCCTCGTGGATCAGCGCGCTCGCCATCATCACGACGTCGGCCCCGACCAGCAGGCCCTTCACGGCGTCCTCGGACGTGTGCACGCCGGTCGTCAGGGCGAGCGAGCACCGCACGCGGTCGCGCAGGATCCCGATCCACCGCAGCGGCAGCAGCAGCTCGGTCGAGTCCGACAGGTGCAGCGCCGGGTCGAGCGTCAGCTCGTCGAGGTCGATGTCGGGCTGCATGAACCGGTTGAACAGCACGAGGCCGTCGGCGCCGGCCGCAACGAGCCGGTGCGCCATGTGCCCCACCGAGGAGAAGAACGGCCCGACCTTGACGGCGAGCGGAACCGTCACCTCGGCGCGCACCGCTTCGACGAGCTTGACGTAGCGCATCTCGACCTCGTCGCTGGTCTCCTCGGGGTCGGCCGCGATGAAGTACACGTTCAGCTCGACCGCGTCGGCGCCCGCGTCCTGCATCCGCTTGGCCTGCGCGACCCAGCCGCCGGTCGAGATGCCGTTGATCGAGCCGATCACCGGGATCTCGAGGTCGTGCTTGCACGCCTCGAGGTGCCGCAGGTACGCGTCGGCGCCGGTGTTGTAGTCCTCGAACTCCGGCAGGTAGCTGAGCGCCTCGGGGTTCGAGTCGGCCATCAGGTCGTACACGCCCGAGAGCTGTAGCTCGTCGTGCTCGATCTGCTCCTCGAACAGGGAGGGCAGCACGACCGCGCCGGCGCCGGCGTCCTGGATCTTCTTGAGCGTCTCGATCCGCTGGCCGAGCGGCGAGGCGGACGGCAGCACGGGCGAACGCAGGTCGAGCCCCAGGTAACGGGTCGTCAGGTCCACGGTCATGCTCCCTCCTCCTTCGGCTCGCCCTGCGGCGCCTCCTCCTGCGCCGGCGGCTCGTGCCCGTTCTCCGGTCCGCGTTCGACGCCGGCCATCTGCTCGTACAGGTGCCAGCGGGCGTCGACGTCGGCCTGGGCCTCCTTCATCAGCGCCGCGGCGCGCTCCGGGTTCGTCCGCTCGAGCACCGCGTAGCGGACCTCCTTCGAGGCGAACCCCTTGAGCGGCATGCTCGGCTTCTTCGAGTCCAGGTGGAAGGGGTGCTCGCCGCGCTCGGTCAGCCCCGGGTCGAACCGGTACAGCGGCCAGTAGCCGCTGTCGACGGCCTCCTTCTGGTGGGCCATCGAGGTCGACATGTCGATCCCGTGCGCGATGCAGGTGCTGTACGCGATCACGAGCGACGGTCCAGGGTGCGCCTCGGCCTCGGCGAGCACCTTGACCGTGTGCGGCATGTCGGCGCCCATCGCGACGGTCGCGACGTAGACGTCGCCGTAGGCGGTCGCGATCATCCCGAGGTCCTTCTTGCCCTGGCCCTTGCCGGCGGCCGCGAACTTCGCCACGGCGCCGCGCGGCGTCGACTTCGAGGCCTGCCCCCCGGTGTTCGAGTAGACCTCGGTGTCGAGCACGATCACGTTCACGTCGCGCCCGCTCGCGAGGACGTGGTCCAGCCCGCCGAAGCCGATGTCGTAGGCCCAGCCGTCCCCCCCGACGATCCAGACGCTCTGCGGGGCCAACGCCTCGGCCGCCGCCTCGAGGTTCCTCGCACGGGGCTCGTCCACGCCGCGCAGCCGCTCGCGGAGGGTCGCGACGCGTTCGCGCTGGGCGACCACGACGTCGTCGCCGCGGAGCGTGGCGCCGGCGATCAGGTCGCTCGCGAGGTCCTCGCCCACCGCGCCGGCCAGCTCCTTCAGCAGCGAGACGGCCAGAGCCCGCTTCGCGTCGAGCGCCAGGCGCATCCCCAGGCCGAACTCGGCGTTGTCCTCGAACAACGAGTTGGCCCACGCGGGGCCGCGCCCGGCCTCGTCGGTGGCCCAGGGCGTCGTGGGCAGGTTGCCGCCGTAGATCGACGAGCAGCCGGTCGCGTTGGCCACGATCATCCGGTCCCCGAACAGCTGCGTGAGCACCTTCAGGTACGGCGTCTCGCCGCAGCCGGCACAGGCGCCGGAGAACTCGAACAGCGGCCGCAGCTGCTGGGAGCCCTTCACCGTGTCGGCACGGACCTCGTGGCGGTCGGGATCGGGGATCGTCAGGAAGAAGTCCCAGTTCGCGCGCTCGGTGTCGAGATGCTCCTCCTTCACGAGCATGTCGATCGCCTTGTGCTTGACCTCGGTCTTCGACCGGGCCGGGCAGACGTCGACGCACACGCCGCATCCGGTGCAGTCGTCGGGCGCGACCTGGATCGTCATCAACCGCCCGGGATGCTCGCGGTCGCGCCACTCCTTCGTCTGGAAGGCGGCCGGGGCGCCCTCGGCGGCCGCGGGCTCGAACACCTTCATCCGGATCGCGGCGTGCGGACACACCAGCGCGCACTTCGCGCAGTCGATGCAGATCGACGGGTCCCAGATCGGGATCTCCCGCGCGATCGAGCGCTTCTCCCAGCGGGCGGTGTCGGTGGGGAAGGAGCCGTCGACCGGGAGCGCCGAGACGGGCAGCAGGTCGCCCTTGCCCTCGAGCATCATCGCCGTGATCCGCTGGACGAACTCCGGCGCCTCGGGCGGCACCGCGGGCGGGCGCGGCGCGCCGGTGACCGCGGTGGGGACCGCGACCTCGTGCAGCGCCGAGAGCGCGCCGTCGACCGCCGCGAAGTTCCGCGTGAGCACGGTCTCGCCGCGCTTGCCGTAGGACTTCACGATCGCGTCTTTGATCGCCTTGACGGCCTCGTCCAGTGGCAGGGTGTCGGTGAGCGCGAAGAAGCACGTCTGCAACACGGTGTTGATCCGGGTGCCGAGGCCCGCCTCCTCCGCGACGCGGTAGCCGTCGACCACGAAGAAGCGCAGGCCCTTGTCGACGATCGCCTGCTCGACCTCGGCCGGCAGGTGGTCCCAGACCTCGTCGGGCCCGAAGGGGCTGTTGAGTAGGAAGGTCGCCCCGGGGCGGGCGACCCCGAGCACGTCGAGCTTCTCGAGGCGCTCGAACTGGTGGCACGCCACGAAGTCGGCGCTCGTGACGAGGTAGGAGCCCCGGATCGGCCGCGGACCGAACCGCAGGTGCGACACCGTGGCCGCCCCGGACTTCTTCGAGTCGTAGACGAAGAAGCCTTGCGTGTGCAGCTCGGTGTGGTCGCCGATGATCTTGATCGAGTTCTTGTTCGCGCTCACGGTGCCGTCGCTGCCCAGGCCGAAGAAGACCGCGCGGACCGTCTCCGGGTCCTCGGTGTCGAACGTCGCGTCGACCGGCAGGCTCGTGCCGGTCACGTCGTCGACGATCCCGACCGTGAAGTGGGCCTTCGGCTCCTCGCGCGCGAGCTCGTCGAACACCGCCTTGGCCATCGCCGGGGTGAACTCCTTCGAGGACAGGCCGTAGCGGCCGCCGATCACCCGCGGCATGCCTCGCACGAAGGTGGCCCGCCCGGCGCCGATCTCCTCGGCGAGCGCGGTCACGACGTCTTGGTAGAGGGGCTCGCCCGGCGCGCCCGGCTCCTTCGTGCGGTCCAGCACCGCGATGCTCCGCACGCTGTCGGGGAGCGCGGCGACGAGCGCGGCGGGGGAGAACGGGCGGAACAGCCTGACCTTGACCATGCCGACCCGCTCGCCGTCGCCCCGGAGCGTCTCGACCGTCTCCTCCACGGCGCCGGCGCCCGAGCCCATCAGCACGACCACGCGCTCGGCCTGCGGGTCGCCCACGTAGTCGAACAACCGGTAGGCGCGGCCGGTGAGCCCGCCGAGCTGGTCCATCGTGGCCTGCACCGCGTCGGGCACGGCGAGGTAGAAGGGGTTGCAGGCCTCGCGGGCCTGGAAGAAGACGTCGGGGTTCTGCGCCGAGCCACGAAGCTTCGGGCGCTCGGGCGAGAGCGCGCGCTCGCGGTGGGCCCGCACGAGATCGTCGTCGATCATCGCGCGCAGGTCGCCGTCGTCGAGGGCGCGGATCTTGTCGACCTCGTGCGACGTGCGGAACCCGTCGAAGAAGTGCAGGAACGGGATCCGCGTCCGCAGCGTCGCCGCGTGGGCGACCAGGGCGAGGTCCTGCGCCTCCTGGACGGTGGAGGCGC
Source organism: Planctomycetaceae bacterium (assembly GCA_050257835.1). Lineage (GTDB taxonomy): Bacteria > Actinomycetota > UBA4738 > UBA4738 > HRBIN12 > AC-51. Next base: position 5,151 of record JBLMXP010000137.1, on the reverse strand, counting down.
AGAGCATCGCGAACCCGGTGGGCCGCGCGGCCATCACGTCGGACTGGTCGCCGAAGATCGACAGCGCGTGGGTCGCGAGCGTCCGCGCCGCCACGTGCATCACGAACGGCGTCAGCTCGCCCGCGATCTTGAACATGTTCGGCAGCATCAGCAGCAGGCCTTGGGACGCGGTGAACGTCGTCGCGAGCGCGCCCGCCTGCAGCGCCCCGTGCAGGGCGCCTGCTGCCCCCCCCTCGCTCTGCATCTCGATGACCTCGGGCACCGCTCCCCACAGGTTGGTCTGCCCCGCGGCGCTCCACGCGTCGGCGAACTCGCCCATCGCGGACGAGGGCGTGATCGGGTAGATCGCGATGACCTCGGAGAGCCGGTGGGCGACCCGCGCAGCCGCCTCGTTGCCGTCCACGACGATCCAGGGCCGGAGCGCGGTCCGGTCCGCTCGAAGCTGGGTCTCCATGCACCCATCGTCCACCCCCTATTCCGGACCAATCAAGGGCGAAAGACCCCAGGGGGGTGGGTCGGGCCGGGTCTTCGGTCGCCGCGCGGGCTGTTAGGGCGCCAACCGGTCGACCCGCCAGCCGGCGGGCTCGGCGTCGTCGGGCGTGAAGCGGAACCGGTCGTGCAGGCGGTGGCGGTGGCCCTGCCAGAACTCGATCGCGGTCGGGACTACCCGGTACCCGCCCCAGTGCGGCGGCCTGGGCACGTCCCCGCCGGCGAACCGCTCCTCCATCTCGGCGACCCGGGCGTCCAGGGCCGCCCGGTCGGCGATCACCGCGCTCTGCTCGGAGGCCCAGGCGCCGATCCGCGCCTCGCGCGGTCGCGACGCGAAGTAGGCGTCGGAGTCCGCGTCGTCCACCGACCCGACCGTCCCCGTCACGCAGACCTGCCGGTCCAGGAGCTTCCAGAGGAAGACCAGCCCGGCTCGCGGGTTCTCCGCGAGCTCTCGGCCCTTGCGGCTGAGCCGGTTCGTGTAGAAGACGAACGCGCCGTCCTCGACGCCCCGTAGCAGCACGTGGCGGACCGACGGCTGGCCGGCGGCGTCGGCGGTCGCGAGCGCCATCGCGTTGGGAAGGGCGACCCCCGCCTCCTCGGCGTCGCCGAGCCAGGCGAGGAACTGCGCGAAGGGGTCCGGGTCGAGATCGGCCCGCCGCAGGGAGCGCTCCGGGTGGAAGCCGGTCGGCGCGTGCATCGTGCGAGGGTCGGGCATCGCGGGCATCGTAGCGGCGCCGAGCCCGCCGTCATCTCGCGCGGGTCGTATCGTCGAGATGGGGAGGGGTCTGAACCGATCGGACGGAGCGCGGTTCGGCACCGACCGCGCCCAGGAGGTGAGCATCGATGGCGGATGCGAGGGCGCTGGCGCGCTACCTGGAGTCGGCGTCGCGCGAGGCGCGGAAGCGGGAGCGACGACCCGCCGGAGCGGGGATCGACCGACCCATCATCACGATCTCTCGACTCGAGGGCTGCGGAGCACATCTGGTGGGCGAGGAGCTCGTCGCCCGGTTCGGGGAGCTGGCGCCGGAGGCGTCGCCTCCGTGGACCCTGTTCGATCGCAACCTGGTCGAGTGGGTCCTGCAGGACCACGAGCTGCCGGGAGGGTGGGCGGCGTGGATGCCGGAGGACCGTGTCTCCGAGGTCGCCGACATCGTCGACGGGCTGTTCGGTCTTCGTCCCTCCAGCTGGGTGCTCGTGCGCAAGACGGCGGAGACGATCCTCCGGTTGGCCCAGACCGGGAACGTGGTCGTGATCGGGCGCGGCGCCAACGTCATCACCGCCCGGGTCCCCTCCGCCTTCCGTGTCCGCCTCGTCGGATCCATGCCTGCGCGGATCGCGTACGTACGGGAGCACGTGGACGTCGACCCGTTGCAGGCCGCGGCGTACATCCGCGAACGCGACCTGGGCCGCAAGCGATACGTGCGGAAGTACTACGACGCAGACATCGACGATCCGCTGGGGTACGACCTCGTGGTCAACACCGACCGCCTCGCGTGCGCGGAGACGGCCCGGATCATCGTCGAGGCGGTCCACGCACGGCAGGAGGCGACGGGCCTGGGTCGCCGTCTCGCGGGGTAGGACGTCCCTGCCCGGCCCGAGGGCCACGGGCTCGGCCTGCGTGGGGCCGTGCCCCCGGCAGGACTCGAACCTGCGCACCCGGCTCCGGAGGCCGGCGCTCTATCCTCTGAGCTACGGGGGCTTGCGCGGCGAGTCTAGCAACCGCCTCCGTCGCGCCCGGAGCCGCCGCGACGCCCTCGGTATCCTCCACTCGTGCCGCGCGTCCTGCTCGTCGACGACGACCCCGTGATCCTGCGTCTGCTGGACGTGAACTTCCGGCTGGAGGGGTTCGAGACCGCCACCGCCAGCCGCGGCGACCAGGTGCTGGACGCCGCGCGGGAGCACGGACCCGACGCGATCGTGCTGGACCTGATGCTGCCGGGGCTCGACGGCTACGAGGTGATCGCGGCGCTGCGGGCCGACGCCGAGCTCTCGTCGATCCCGGTCGTGCTGCTGACCGCGCGGGCGATGGACGAGGACCGGGCTCGGGCGGCCTCGATCGACGCCGACTACGTGACGAAGCCGTTCGACCCGGGCGACCTGGTCGCGCTCGTGCGGTCGCGGACGGAGGGCGCCCCGTGACCGAGGGCGGGATCGAGCAACGGCTCACCGCGTGGCTCTCCGCTGGCCTCGCGGCAGCGGCGCCGGGCCTCGGCATCGATCCCGGAGCGCTGCCGGTCCCCGAGCTGCTCGCGCCTCGGCAGAAGGAGCACGGCGACTTCGCGACGAACGTCGCGCTCGCGCTCGCGAAGCGGGCCGGGAGGTCGCCCCGCGAGGTCGCGCACGCGATCGTCGAGGCGCTCGCGCCAGCGCCGTTCGTCGAGGACGTGCAGGTCGCGGGGCCGGGGTTCATCAACCTGTTCGTGACCGACGAGTGGCTGCACGACGTGCTTCGCCGGATCGGCGAGGAGGGCGCCCGCTACGGCTACGCCGAGCCGCACGGGCGGCGTGTGCAGGTGGAGTTCGTGAGCGCGAACCCCACCGGGCCGCTCACGCTCGGGCACGCTCGCAACGCCGCGATCGGCGACGCCCTCGCGCGTCTGTTCGAGGCGTCGGGATGGGACGTGGAGCGCGAGTACTACTTCAACGACGCCGGCGGGCAGATGGACCGGTTCGGCGCTTCGGTCGAGGCGCGCTACCTGCAGGCGGTGGGGCGCGAGGCCGAGGTGCCCGAGGACGGCTACCACGGGGACTACGTCGCCGCGCTCGCGAAGGACATCCTCGCGGCCGAGGGGCCCGGCCTCGCCGACCTCCCTACGAAGGAGCGGCTCGTGCGCCTCCGGGAGGAGGGCGCGGCGCGGGTGCTCGGATGGATCCGGACGACCCTCGAGCGGTTCGGCGTGCGGTTCGACTCCTTCTTCTCCGAGGCCTCGCTCGCCGCCAAGGGCGAGATCGCGCAGGCGGTGCAGCGGCTTCGCGACGCGGGCCACGCCTACGACGCCGAGGGCGCCGTCTGGTTCCGCTCCACCACCTTCGGCGACGACAAGGACCGCGTGATGATCCGCTCGAACGGGCAGCACACCTACTTCGGCGCCGACTGCGCGTACCTGATCGACAAGTTCGCCCGCGGGTTCGACCGCCTCGTGTACGTGTGGGGGGCCGACCACCACGGCGACGTCGCGCGCGTGAAGGGCGCGGCGCAGGCGCTCGGCTACGATCCGGCGGCCGTCGAGATGGTGATCTACCAGTGGGTCTCGTTCCTGCGCCAGGGCGAGCCCGTGCCGATGAGCAAGCGCGCCGGCACGTTCCTCACGCTGGACGAGCTGATCGAGGAGGTCGGCGCCGACGCCGCGCGGTTCACGCTCCTGATGGTCGGCAACGACGCCACGATGAACTTCGACATCGAGGACGTGAAACGGCGGTCGATGGAGAACCCCGTGTACTACGTGCAGTACGGGCACGCGCGGATCGCCTCGATCCTGCGCAGGGCGACCGACGACGGGATCGTCGCGCGACCGGTGGGCGAGGTGGACCTGTCGCTGCTCGCGCACGAGACCGAGCTCGACCTGCTCCGCGCGCTCGCCGACGTCCCCGGCACGATCGCGAAGGCCGCCGACCTGCGCGCCCCCCACCGCCTCGCCCACGCCGCCCAGGACGTCGCGGGGCGGTTCCATCGCTTCTACACCGAGTGCCGGGTCGTCTCCGAGGATGTGGAGCTGACGCAGGCGCGCTTGTGCCTGTGCCGGGCGACCAAGCAGGCCCTCGCGAACCTGTTGGCGCTGCTCGGCGTCTCCGCGCCGGAGCGGATGGAGCGTGGCGACGCCTGAGGCGGCCCGGTCCCACGGACGGCTCCCGCAGGGGGGCCCGTGGCCCGGGTCGCTGCGTACCTCGCCCCAGGGCCTGGTCGTCGCGGACGCGCTCCTGCCCGACCTCGCGCGTCGTTTCGGCACCCCGCTGCTGGTGTTCGACGAGGACGAGCTCCGCCGGCGGATGCGCGCCGTCCGCGCGCGGTTCGCGCGGGTCGCCTACGCGATCAAGGCCTTCACCGCGCACGCCGTGATCCGGCTCGCGCTCGAGGAGGGGCTCGACCTGCTGTGCGCGAGCGGCGGGGAGCTCGACGCCTGCCTGCGCGCCGCCGCACCACCGGAGCGGCTGATGCTGCACGGCAACGCGAAGACGGACGACGAGCTCCGGCTCGCGGTCGGTGCGGGGATCGGCGCGGTGATCGTCGACTCGCCCGTGGAGCTCGCTCGACTCGACGCCATCGCTCGGGAGGCCGGCCGGGTCCAGCCGGTCCTGCTGCGCGTGCTGCCGCAGGTCGAGGTGCAGACCCACGAGAAGATCGCGACCGGGCACGCGGCCTCGAAGTTCGGGATCGCGCTCGAGGAGGTCCTCGACGCCGCGAGGTTCGCCGTCGGGGCCGAGGGCCTGCGTCTGGATGGGTTGCAAGCCCACGTCGGCTCGCAGGTGCTCGACGTCGCGCCGTACGTGCGGGTCCTCGAGGTGCTCGTCGACGTCGCCGCAAGGATCCGTGAGGCGACCGGCGCGGTGCCGGCCGTGCTCGACGTGGGCGGCGGGTTCGGCGTGACCTACGAGGCCGAGGAGCCGCTGGCGGTCGACGCGCTCGCGGACGCGCTCCTCGGACGGCTCGCGGCGGCCTGTGCC
>JBLMXP010000136.1:0-5084 GCA_050257835.1 Planctomycetaceae bacterium | reverse complement strand
TCCGCCGCGCGGTCGAGGAGCCCGTGAACGCGATCATCGACGCCATCAAGACCACGCTCGACCGGACCCCACCGGAGCTCTCCGCCGACATCATGGACCGAGGGATCGTCCTGACCGGCGGCGGGGCGCTCCTGCGCGGCCTGGACAAGCGGCTGCGCCACGAGACGGGGATGCCCGTCCGTATCTCCGACACCCCGCTGCAGGCGGTGGTGCTCGGCTCGGGCAAGTGCCTCGAGGAGTTCGAGGTGCTGCAGCGTGTCTTGGTGAGCCCGAGCAGCCGGCGGTAGCCCCTCGTGGCGGTCCCGCGGCCCCGGCCTCGCAGCACGCGGCTGCTCGTGGTGTCCCTCGTCGCCGTGTCGCTCGCCGTGATCACCCTGGACTACCGGGAAGGCCCCAACGGCCCGCTCGCCGGGATCGGGCGGGCCGCGCAGACGGCGATGGCTCCCCTGCAACGTGCCGTGACGACCGTCACCCGTCCGATCGGAGACTTCTTCAGCGGCGTGGCGCACCTGCCGTCGCTCGCGAGGGAGAACCAGGACCTCAAGAACCAGGTCGCCGACCTGCAGACCCAGCTCGCCGACGTGGGCGAGCAGCAGGCGGAGCTCGCGGGGCTGCAGGACCTCCTCGGCCTCAAGCAGACCCTCGACCCGAACGGGGTGCCCGCCGTGGTGATCGGCAACGGCTACTCGAACTTCGAGTACTCGATCACGATCGACAAGGGCTCCGACGACGGGATCGCGGTCGACCAGCCGGTGGTGACCGGCAGCGCGAACTCACCGCGCCTGGTCGGCCGCGTGGTGGCGGTCACGCCGATCTCGGCCCAGGTCCAGCTGATCGTCGACCGGCAATGGGCGGGCGCCGGGGTGCTCTCCACCTCGCGCGAGACCGGGCTGCTGACCGGCCAGGGCGACCAGGACCTGAAGATGGACCTCGTGAGCCCCGGCACGAAGCTCGACCTGAGCGCAGGCCCGGTCCAGGCCTTCACGGTGAGCTACGACGTGAACGGCAACCCCGGGCTGTACCCGCCCGGGATCTTGATCGGGACGGTGTCGCGCGTCTATCACGGCACGAACCAGCTCCAGACGTCGGTGTCGGTCCGCCCGGCCGTGGACTTCTCGGCCCTCGAGTACGTCTTGGTGCTGCAGACCACGCCGAAGACGCCGGGGGCCGGGGGCTAGTGCGCCGGACGATCGCGATCGCGGCGGTCATCGTGACGGCGCTGCTGCTCGAGTCCACGGTGTTCGCCGACCTGCGTCTGCTCGGCGTCCGCCCCGAGCTCCTGTACCTGGTGACGATCGTGATCGCGCTGCTCGAGGGGCCGAACGAGGGCGCCGTCACGGGGTTCGCGAGCGGCCTCACGGTGGACTTCCTCCTGAACCAGCCCAAGGGGATCACCGCGCTCACGCTCACGCTCGTGGGGTACGCGGTCGGGATGGCCCGCCAGTACATCGTGTCGCCTTCGCCATTGCTGCCTACCATGGTGGTCGGGGCCGGCACGGCGATCGGCCTCGCCTTCTACGAGATCGTGTCCTTCCTCCTCGGCAACTTCGACGCGTCGGCGGCCTACGGGGTCAAGGTCGCGCTCCTCGCCGCCCTGTACAACATGGTGCTCACGCCGATCGTCTACCCGCTGCTTCGTCGCCTGGTGGAGGGCTCGCGTCCCCGCAGGGTGGTGCGCTTCTAGATGGAGAAGGCCTCCTCTCGCCTGCGGGTGCTGGCGATGCTCGTGGCGCTGATGTTCGTCTCGCTCTCGGTGCGCCTGTGGTACCTGCAGGTGCTCGCTGCGCCGACCTACGAGAAGGCCGCGCACGCGAACTTCATCCGCTTCGCCTACACCGATCCGCTGCGCGGGCTGATCTACGACGACACCGGCAAGCCGCTCGTGCGCAACCGGCTGAGCCTCGAGGTCCGCGTCAGCCCGCAGCAGATGGGTGACCGGTCGGAGGAGGTGATCCAGAAGCTCGCCGAGCTCCTCAAGATCCCCGTCGCCGACATCGTGCGGAGCCTGCAGGACAAGCGGTACTCGCCCTACCAGGCGATCCCGATCGCGGAGTTCGTGCCGAAGGACGTCGACTTCTACATCTCCGAGCACCAGGCGGAGTTCCCCGGGGTGACGGTCGAGAAGACCTCGGTCCGCGGCTACCCGCAGGGGAGCACCGCGGCCCAGATCCTCGGCTACACGGGGCTGATCACCGCGCAGGAGTACCAGGACCTCAAGAGCAAGGGCTACGGCCAGAACGACATCGTGGGGCGCAACGGGCTCGAGTTCCAGTACGAGAGGTACCTGCGCGGCCAGAAGGGTGTGCAGAAATACGTCGTCGATTCGAACAACCAGACCGTGCAGGCCCTCGCGTCGATCCCACCGACCAAGGGCGACGACCTGCACCTCACGCTGGACCTCAAGGATCAACAGGCCGCCGAGGCCGCGCTGCGCGAGGGGATGGTCCGCGCCCGCTCGATGACGGACTCGAGCGGCAACCCGCTGCACGCGAACGCCGGCGTCGTGATCGTGATGGACGCGAACACCGGCGCGATCAAGGCGATGGCGTCGCTCCCGTCCTACGACCCGAACTGGTTCGTCAAAGGCCTGACGAAGCGGCAGAACGCGTACGTGAACCACTCGAAGGCCGCGCCGTCGCTGAACCGCGCGATCCAGCTCGGCTACGTGCCCGGCTCGACCTTCAAGCCGATCACGGCCCTGGCCGCGATGGACGCGGGCATCGCATCCCCCTACGGCAGCTACCTGTGCTCGACCGATTACACGAGCCCGAACGACAAGTCCGGGACCGTCTTCACGAACTGGGAGCCGTCGAACACGTACATGACGATCGCGACGGCGCTCCAGGACTCGTGCGACACGGTCTTCTACCGGTTCGGCTCCGCCTTCTACCAGCTCTACGTCGACAACCAGCTGTCGCCGGACGGTCAGGTCTTCCAGAACGAGATCCGCAAGTGGGGCTTCGGCGCGCCGACCGGCATGGACCTGCCGGCCGAGGCCTCCGGGCTCGTGCCCGACGCGAAGTGGGCCGCCGACAACCCCAAGCAGTTCCCGTTCGGGTTCGTCCCCGGGATCGACATCCTCACGGCGATCGGCTCGACCTACCTGAGCGCGACGCCCTTGCAGATGGCGCGGGCCTACGCGGCGATCGCGAACGGCGGTCACCTGTGCCGGCCTCACGTCGTGTCGCGGATCGTGAACGCGAAGGGTCAGACCGTGAAGCAGATCGCCCCGCACTGCGGCGAGACCCTGCCCTACACGCAGTCGGAGCTCCAGTACGTCCGCAACGCGCTCGCGAGCGTGGTCTCGTCCGGGACCGCGGCCTGCCCGTTCATGGGGTTCCCGTTGTCGCAGGTGCCGGTGGGGGGCAAGACGGGGACGGCCGAGCGGCAGGGGTTCCAGGACACGTCGTGGTTCGCCGCCATGGTCGGCCCGACCGCGCACCCGAACTACGTCGTCATCACGATGGTCGAGCAGGGCGGGTTCGGAAGCCAGGTGGCCGCGCCGATCACCCGCGACGTGATCGAGCGGATCGAGGGCCTCACGAACACGCCCAAGCCGGGCTGCTACACGCCGGGGAGCCGCTGATGGACCTCGTCGCCGGGCGCGTGTACGCGGACGAACGCCGGCCGATCCGGCACATCGACTGGATGCTGCTCCTGATCGTCGCGGCCCTGGTGATCGTGGGGCTGCTGCTCCTGTACTCGGCGACGCGCACGACGCTGCTGGGGATGGGCCTGTCGCCGGTCACCCGGGTGAAGAAGCAGCTCGTCACGGCCGTCCTGGGGGCGGTGGCGATGCTCGTGCTGATCACCTTCGACTACCGGTTCCTGAAGATCTACGCGGGGTTCATCTACGGCGGGGTCGTGCTGATGCTCGTGGCGGTGCAGATCCCCGGGGTCGGCGCGACCGACACGTTCGGCATCGCGCAGCGGTACTTCAACGTCGGCGGCTTCCAGATCACGCCCTCGGAGTTCACGAAGCTCGCGGTCGTGATCATGCTCGCGACGGTGCTCTCGGAGCTCCGTACGCCCGTGCCCACGGTGCGCGACCTGATCCGCCTGCTGGTGATCGGCGCGATCCCCCTCGGGCTGGTGTTCATCCAGCCCGACATCGGGACCTCGATCGTGCTCGTCGCGATCGTCGTCGGGATGCTGATCGTGGCGGGGACCCGCGCGAAGCACCTCGCGGTGCTCTGGCTCGCGGGCATGGTCCTGATCTTCGGTGCGCTGCAGATGGGCGTGATCAAGCAGTACCAGCTGCAGCGGATCACCGCGTTCCTGGACCTGCCGGGGGTGCCCGCCGACGCCCGCTACAACCTGGACCAGTCGCTGATCGCGGTCGGCTCCGGCGGCATGCTCGGCAAGGGCTACCTGCAGGGGAGCCAGACGAACCTCGACTACGTGCCCGCCCAGTTCTCCGACTTCATCTTCACGGTGGCGGGGGAGGAGTTCGGGTTCGTGGGCTGCCTGGTGCTGCTGTCGCTGTACGGGTTGCTGTTGTGGCGCGCGATCCGGATCGCCTACCTGTCGAAGGACCCGTTCGGGACCTATCTCGCGGCCGGGATCGCCTCGATGTTCGCGATCCAGATGTTCGTGAACGTCGGGATGGTGATCGGGATCATGCCTATCACCGGGATCCCCCTGCCGTTCATCAGCTACGGGGGATCCTCGATGATCGCCTGCTTCCTGGCGATCGGGGTGCTCGAGAGCATCCACATGCGCCGGTTCAAGTGAGCGGCGTCAGACCTCCGGCGCGGCGGGCGCCGAGACGATCCACAGGAACGTCGAGCCCGCATCGTCGGAGCGCTCGAGGACGACGTCGCCGTCCATCGCGCGGGCCGACAGCCGCGCGAGGCTGAGCCCGATCCCGACCCCCTGGTGGGTGCGGGTGAACAGGTCCTCGGCCTGCTCGAGCGGGTCGAAGATCCGCTCGGCGACAGCGGGGTCCACGCCGGGGCCGTGGTCGGTGACCCGGACCTCCGGCCGCCCTTCGCGGACCGAGACCGCGATCTCGATCTCGGCGCCCTCGGGCGAGAACGCGAGCGCGTTCTCGACCAGCTCCTCGAGGATCCTTGCGCCGGCGG
>JBLMXP010000135.1:0-7932 GCA_050257835.1 Planctomycetaceae bacterium | reverse complement strand
GTGGGTCGTGCCGAGCATCGCGTGGGTGATCCGCTCGCGCCCCTCCCCGAGATCCTCGACCGCGGCGGCGATCGCCGCCGCGATCCCCGAGGAGACGTCCGGGGGGGTCGGCACCTTCGCTCGGGCCAGCAGGGCGTCATCGCGTCCGAGCACGACGGCGTCGGTGTTCGTCCCGCCGACGTCGATCCCGAGCCGCAGGTCGAGCCGGCTATCCATCGTGCGCCTCCGGGAAGCGCTCCCAGTGCGTGAGCCCCTGCCATGTGATCCGGGGCCCGCCGCGCATAGGCAGCTGTGGGGCTTCGGGATCGACGTAGCCGAGGCACACGAGCAGCTCGGGGGTGAGGCGCTCGGGCAGGTTCAGCGCCACGCGCACTGCCTCATGCGAGAAGGACGTCACGGGCCCCGAGCCGATCCCCAGCGCGTGCGCGGCGAGCAGCATCGTCTGCATCGCGGTGCCGATGTCGATGTGCAGCACCGGATCGTCCTCGACGATCTCGTTCTCACCGATCGCGTCGCGGTCCAGGCACAGCACGACGATGGCCGCGGGCCGCTGCAGCATCCCCGGCGAGACCATCCGGAGCACCTTGAGCGTCGCCGGGTCGCGCACCGCCACGAACCGCACGACCCGCGTGTTCCCGCCCGTGGGCGCCCACCGTCCGGCCTCCAGGATCTTCTCGAGGTCTCCCTGCGCGATCGGACGATCGCTCATCGCGCGCGTCACGCGGCGCGTGCGGATCAGCTCGAGCATCGCCTCAGCCATCGGCGCCTCCCACCCCGGCGCGCTCGGTGAGCGTGGCCGCCACGATCCGGCAGAGCTCGTCGACGCTGCGCGTATAGGCGTCGCGGTCGTTGACCTGTTCCTGGGCGAACGAGCTCAGCGGCTCGGTCCGCGCGAACACCGCGGCCAGCTCCGGGGACACGCGCTCGGCGACCCGGTCGCGGAGGTCCTCGGCCGCGGAGAGCAGGCGCATCGAGGCGTAGCGCGCCGGTTCGTCCAGCTGGGTGCGCGCGGAGGTCACGAGGTAGGCGAACAGCTCCAGCGCCTCGTCCTCGCTCAGCACGCCCTGCTCACCCGTGGGCTCATCCATGGATCGTCTCCACCGGCACGTAGTCCAGGTCGTAGCCGAACGCACGCGGACCCGCGAGCTGCAGCCCGCGCTCGGTCCGCCAGATCGGGTCGCAGGGGAACGCGACGACGCTCACCCGCTGGCCGTAGCGCAGGCGTTCGGTGTGGACGGCCCGCCCCGTCTGCGTGTCCAGCACGGTGATGATGTCGGGGACCATCGCGAGGACCGCGCCTTCTTCGAGCGCCACCAGGTTCTCGTTCTGGATCTCCAGGCGTAGGACCCGGCCCCCATCGGCGCCGAGCCCGTCGATCGTCACCGACCCGCGGACGAACCCGCCGGTCACCCGTCGCTCGACGTCGACGATCTTGCCCTCCAGCAGGACCGCTGCGCTCACCTCCTCGGCGAGCACCCGGACCGGGTCGTGCTCGGCACCGAGCACGACCTCGCCGAGGCGGATCGCGAGCCTCACCGTGCCCCGGGCGGTCGCGGTCTTCGCCTGTCGGACCGTCATCTGGTACTCGGAGGAGTAGCCCTGCCCGCCGAACTCGACGGCCATCGCGCGTTCCATGCGCTCCATCCACGCGCCGTCGATCCCCTCGAAGATCACGACGTTGCCGCGCTCGTCGGTCATGACCGCGGGATTCGCGGAGATCCCGGCGACCTCCATCGTCACCTGCGGGACCTCCGGGAACGCGCGCCCCATACCGTCCGCGTCCACGACCGGCAGCCCGGCGCGCGCCGCCCACGCGACCGGCGCGAGGCCGTTGGACCCGCCGATCTCGGCCGACATCAACGCGACCACCTCCGCCTGGTGGATCCGCTCGACCACGGGGATCAGGCGGGAGATCTCGTCGCCCCGGTCGATCTTCTCGATCCAGATCAGCGGAGCGCCGATCCCGCCGCACGGCATCACGAGCGCCTCGTCGTCGAGGTCGTCGAGGTCGACGACCGGCACCGGACCGCGCTCTTCGATAGCCTGCAGCACCGAGAGCACCCCGATCGCGGTGTCGCCGCCTCCCCCCGCGCCCAGGATCGAGCAGCCGACCGCCATCGCGCGCACGTTCGTCTGGTCGACCTGCAACCGGTCCCCCTGGTCGGAACGGCGCGACGCTACGCCCTCTCTCGAGCTCGCGGGAAGAGCGTGCTGCACGAAGTTCAGGGGTAGATTTGGGCATCGTGCCCAAACTCGGTGACCTGCTCGCATGGATCGATCCCGGACGCCTCCGTCCGCTCGGCGCCGCCGGGGCCCGTCGCGACGTGCGTGGGGTCGCGCTCGCCGAGGACCTGGGCGAGGTCGAACACGCCCCCGGCGGGTCGCTCGTCCTGCTCACCCGGACGGCCTCGGCCGACGCCGCCACGTACCGGTTCGACGTCGCCGTGCGCCGCGGAGCGGAGCGGGGCGTGGCGGCGCTGGCGCTCGCGGACCCGCACGACCGGGACCTGTCGCGTTCGGCCCGCGCCGCCGCCCAGCGGGCGGACCTGGCGCTGCTCGGCTACGGGGCGCACGAGGACCTCGCCGAGCTGGCCGCCTCGCTCGGGGCGCTCCTGCGTGGCGAGCCCGAGCGAGCGGTGGAGGCCGCCGCCGCCGGGCTCCGCGCGCTGGACCGGGCCCGCGAGGAGGCGGCCGGCGTGGCGGCGACGGTCGCGGCCGTCGGCCAGGCGCTCCCCGGCACGGCCCTCGCCGAACCCACCCCGGGCCTGCTCGGCGAGCCGATCGAGGTCGAGGGCATCCGTGAGGCGTGGCTGGTCGCTCCGGAGGCCGGACCGGTGCAGACCCTCCTGCTCCGGGCCGCCGCAGCCGACGTGGCAGCGGCGATGGGGAGGGCCCGGCGCGCGCAGGACGCGCCGGTGCGCAGCCGCTCGGAACTGCTCACCGAGCTCCTGGCCACCGAGCCGGGCCGAGACGGGAGCCTCGTGCGACGGGCCCGCGCCCTCGGCCTGGCCGTCGACGCGTGGCATACGGTGACGCTCGTGCGCTTCGAGGAGGGCGACCCCGACGATCCCGTCCGCGCCGAGGAGCTCCGGCGCGCGGTGGAGCAGGTCGCGCTCGCCACCGCGCGCGCGGTGCACGGCACCTGGCACGTGGCGCGCTCCGAAGGCGCGGTCGTCCTGCTGCGGACGAGCGACACGCAACCCTCGCCCCGGGACCCCGGCGCCCGCACGGCGGCGGCCTCGGTGCTGGCGGCGCTCCACGATCGCTTCCCACCGCTCAGCCCTCGCGCGGGGGTCGGCGGCGCCCACCTCGGTCCCGCGGGGCTCCGCGCCTCGACCGCCGAGGCTCGGGCGGCGCTCGCCGCGGCGCGCCCGGGCGAACCGGTCGGGGTCTTCGACGCGTCCGGCCTCGGGGCGATGCTCGCCGAGTGGTACGCGACCGATTCGGCGCGGCGCTCGGTTTCGACCCTGCTGGAGCCCCTCTAGCGCCTCGGGGGATCACGGGCCGAGGCCGCGATCCGCACGCTGCAGGTCTTCTTGGACGAGCAGGGCTCCGTCACGCGCACGGCGCACCGGCTGCACCTGCACCGCAACGCGGTCGCCTACAGGATCGGGCGGATCAAGGACGTGCTCCAGGTCGACGCAGACGACCCCGACACCCGGCTCGCGCTCCAGCTCGCTTGTCGCGCACGGCTGCTGGCGTGAGTCCACCCGTCGGAGCGACCGCCGCTCAGTCGCGCAGCCCGTACACCTCGCGCGCCTCGTCCGGACCGACCAAGCCGTCGGCGAGATCCTCGCGGACCCGCTCCGGCTCCCGCTGGCGTGGGTCGCCGTAGCCTCCGCCGGTCCCGGTGCGCAGGCGCACGAGATCGCCTCGCTGCAGGGGGTAGGCGGCCGCCTTGCCGAAGCGCACCGTCGGGGAGCCGTCGGCTGGCACGATCTCGACGAGGTTCGGCGAGCCGTCGTGTCCTCCGCCCACGCCCCAGGGCGGATAGCGGTGACGCCCGAACACGACCGTGAGCAGCGCGCGCTCGGACACGATCCGGTACTCGCGGACGACGCCGCTGCCTCCTCGCCGCCGCCCGGCGCCCGCGCCGGCGACCGGATCCAACCCGAGCCGCTCCACGCGGATCCCGTAGCGCTGCTCGGTGATCTCGGCCGGGATCGTGTAGGTCTCGCCGTCGCCGACGCTCACGAGCGCCGACTGCCCGTCTTCGACGGCGCTCGCACCCCAACCACCGGGTTGCGGCTCCACGAGGAGCGTTTCCTCCCCCGTATCCGGATGCGTCGTCGCGATCGAGGTCGAGCACACGGACACGAAGCTGCCGGCCGTCAGCCGCTCGGGCAGCAGCGGCGCGAGCGCCTTCCACACGAGGTCGGTGGCCGGCTCGGTGGCTTCGAAGTAGGCGGCCACCGGCGCCGGACGGGCCGCGGTGAAGATCGTGCCCGGCGGACACACGATCCGCAGCGGCCGGAACCAGCCGTCGGAGGGTGGCTCGACCGGGTCGGTCACCGCCTTGAAGACCGTCCGCACCCCCGAGACGAGCCCGCTCCAGGTCGTGTTGACCGGACCCGGCACCTGCGCGGAGGAGCCCGTGAAGTCGCAGATCATCTCCTCGGGCGAGATCGTCACCGCCACGCGGATCGGGTAGGGACCTCCGCCGACGCCGTCGTCGTCGATCAGGTCATCGGCCTCGTAGGTCCCGGCGGGGAGGCGCGCGAGCGCGGCGCGGGCGAGGGCCTCGCTCCGCACGTGGACCTGCGCCATCGCCTCGCGGACCGCCTCCAACCCGTAGCGAGCGCACAGCTCGAGGAAGCGCCGCTCCGCGACCTCCAGGCACGCGGCCTGCGCGACGAGGTCGCCGAGGACCTGGTCGGGAAGGCGGGAGTTCGCCTGCAGGATCGCGGCGATGTCGGCTTCGAGCACGCCGCCCCGGTAAGCCTTCACGAACGGGAGCTGCAACCCTTCCTGGAAGACGTCGCGCGAGTCGGCGGTCCACGAGCCGGGATCCTTGCCTCCGACCTCGGTCCAGTGCCCCTTGGCCGCCGCGAACGCAACGAGCTCCTGATCCACGAACACCGGGCGGACGAGCGCGACGTCGGATAGATGCGTGCCGCCACCCGCGTAAGGATCGTTCGTCGCGATCACGTCCCCGGGACCGAGGTCCACCACGCGCTCGCGGGTGGCGCGCACCGCCTCCCCCAGCGGACCGAGGAAGCCCGCGATCCCGTTGCCTTGGCTCACGAGCTCCCCGGCCGGGTCGGTGATGCCGACCGCGAAGTCGAGGACCTCGTAGATCACCGGGCTCTGCGAGGTCCGCTGCAGCGAGACGAACATCTCGTCGGCCACGGCCAGGAAGGCTTCGCGGAGGACGTCGAGCGTGAACCGGTCGGTCATCGGACCTCCTCGATCACGAGGTTGCCGTGCTCGTCGGGCGAGAGCGTCTGACCCGGGAGCACGAGGGTCGTGGAGGCGGCCTCTTCCACTATCGCCGGGCCGGCGACCGGGCGGCGCTCCAAGGACCCGCGGTGCAGCACCGGGACCTCGACGACACCGCCGTGCTCGTCGAGATCGACGACCCGTGGCCCCAGCGGGTGGGCAGGGCCCGCCTCCTCCACGCGCCAGGAGAACGGCGAGGACGGCGCCGAGACCGCGACCCGTGCGGCGACGAGCTCGACCGGATGCTCCAACGAGAACGCGTACGCCTCTTCCGACGCCCGGTCGAACGAGCCCCGGAGCGCGGCGACCGAGGCGTCGTCAACCGGACCTTCGGGCACCGGGACCTCGAGGGTGTGTTCCTGCCCCAGGTACCGCAGCTGGACGTGGCGGTGGGCCTCGAGCTTGTCGTCGTCGCCGAGCTCGGCGCGCGCTTCGGCCTCGAGCTGCGCGAGGAACGGCGCGAGGAGCGACGCCTCGAGCGGGCCGACGCGGGTGCGCACGGCATCGGCACGCAACCTGCCCTCCAGCATCCCGACCGCGGAGAAATGCCCGGGCGCCGGCGGGATCACCGTGCGCTCGATCCCGAGCTCGCGCGCGAGCAGCGTCGCGTGCAAGGGACCGGCGCCACCGAACGCGACGAACGCGAAGTCGCGCGGATCGTGCCCGCGCCGGACCGTGACCAGGCGGAGCGCGTGGGCCATCTGCGCGATCGCGAAGCGGAGCACGCCGCGCGCGGCGGTCCGTGCGTCGGTGCCGAGCGCCGTGCCGAGCCGTCCGAGCGCGTCTTCGGCGGCCCCCAGATCCAGGGGCTTCGTCCCGCCCAGGAAGAAGGTGGGATCGAGCCGGCCCGCCACCAGGTTCGCGTCGGTGATCGTCGGTTCGATCCCGCCGCGCGCGTAGCAGGCGGGCCCCGGGACGGCGCCCGCGCTCCGCGGCCCGACGTGGAGCCCGCCCGCCGCATCGACCCAGGCGATCGAGCCACCGCCCGCGCCGATCTCGACGATCTGCACGACCGGCACCTGGATCGGGTACCCGGCCGAGGTCGGCGTCCGCTCGAGGTGATACAGGGTGTCGATCGCCGGACGACCGAACCGGACCGCGGAGGTCTTCGCGGTCGTCCCCCCGATGTCGAGCGTGAGGACGTGGTCGGCGCCCAGGCGCCTACCGAGCTCCGCGGCCGCCTCGACGCCCGCGACCGGCCCAGACTCGAGCAGCGAGATCGGGTTCGTGGTGGTCCGCTCGAACGACGAGACGCCGCCTGAGGATCGCATCGCGAACAGCGGCGCCTGAACGCCGGCGGTCCGGAGCGACGTTCCAAGCGCCTCGAGGTAGCGGGCGACGACCGGCTTCACGTAGGCGGCAAGCACCGCGGTGGAGGACCGTTCGTACTCGCGCCACTCGCCGCTCACCTCGTGCGAGCACACGATGGCAACCCCGGGCAGCAGCGAGCGGAGCACCTCGGCGGCGCGCCGTTCGTGGGCGGGCTCGACCCACGCGTGCAGGAAGCAGAGCGCGAGCGCCTCGGCGCCGCTCGTCCTGATCCGCTCTGCGAGGCCGGGCAGTGCCGCCTCGTCGAGCATGGTGAGCTCGCGCCCCCGATGATCGATCCGCCCGGCGATCTCGAAGCGACGACGACGCGGCACGAACGGCACCGGCTTGCGGTAAGCGAGGTTGTAGAGGTCCGGACGGTTCGCGCGACCGATCTCCAGGACGTCGCGGAACCCTTCGGTCGTGAGCAGCGCCGTGCTCGCGCCCGTGCGTTCGGTGACGGCGTTGATCACGACCGTCGTGCCGTGGACGAACGTCGTGACGTCGGAGACGGCAACGCCCGAGTTGCGGAGGACCGTGACCGCGCCCTCGTCGGGAGCGGTTGGCGTCGTGTCGGTCTTCGCGAGGCGCAGCGTGCCGGTCGCCACGTCGACGGCGGCGAGATCGGTGAACGTCCCGCCGATGTCGACCGCGACCCGCTGTCCCATCGCAGCGCAGGATAGCCAGACCTGACACGCGCGTGGGCCCGCCCGAGCCCACCGAGACCCTCAGGCGCTTGGCGAGCGTAAGAAGGTCTGTTCCCGAGACCGGCTGCAGGAGTCACACGGAAGGAGCACCGTCCCTTACGGATGCCTCCTGCGTTACCGCGACGACCGTCGCCGCGTCCGAAGCAGCGACGACAGGACGCCGATTCGCGCCGTCGTATCGCGGTGCTGAAGCGGGACACGCTGTCCGGAGAACCGTGGGTCACCGAGGGCCAGTCGCGTCAGCGAGGTCGGTACACGATCGGTGGGGCACGAACGGGGATCCATCAGACGAAGTCGCCTGCCGTCGGAGGCTTGGCGACGAGAGATCCTGATCGACTCCGGGAGCGCCCTCTGCTACAGGATCTCGACGGTCTCCTCGAGCGACTCGAGGTCTTCCGGTGAGACGAGAACGGCAGCCGGCACACCCTTGCGCGTCACGATGAACCGTTCGTGCTCGCGCAGGGTACGGTCGACCAGT
>JBLMXP010000134.1:0-6537 GCA_050257835.1 Planctomycetaceae bacterium | reverse complement strand
TTCGTGCGGCTCCACTGGATCCCGTCCTTCAAGCCGCTGATCGTTCCCTCCTTCTTCGGTGATGCCTTCTCCATCTTCCTGCTGCCACAGTTCTTCATGTCGAACCCGAAGGACCTGAGCGAAGCGGCGCGCGTGGACGGCGCGAGTGAATGGCAGATCATGACGCGCGTGATCGTCCCGCTCGCGAAGCCTGCGATCGCGGCGGTCGCACTGTTCAGCTTCCTCTACAACTGGAACGACTTCTTCGGGCCGTTGCTCTACCTGATCGACAACCCGCATCTGTGGACGCTGGCGATCGGGCTCAACGAGTTCCGGGGCCAGCACCACGTGGAGTTCAACCTGATCATGGCCGCCTCGGTGCTGTTCATGATCCCGGTGGTGGTCCTGTTCTTCCTGGCCCAGCGCGTGTTCATCGAGGGCGTGACGCTCACCGGCGTCAAGGGGTAGCACCGTCATGGCCGCGCCGTTCCCCGACGGGTTCCTGTGGGGCGCCGCCACCTCCGCCTACCAGGTCGAGGGAGGGTGGGACGAGGACGGCAGGGGACCGTCGATCTGGGACACCTTCAGCCATACGCCGGGCAAGACCGCGAACGGCGACACCGGCGACGTCGCATGCGACCACGTCCACCGGATCCCTCAGGACGTCGCGGTGATGCGCGACCTCGGGCTGGGCGCCTACCGCTTCAGCGTGTCATGGCCCCGGGTGCTGCCCGAGGGGTTCGGGGCCGTTGAGCAGCGTGGTCTTGACCTCTACGACCGACTGGTCGACTCGCTGCTCGCCGAGGAGATCGTGCCCGTGCTCACCCTCTACCACTGGGACCTGCCACAGGCGCTGCAGGACCGTGGCGGCTGGGGCGCACGCGAGACGATCGACGCGTTCGTCAGCTTCGCGGACGTCGTGTCCGCCAGGCTCGGTGACCGCGTGCCCCTGTGGATCACGCACAACGAACCCAGCGTCGTCGCGGTCGAGGGCCATGTCCTCGGAGAGCATGCTCCGGGCCTGTTCGATCCGGCGTTGGGAGTGCGGGTCGCCCACCACCTTCTCGTGTCGCATGGCGAGGCGGTCCCAGCGATCCGTGCGAACGCTCCGGATGCAGACGTTGGGATCACGCTCACGGTCTGGCCGACCGTGGCCGCGACCGGGGACCCGGAAGATGTCGCTGCGGCCGAGCGACGGTGGGCCGCCGAAGGCGCGTGGTACCTCGATCCGCTGTTCGGACGCGGGTACCCGGGGGCGATCCTCTCGACCTACGACGCGCTGGGATGGGCTCCGAGGATCGAGGAAGGAGATCTCGACGTGATCGCGACGCCGATCGACTTCCTAGGTCTGAACTACTACGCGCGGAACCTCGTTCGGCACGACGAAGCCGACGAACCGTTCCGAGCTGCTGACGTGCACGAGGACGGTGAACGCACGGAGACGGGCTGGCTCATCGCGCCCGAGGGCCTGTACGACCTGCTCACGCGCGTGCAGCGCGACTACGCGCCGCCCGCCGTGTACGTGACCGAGAACGGCGCGGCGTTCCAGGACACGGTGTCGAGCGACGGCGCGGTCCACGACGAGCGGAGGATCGCGTACCTCCGCGACCATCTCCTGGCGGCGCACCGTGCGATCGGCGACGGCGTGCCGCTCCGCGGCTACTTCGTGTGGTCGCTGATGGACAACTTCGAATGGGCACAGGGCTACGCGAAGCGGTTCGGGATCGTGCGCGTGGACCACGAGACGCTCGAGCGGACCGTGAAGGACTCAGGCCGATGGTACCGCGACGTGATCGCGAGGAACGAGGTGGACTAGGTGCGGGTGGCGATGTTCGGCTGCGGGTGGATCCAAGACTTCCACGTGCGCGCGGTGCTGGCGCTCGGGCACGAGGTGGTCGCGGTCGCGAACCATCGTGAGGAGAGCGCGCGGGCGTTCGCAGACAGGCACGCGATCCCTCGCGTCACGACGGACTGGGAGGCGCTCGCGGCAGAGGAGGATCTCGACGCAGCGGTGGTCGCGACGCCGAACTACCTCCATGCGGTGCAGTCGATCGCCCTGCTCGAGCACGGCACCGACGTGCTCGTGGAGAAGCCGATGGCGACGACCGTCGCCGAGTGCGACGCGATGCTCGCGGCGGCCGCTCGCGGCGGCGCGTCGCTGATGGTCGCGCACTGCTGGCGGTTCCACGACGCCGTACGCGCGATGCGGGCGCGGATCGAGGCGGGCGACCTCGGCGAGATCGTGAAGACGCGTGGCTACGGCGTCCACGCGGGCTGGGGCCCGAGCGGCTGGTTCACGGAGCGCAGGCTCGCCGGCGGCGGCGCTCTGCCAGACATGGGCGTGCACGCCATCGACACGGCGCGCTACCTGCTCGGCGACCCCGAGCCGACCCGGGTCTGTGCCACGGTCGGGACCCGCTACGGCGCCTACGACGTGGATGACGACGCGATCGTGTTGATCTCCTGGTCCCAAGGCACGAATTCGCTCGTGGAGAGCGGCTGGTGGCACCCGCACAAGGAGGGCCTCGAGGCCGAGACGGAGCTCTACGGGACCGGTGGGTACGCGCGGATCTTCCCGCGCGAGGAGCCGAGCGAGGACTACGAGCACTGCACGCAGCCGATGTACACCGAGCAGATGCGCGAGTTCCTCGGCGCGATCGAGGAGGGCAGGCAGCCGCGACCCAGTGGTGAGGACGGTCGGGTGGTGATCCGCGTCGTCGAGGAGGCCTACGCATCGGCCAGGTCGACGTGAGCTCGGCCTTCGACGACGCGAGGTTCGCGCTGACCGTCGAAAGCGGGGCGGCCCTGGCGAGGTTGCGCGAACACGCCGGCGAGGCGGTCGTGTGCACGATGCCGGAGCCATGGGCGCTCGTCGCCGATCAGGCACCTCCCAACTTGCACACGATCTGGGTCGGGTCGATGGAGCTGGCCCACCTCCGCGAAGTCGCAACCACGGTCCCCGACGGCGCCCGGATCGTGATCGGGCTGGGCGGCGGCTCGTCGGCCGATACGGCGAAGTTCGTCGCCGAGGCGACGACGCTCCCCCTCCTGCAGATCCCGACGATCATCAGCGTCGACGCGGCCTTCACGGCGCCGTACGGGTACCGGGACGGCTCGCGGGTCCGGTACGCGGGCAACCTCCGCCCGATCGAGGTCGTGGCGGACCCCGCGTTGATCCGACTTGCCCCTGCCGAGCTGAACCGCGCCGGGGTCGGAGACCTCGTGTCGTGCCACACGGCGCTGCACGACTGGCGGCTTGCGGTGGACCAGGGTCGTGGCGACGTGCCGTGGAACGAGGAGGCTGCAGCGTTGGGCCGCGGGGTGCTCGATGAGCTCGAGGAGGCGGCGTCCGAGATCAGGTCGGTGAGCGACGAAGGGGTGCGTTGGCTGGCGACGACGCATCGTGACGTCGGCGCCGGGTGCGTGGCGTGGGGGGCACGCTTCGAAGAGGGCAGCGAGCACTTCCTCGCCTACGCGATCGAATGGATGACCGGGGGGCACCGGGTGCACGGTCAGTTGATCTCGACATGCGTGCTCGCGATGTCGTTCGTGCAGGGCAACGATCCGGACCGCGCGGTGCGGGTCGTGCGGGCCTGCGGCGTCGCCGCGGATCCGAGCCGGAACCTGATCGACGAGGCATCGTTCGCGGAGGCCCTGGCGGCGCTGCCCGTCTACGCGGAGCGCGAACGGCTGTGGCCGAGCGTGATCGAGACCGTCGCCTTCACGCCGGGTCTGATCGGGGAGGCGTGGGCGCATCTCCTGGGTGCCACCGGGTCCCCCTGAGCGTGCCCGCTGGACGGCTACCATCGCGTGATCCACCTCAGGGAGGTCCCGTGTCCGACAGGCTGCTCGTCACATTCGTGCCGCACACGCACTGGGATCGCGAGTGGTACGAGCCGTTCGCCGTGTTCTCCGAGCGGCTCGTGGCGATGATGGACACGCTGCTCGACCTCGAGGCCGAGGGGTTCCCACACTTCCACCTCGACGGGCAGACCGCCATG
Source organism: Planctomycetaceae bacterium (assembly GCA_050257835.1). GTDB lineage: Bacteria > Actinomycetota > UBA4738 > UBA4738 > HRBIN12 > AC-51. The sequence continues at coordinate 2,557 of JBLMXP010000134.1, read as the reverse complement.
ATCGACGACTACCTGGAGCGCCGTCCCGAGCGTGCCGAGGAGCTCTCCGAGCGCGTGCGCGACGGCGGGCTGTCGGCCGGGCCGTGGGTCGCGCAGATGGACGAGTTCCTCACGAGCGGCGAGTCGCACGTCCGCAACCTCGAGATGGGCCTGGCGCGGGCGCGCGAGCTCGGCCGACCGCTCGAGCTCGGCTACATGCCCGACCAGTTCGGGCACATCGGCCAGATGCCGCAGCTCCTGCGCAACGGCGGCCTGACGCGGGCGATGGTGTGGCGCGGCGTCCCCGAGGAGATCGCCTCGACCTCGTTCCGCTGGCGCGCGCCCGACGGCAGCGAGGTCCTCACCGAGTACATGGTGTTCGGCTACTTCGACGGCGAGTCCTACGAGGAGGCGCTCGAGCCGGAGCCGCTCGCGGCCTCGCTCGCGCGGAGCATCGAGAAGATGCGGCCGTTCGTGGCCGCCGGCCGCATGGTGGTGATGGTCGGCTACGACCACGCCGGCCCTGACGCGACGCTGCCCGAACGGCTCGCGGCGGCGGCGGGGCTCCTGAACGACGTCGACCTGCGGATCGCCGGGCTCCGCGACCATCTCGACGGACAGCGCGAACCCGACGGCGTTCCGGTGTGGACCGGCGAGCTGCGGTCCTCGGCGCGCGCCCACCTGTTGCCGAACGTCTACTCGGCGCGGGTTGCCCAGAAGCGCGAGCGCGGGCGGGTGGAGGCGCTGCTCGAGCGGTACGCGGAGCCGCTCGCCGCGCTCGCGCCCTCGTTCGGGTGGCCGTCCGAGGAGCTCGCGCGCGCGTGGACGCTGATGCTCCACAACGGGGCGCACGACTCGGCGTGCGGCTGCTCGCACGACCAGGTCGCGATCGACGTCGACGGCAGGTTCCGTGAGGTCCGCGCGATCTGCGAGGACGTCGTGGAGCGGGCCCTGACCTCGCTCGGGGCTCGGGTGCAGGGACCCTCCGGGGTGATCCGGTTCAACCCGTCGCCGTTCGAGCGCGAAGGTGTGCCGCCGCTCGGGTACGCGGTGGTGGAGCACGTGCACGAGCCGGCCCTCGCGGAGGTCGCGCTCGAGGTCCTGCCCGACGGGAGCGGGGTGCGCGCCGACGGCGTCCCGATCCGCCTGTTCGACGAGCCCGACGTCGGGGACCTCTACAACTTCTGCCCGGCTTCCCCGGAGCAGCGTGCGACGCCGCCGGCGGCGATCGAGGTGAAGGGGCACGAGGTCGTGGCGGTGTGGGACCGGCTCGTCGTGCTGCTCCGGATCACGCGCCAGGCGGGCGAGCCGTTCCTGCGCCTGGAGGGCGTGATCCGCAACGACCGGCCCGACCACCGGCTGCGGCTGCACGTCGGGCTCGGCGCGCAGGCCGACGGGTCGCTGGCCGGATCGCCGTTCGAGCTCGTGGAGCGCCCGCCGGTCGGCGAGGGGAGCGCGCTCGAAGCCGCCTCGCCGACGTGGCCCGCGCGCCAGGTGGTCGCGGCGGGCGGCACCGCCGTGTTCCACGAGGGCGTCGTGGAGTACGAGGTCGCGGACAGGCGCGAGCTGGCGATCACGCTCCTTCGCTGCGTCGGGATCTTGAGCGCCGAGCGCCTGACCGTCCGGCCGTGGGCCGCGGGCCCGCAGACGCCGACCCCCGCGGCCCAGCAGCTCGGCGAGACGGCGTTCGCGCTCGGCGTGTGGCCGTCCGCGCCGGTCGAGGACCGGGCCGCGCTGCTCGCCGGGTGGGAGCGGTTCGCCCTGCCGCTCGCGGATGCGCCGGCCGCCGGCGGCGGAGCGCTGCCGCGCGCGGCCTCGCTCCTGGACCTCCATCTCGAGGGGGCTCAGCTCTCGAACGTCCGCAAGGTGGACGGCAGGGCCGAGGTCCGCGTGTGGAACCCGTGCGCGGACCGAGTCGTCGCGCTCACCCTCGCCGGCGTGCACCACGACGTCCCTGCGGCGCGGATCGAGGCCTTCGTCGTCTGAGGGCCGCCCGCTACTCGGCGGGGTAGGCGGGGGCGACCCGCCGGCCGAGGTTCACCCACGTGAGGGCCATCCGGTACAAGGTGCGGAGGTCCTCCGTGGCGAAGGCGACCGTGCGTGGGGCCGCTCGCTCGGTCCCCGGCGCGAGCGCGCACACCTCGGCGAGCGCGGTGGAGGCGACGTCGGCCTCGAGCACGTACGGGCCCGCGGGCGCCCAGACCTGCGCGTCGGCCGCGGCGACGGCGTCGCGCACGACGTCGTGCAGCTCGCCGCGGACGTCCTCGGGGGAGCGGAGCCGCCCGACCCTGTTGCCGTAGCCCTCCTTCGTGGCCACGGTCCGCACCCACGGCAGGCGCGCGACCGCCTGGGCGCAGCACGCGCGGTCGCCCGAGACCACGGCGACCGGCACGCCGAACGTCCCGGCGAGCGCCGCGTTCAGATGCGTCTCGTTCCACGACTCGCCGTTCACACGGACGTCGAGCAGCCACAGGGTGAACGTGTGGTCGAGGATCGCGTCGGCCGTCCCCGCGCCCGCGTGGTAGCCGAGGAAGATCGCGGCGTCGAACGTCTCGTCGATGCCGGTGAGCATGCTCCA
>JBLMXP010000133.1:0-6100 GCA_050257835.1 Planctomycetaceae bacterium | reverse complement strand
CACCGCCACGAGGAGCTGCAGGCCGAGCGCGGGCGCGTCGCCGGGGAGGATCACGATCGTCGGCATGCCGCCGGCGCGCAGTGCGCCGGCGCGGGCGAGCTCGGTATCGCGGTCGCCCGGGAGCAGGACGACCGGCGCGAGCGCGAGCCCGCGCGGCCCGGCCGGGTCGGGCGCCTGCGGGGGCCAACGGCCCAGCAGCACGAGCTCGTCGCGGACCTCGACTCCCACCTCGATCCGGGTGCTCGCGAGCACGACGTCAGACCCCGGCGACAGCGCCCCTGCCGGCACGGGTTCGCGCGCGACCACGTTGCCGTCGGGTGTCCGTACGACGGCCAGGCCCGGCTCCTCGCGCACCAGCGTCCCGCGCGGGTAGCGGATCACGCGCTTGCCCAGTCGCTCGCCATCCCGCCGCTATGATGCCGAACGATGGCGGGCGATGACGCGATGGAGCCGCTCGAGCGGCTGCTGAACCTCGTCACGCTGCTCCTGGAGACCCCCACGCCTCTCACGTTCGAGGAGATCCGCGGCAAGCTCGACGCGTACCGCGGCGACAACGTCGAGTCCGCCAAGCGCAAGTTCGAACGCGACAAGGACGTGCTCCGCGAGTACGGCGTGCCCCTCGTGATGGTCGACACGGACGTGTGGGCCGTGGAGCAGGGCTACCGGATCCCGAAGGAGCAGTACTACCTTCCCGAGATCTCCTTCGAGCCCGACGAGATCGCGGCGCTGTTCGTGGCGGCGCAGAGCGGCACCGAGGAGACCGCCGCCGGTCAGGGCGTCCGCAAGCTCCTGTACGGCGCCGACGGCGGCACGCTCACCGGCCTCGCCGGGGGCCCGCTCGTCGCCGGGTCCGACGCCGAGGGCGCGCTGGTGATGGCCGCCGCCGATGCCGCGGACGCGCGCAGGCGGGTGAGGTTCGGGTACCGCACCGCGCACGGGGAGCGGTCGGAGCGTGACGTCGACGCCTACGGCGCCGTCTTCCGCGGCGGTCACTGGTACCTCGTCGGGCACGACCACGAGCGCGACGAGATCCGTGCCTTCCGCCTGTCGCGGTTCGCGTCGCCCCTCACCGTCGTGGGGGAGGGCTCGGCCCCGCCGGAGGGGTTCCACGCCGCGGAGCACGTGCAGGCCGGTCCCTGGGTGGCGAGCGGGGATGACCGCGCGACGGTCGCGTTCACGCCGGAGGCGGCGGTGCTCGCGGAGGGGTCGCTGGCCGGGGCCGTCCGCGAACCGGACGAGGCCGACGGGCGCGTGGTCCTGTCGATCCCGATCGCCGACGACGCGGTGCTCGCCGGGCTCCTGCTGCAGTACGGACCGGACGCGCGGGTCCTGGCGCCGCCGTCGCTGCGCGAGGAGGTCGTCCGACGGCTGCGGGAACGGGCCGATGCCTGAGCGGCGTCGGCGCGCCGGCACCACGGCCGAACGTCTCGGTCGGATGCTCGTGATCACCCCCTACCTCGTCCAGCACCCGGGTACGACCGTCGAGGAGATCTGCCGGCTGTTCGACGTGGAGGAGAAGGACCTCCGCCGCGACCTGGAGCTGCTGTTCATGTCCGGCCGTCCGCCCTACGGCCCCGGCGACCTGATCGACGTCGAGGTGGACGACGACGACGCGATCTGGGTCTCGATGGCCGACCAGTTCGCGCGCCCCGTCCGGCTGACGCGCCAGGAAGCCCTCGCGGTCCACCTGAACGCCACCGAGCTCCTCGCGACCCCCGGGATGCCGGAGGCGCCGGCGCTGCGGCGCGCCGTCGAGAAGCTCCGCGACTCGCTCGGAGCGGCGCCGGGGATCGAGGCGATCGAGGCCGGCGTCGCGCCGCCGCTGCTCGAGGACCTCCGTGGCGCCGCCGCCGCCCGGCGACGGATCCGCATCGACTACGTCGCGGCGTCCACGGGCGAGCGCGCATGGCGCACGATCGAGCCGGAGTCGGTGTTCGCGAGCACGGGCAACTGGTACGTAGCCGCCTGGGACGTCGAGGCCGACGGAGAGCGGCTGTTCCGGGCCGACCGCGTGGTGGGGATCGCGCCCACCGAGGTCACCTTCACGCCCAGGGGGCTGGAGGGCGCGGGCCGTCCCCTGTACGCGCCGACCGAGGCCGACGTGGCGATCAGGCTGCGACTGCATCCCGCCGCGCGCTGGGTCGCCGAGTACTACGTGACCACCGACGCGGTGGAACGCGGCGACGGGACCCTCGACGTGACGCTGCCCGCGAAGCAGCTCGCCTGGGCGGCTCGCCTGGCCCTGCGGCTCGGCACCGACGTGCAGATCCTCGACCCCCCGTCGCTGGGCGAGCGCGTCCGCGAGTTGGCGCGCGAGACCCTCGCGGTCTACGCGGACTGAGGCGTTCCCGAGCTCGCGAGGGCCCCGGAACCGGGTACTCAAGCCGTTCGGAGGTGCCGCCGATGCTTCGGGTTGAGATGACCACCATCCGGACGACCTGTCCTCGCTGCGGCGAGGTGGACATGGGCCCCGAGGCGATCTCGCTGTCGGTCCGCTCCAACGGCCGCGAGGGCAGCTACCGCTTCACGTGCCCCTCGTGCGAGGACGACGTGGAGAAGCGCGCCGATCGCAAGATCGTGGCGCTGCTCGTCTCGGCGGGGGTCGACGTCGAGCCGGGTCAGGAGCAGGCGGGCATGTTCCCGGACCTGTTCGAGGAGGAGGACCAGCGTCGGGACCTCCCGTCGGGACCCCCGTTCACGGTCGACGACCTGATCGAGTTCCACTACCTGCTGCAGGACGACGCCTCGATCCGGGACTTCCTGGCCAGCAGCGGCGGCGTCTGAACGCCCCCTCCGCGGTAGCATCCCCGCGTGGGGACCTGGCTCTTCGTCTGGCTGGTCGTGGCGATGCTCGTGCCGTTGGTCGCGATCGGCGCGCTCGTGGCCGCCCTCGTGCGCCACGGGCTCGTGGTGGGCCGCAGCGCGCAGCGCCTCCAGGCGGAGGTCTCGCCGATCGCCGAGGAGATCTCACGGGAGACGGCCGCGCAGCAGCAGCGACTCTCTACGCTCAGGGTGACCAGGCCAACGCCCGGGCGAGGATCGGGCGAGGCATGAGGGCGGCGTGGGGGTGACCGGGTCGTGCTGAACGTCGGGCCGCAGGAGCTGCTGATCATCCTGCTGATCGCCCTGATCGTGGTCGGCCCCCAGAAGCTGCCCGAGCTCTCGCGCCAGATCGGCAAGGGTTTGCGCGAGTTCAAGCGGGTCCAAGACGAGGTCAAGGACATGGTGAAGTTCGACCTCCTGTCCGAGCCCGAGCCGCCGCGACCCGCGCCGAGCGCGGGGGGCCGCGCGGCCCCCGGCCCGGGAGCCGTCGCCCCCTCCTCCCCGGGTGTCCATCGCACCCCTCGCCCGGCCCCCATCGCGGCGGTCGAGGAGGTCGCGGCGCCACGGACCGGGGACCAGGGCGGGGCGAGCGGGGTCCCCGACATCGCCGCCGACGAGCCGCCCGCTCCGGCGCAGTAGCGGGACCTCCCCTCGATGCGTCTGCTCCCGCACCACAAGACCGAGGCCGAGCGCACCGGCTCGATGACCCTGATGGAGCACCTCCAGGAGCTCCGCTACCGGATCGTGGTGTGCCTGTACGCGATCGCCGGGGGCGCCGTCGTCGGCTGGTTCCTCTACGATCGGGCGCTCAACCTCGCGCTGAACCCCTTCTGCGAGTGGGTGGCGTCGCTGCCCAAGGACCAGCGCCCGCCGACCGGATGCCGCCTCACCTACACGGGTCTGCTCGACTCGATGCTGATCAAGCTCAAGGTCGTGGCGTTCGTCGGGCTGCTGGTCGCCCTGCCGGTGCTGCTCTACCAGCTGTGGGCGTTCATCGTGCCCGGCCTCACGAGCAAGGAGAAGAAGTACTCGATCCCGTTCATCGTGTCCTCGGTCCTGTTGTTCGGGCTCGGCGTGGTCTTCGCGATCGTCACCTTGCCGAAGGCGCTCAACTTCCTGCTGGGCTTCGGCGGGTCGGACTTCGTCCCGCTGATCACCGGGAAGTCGTACCTGTCGTTCGTCGTGCTGGTGGCGGTCGCGTTCGGCGTGTCGTTCCTGTTCCCGGTGATCCTCGTGTTCCTCGAGCTGGTCGGCGTGCTCTCGACGCGGGTGCTCCGCAACGTGCGTCGCTGGGCGATCCTCGGGATCGCGATCTTCGCGGCCGTGATCACCCCCAGCTCCGACCCCTATACGATGCTCGCGATGATGATCCCGATGGTGTTGTTCTACGAGGCGGCTATCATCATCGGCCGCATGCTCAAACGCTGAACGGGGCGCCCGATGGCGATCAAAGGCAAGGGCAAGACCAAGAACCGGCAGCCGGCGCGCGCGCCGCGACGCGCGCCCGTCCCGGTCAAGCCGCCGCTGTTCGCCCGTCGGTGGGTCCAAGTGGTCGCCGCCCTGCTGATCGGCATGGGGATCGTCTGGTTCCTGGTCTGGGTGACGAACGGGATCCGCGCGTCGCGCGAGGCGGATCAGGCCGCGAAGACGACGGCCCAGCAGAAGGCGGCCCTGCAGCAGTGGCAGAGCGTCGTGGAACAGCAGGTCGGCACGGTCGGCCAGCTCCAGCAGCAAGGCGTGCCCCCGACGATCGCCCCGCAGGTGGCTGCCACCGGGGCCGCCCTCGCCGCCGGCAAGCCGCCGACCACCACCAGCGCCGACCTCAAGAGCTCCGCCGCGGCGCTGCAGAAGGCCGCGAAGACCATGACGACGTTCAACCTGTCGACCACGATCCGTTCCAAGGGCTTCACGACGTCGCAGGCCGACGGGATCCTCACCGCGCAGACGCACCTCGCTGACGCACTGTCCACCTACCAGCAGGCGGCGCTCTTGGCCGCGCTCGCCGTCGACTCGTCCGACGCGGCCCTGCAGAAGGAGCTCGGTACCAGAGTGAAGGCCCTCACGATGACGGCCGACGCGGAGGTCCAGGAGGGGTGGCGCCTGTACACGAACGCCCTGTCCAACGTCGGCCTGCTCTCCGGTTCGGTGCAGAGCTCGGGGAACACGGGCGGCCTTCCGACCGGGCTCGGCGGCTAGCGGCGGGGACGCGCGAGGGCGGCCGTGGCCCGCGTCGTGGTGCTCGCGAACCCCACGGCCGGCGGGGGCAAGGCCGGCGGCACGATCGGCAAGGTCGACCGTGCGTTGCACGAGCACGGCGTCGCCCACCAGATCCGGGTGACCGAGTCGGGCCCCGACCTGCAGGCCCAGGCACGCAGGGCGGCGGAGGAGGGGACCGAGATCGTCGCGGTCCTCGGCGGCGACGGCTCGATCGGGCTCGCCGCGAACGGCGTGATCGGGACCGAGACCGCGCTCGCCGTGCTCCCCTCGGGCACCGCCGACGACTTCGCGCACGCGCTCGGCATCCGCTCGATCGACGGCGCGGCGGCGGCGATCGCCGACGCCAACACCGCCCTGATCGACGTCGTGCGGGTCACGACCGGCGCCGAGCAGCGCTACTTCGTGAACATCGCCGGCTGTGGGTTCGACTCGGAGGTCAACGAGGCCGCCAACGCGATGGGGCGCACGTGGGGGGCGACCGGCACCTACGTGGCTGCCCTGCTGAAGACCCTGTCGCGGTTCTCGCCGGCGGGCTTCCGGATCGAGCTCGACGACGAGGTCGTGGAAGGACCCCATATGCTGGTGGTCGTGGGCAACGCGATCAGCTACGGGGGCGGGATGAAGGTCACCCCGTTCGCCTCGATCGTGGACGGCCTCCTCGACGTGTGCCTGCTCCAGGCGCTGTCGAAGCCCGCGTTCCTGCGCGCGTTCCCGAAGGTGTTCCGCGGGACGCACGTACGCCACCCGGCCGTCCGGATGCACCGGGCGACACGCGTCAAGGTCGAGGCCGACCGACGCGTCATGGTCTACGCCGACGGCGAGCGCGTCGGCCCCGCCCCGGCCGTGTTCGAGGTCGTGCCGGAGGCCGTGCGCGTGATCCTCGGCCCGAACGCGAAGGCGGTGCGATGACCGACACGATCTTGCTGGTGCACGCGTTCCCCGTGGACGCGAGGATGTGGGAGCCGCAGACCCAGGAGCTCGGCGACGCCGCGATCACGGTGAACCTCCCGGGGTTCGGGGGCGTCGCCGGCGCCCCCGGCGGCGTCATGACGATGCGTCA
>JBLMXP010000132.1:0-7238 GCA_050257835.1 Planctomycetaceae bacterium | reverse complement strand
GTTGGGTCTCGCGGCTCGAACCGGAGTCCCAACAGGTCCTCCACGCTTCGGCACGTCGCGAGCCGGGTCACCGTGAAGTAGGTCGGCCAGTAGAGGCGGTGCGCGCCGCGACGCCACTCCCCGAGGAGGCGCTCGGGACCGATCCACCACGCCGCGCTGGCTTCGTGCCCGTCGGGGACCGGAGCCGGCCCGTCGTAGGCCGCCACCGCGAAGTAGCGGGCGTCGAACCGCACCGGTACCTCCGGGGGCGCGACCCAGCGCGCGATCTCCACCAGTTGGGAGGCGTCCGGCGGCGCGGCGTCGATCTCCCCGAACCCGCCCCCGGCGGCAGGCTTCAGTCCGTCGCGGACGATCGCGAGCCCGACCTCCTCACGCACCTCCCGGACGGCGGCGGCTCGCGGCGCCTGCGCCGCCGCGCCGAACCATCGCCGCGCATGATCCTCGTCGCCGGCATCGACCGCGCCTCCGGGGAAGGCCACGTAGCCCGGGAGGAACCGGCTCCCGTCGCTGCGTCGGAGCACGAGCACCTCGGGCCCCTCGGCACCTTCGCGGGCGCAGATCGCCGTGGCGGCCTTGCGGATCGGCCGTTCGTCGCCCTGCTGCATCGCCGCCATCCTCCCAGACCCGCATACTCGCACCCGATGTCCGACCAGGTCCGAGCCGTCGTCGTCGAGGCGATCCGTGCGAGCGGACCGATCACCTTCGCCGAGTACATGGAGCTCGCGCTCTACGGGCCCGGCGGCTTCTACGAGCGCCCGCCGGTCGGCGCCGACGGGGACTTCGTCACCAGCCCGCACGTTCACCCCGTGTTCGGCCGTTTCCTCGGCGAGGCTCTCCGCACCCTGCACGCGGCGCTCGACGCGCCCTCGCCCTTTCGGCTCGTGGAGGTCGGAGCGGGCGACGGCACGCTCGCCCGCCAGGTGCGCGACGCGCTCGAGGACCTCGCGCTCGACTACGTCGCGGTCGAGGTCAGCGCGGGCGCCCGCGAGGCGCTCGCGCAGGCGCCGGGGCTGCGGGTCGCGTCCCGGCTGGTCGAGGCGGACCTGGTGCTCGCTCACGAGCTCTTGGACAACCTCCCGTTCCGCGTCTTGCGGGGCGAGCGCGAGGTGCGCATCGGGCTCGACGCGGACCGCCTGGTGGAGCTCCTCGCCGAGCCCGGCGAGGAGCTCGCGCCGTTCGTCCGTCCAGGCTCGCGGGAGGAGATCCTCGTCCCGACCGGGGCGTTCTCGTTCGTCGAGCAGGTCGCGGCGGCGCTCGGTGACCGTGGGTACGCGCTGCTGATCGACTACGGCGACGAGGGCACGAGCGGCGGCCAGCGCCACGGCTACGCCGGGCACCGGGTGGTCGCCGACCTCCTGGCGACGCCGGGCGGCACCGACATCACCGCGGGTGTCGACTTCGGGCTCCTCGCCGACCACGCGCGGGCGTGCGGCCTGGCGGCGTTCCCCACCGTGAGCCAGCACGACGCGCTGATGGCGCTCGGGTTCGCGGAGTGGTTCCACGGGCAGCTCGCCACCCAGCACGCCCAGCTCGACGCACGTGACGGGATCGGCGCCGTGCGGACCTGGGCGGACAAGAGCCGGGCCACGTTGCTGGCCGACCCGGGCGGGCTCGGCCGGTTCCGCTGGATGGTGCTCGCGACCCCGGGCCTGCCTGCGCCGCAGTGGCTCACGTCGAGACCTTCGACCGATCGACCTTGACCGGCCCCTCCGGCTACGGTGGGCCGGCCGACCAGGAGGGATCCGGATGCATCGTCGCACGGTCGTGGCCATCGGCGTCGTCGTCTCGCTGGCGCTCGCGTTCGCCGTGCTGGCGGCGCACACCTCGACGCCCACGCGCACCCAAGCTCGCGCACGCACCGCCGGCGAACGTGAGGTCGCCGGCCGGGGAGGCTCGGCCGAGCAAGCCGAGCAAGACGCGACCACCCAGGAACGTCTCGACGCGCTCGCCGCGGCCCGCAAGGCCGGCACCTTCGGCACGGCCACGACGACCGCGGGCTCGCCCGCCCCCGGGTGGGCCGGCGAGCGGCTCTTCAACGCCGGCACCGACGATTGGGAACCCGCGATCGCCGCCGACCCTCGCTCCCCGTGGGTCTACGCGCTCGTGACGCGCTACGGCACGGGCAAGGCCTGCCAGGGCAACTGCCCCACCCCGTACATGGTGCTCGAGCGCTCGCGCGACGGCGGCGCCACCTGGTCCAAGGGCATCCCGCTCTGCGCGTGCAAGGGCTCCGGGCAGTTCGACCCCCTGATCGAGGTCGTGCCCGACACCGGTGACGTCTACGCCGCGTACATGAACGGGTACAACGTGGTCTTCCTCAAGTCCGCCGACCACGGGCGCACCTGGACCGGCCCGATCCCCACCTGGGGGAAGGTCTCCTGGGGCGACAAGCCTGCGATGGCGATGAGCGATAGCGGCCGCGACGTGTACGTCTCCTTCAACGGCCCGCAGGGCGGCGACGCCTGGGTCGCGCAGTCCCACGACTACGGCGACACGTGGACCCAGACGAAGGTCGCGGCGAGCAAGACCGACTACTACTTCGCCTACGATGCCGACGTCCTGCACGACGGCACGGTGATCTTCGCGGAGAGCGGTGTGATCTACGGCGGCGGCGGCGACAACGTGGTCGGCCCCACCACGGTCCACGCCTTCGTCTCGACCGACCGCGGGACCACCTGGCACGACGTCGTGCTCGACAGCGTCCCCGCCGGCGAGGCGTGCGCGGACTGCCGGGCCGACTACTACGTCGGTCAGATGACCGTCACGGCAGACGACCGTGGCCACCTCGTGTTCGTCTACAACGCGCCCACGACCGACCACGGGCCCCAGCAGATGTGGGTCCGCCGTTCCAACGACGACGGCCTCACCTGGAGCGCGCGCTCCTCGGTCTCCGTGCCGGGCGAGAACACCGACTCCCCCGCTGCGGAAGCCACCGGCAACGGCGATGTCCGACTCGTCTACATGCAGACCGCGAACGGCGACGACCCGGACCTGTGGAACGTCTGGTACCGACGCTCGACCGATGCCGGCCGTACGTGGTCCGCGCCGGTCAAGGTCTCCGACATGGCGACCGGCGCCTCGTACAAGACCGCGGATGGGTTCGGCGAGCCCTACGGCGACTACGAGGAGATCGGCATCACGAACGAAGGCAAGACGATCGCGATCTGGGGCGAGGGCCCGAACTACATCGGGCCGGGCGGCTGCTGGTACAACCGGCAGCTCTGAGCGACCGGGCTACTTGTCGACGTCACCGACGACGAAGAAGATCGAGCCGAGGATCGAGATCAGATCGGGCACGAGCGCCCCCTGCAAGATCGCGGGGATCACGCTGACGTTCGAGAACGACGCCGTTCGCATCTTGAGCCGGTAGGGCGTCTTCTTGCCGTTGCCGACCAGGTAGTACCCCATCACGCCGAGCGGATTCTCCGTGCGGACGTAGATCTCCCCCTCGGGGATCGTGAGTTTCTTCGGAAGGCCGCTCGCGCGGTACGGGCCGGGGGGCAGCCGGTCGAGGCACTGCTCGATGATGTCGCAGGCCTGCTTGACCCGCTCGACCAGCACCCACAGACGGTCGTAGGAGTCGCCCTTGGTGCCGACCGGCACGTCGAACTCCACCTCGCCGTACTTCTCGTACGGCTCGTCCTTGCGCGGGTCCATCGCCACGCCCGAGGCGTGCAGGATCGGGCCGGTGCACCCGTACTGCAACGCGATCGCCGGCGGCACGGGCCCCACGTCGCGGCATCGGGCGAAGATGATCTCGTTGCCCATGATGAGGCCCTCGTACTCCTTGACGACGCGGCGGACCGCCGCCAGCACCTCGTGGGCTCGCTTCACGAACCCCCGCGGCAGGTCGTCCTTCAAGCCACCGACCCGGCAATACGAGTGGTGCATCCGGGCGCCCGTGGCCGACTCGACGAGGTCCTGGACCATCTCGCGCTCGCGGAACGCGTAGAAGATCGGCGTCATCGCACCGAGCTCGAGCGGGTAGGAGCCCATGAACACGAGGTGGTTCATGATCCGGTTCCACTCCGCGAACATCGTGCGGATCCACTGCGCGCGATCGGGCACCTCGATGCCCACGAGCCGCTCCACCGCGATCGTCCAACCGAGCTCGTTGTTGAACGCCGACAGCCAGTCGTGGCGGTTCATCAGCACGAGGGTCTGACGCGCGTCGCGGAACTCCGCGAGCTTCTCGGCGCCACGGTGCATGTAGCCGATCACGGGCTCCGCGCGCGTGATCACCTCGCCGTCGAGCTCGATCACGATCCGAAGCACGCCGTGCGTCGAGGGGTGCTGCGGACCGATGTTGAGGATCATCTCCTCGGTGCGGAACTCCCCCGCGGGGACGATGTCGATCCCTCCGCCGCGCACGAGGCTCGTGACCTCGTGGCTCTGGAACGCAGGGCGAACCGGGCTGTCGACCATCGTGGCCGCATCTTACCGGAGGTGCTCGCGCTCGTGGATGGAGCCCCCGGCGACCCGAGGTAGTCTCCCGTGCATGGCCGGCGACGCGCGCAGACAGGTCCCTTCGGTCGATGCGCTGCTGCGGTCCGGGCCGGGCGTCCGCGCCTGCGCGGTGGTCGGGCGCGCCGTCTTGAAGCGCACCCTCACGAGCACCCTGGACGAGGCGCGGACGGAGGCCGCCGCCGGGATCGACCCGCCGATGGCCGACGAGCTCCTCGCCCGCGCGGTCGGCAAGGCGCGCGCGGCCACGTTCGGCCTCTCGCCGGTGATCAACGCGACCGGGGTAGTGCTCCACACGAACCTCGGGCGGGCGCCCCTGCCGGAAGCCGCGATGCGCGCGGTCGCACGCGCGGCCGCCGGCTACGCCGACCTCGAGGTGGACCGCTCGAGCGGCGCCCGCGGTCGCAGGACCTCACGTGCCGAGCTGCTGCTCGCCGCGTTGACCGGCGCCGAGGAGGCGCTCGTCGTGAACAACTGCGCGGCGGGGCTGCTCCTGACGCTCGCGGCGCTGGCCAAGGGCAGGCCCGTCCCCGTGTCCCGCGGCGAGCTGATCGAGATCGGCGGGGAGTTCCGGATCCCGGACATCATGGCGGCCTCCGGCGCGCGGCTGGTCGAGGTCGGGACCACGAACCGCACGCGCCTGGCCGACTACCGCCGCGCGCTCGAGCCCAAGACGGCCGCCCTGCTCAAGGTCCACCCGTCCAACTACAAGGTCGTGGGGTTCACCGCCGACACCGCCGCGAACGAGCTCGCCGGTCTCGCCCGGTCGCATCAGATCCCGTTCGTCTACGACATCGGGTCGGGGCTCCTTGATCGCGAGCGGGGCTTCCCCGGCGACGAACCGACCGCGCACGGCGCGCTCGAGGAGGGCGCGGACCTCGTGCTGTTCAGCGGCGACAAGCTCCTCGGCGGGCCACAGGCCGGCTGCGTCGTCGGCCGCGCCGACCTGATCGGGAAGCTCCGGGCCCATCCGATCGCGCGGGCCGTCCGCGTGGACAAGCTCCAGTTGGCGGCGCTCGAGGCGACGCTCGCGCTCTACGCCACCGCGCGTCACGGCGAGATCCCCGTGCACCGGATGATCCACGCCTCGCCCGACGTGCTCGCCAAGCGCGCCCACGCGCTCGCCGAGGCGCTCGACGGCGACCTGGCCGGCGCGCACGTCGTGCGGTGCGAGTCCACGATCGGCGGCGGCTCGATGCCCGGCTCGGCCCTGCCGTCCTGGGGCGTGCGGCTCAAGGCCCCCGACCCCGAGGCCCTCGCGGGCAGGCTCCGCACCGGACGGCCGGCCGTGTTCTGCCGCGTCGGGGACGGCCACGTCCTGCTCGACGTGCGTGCGGTCGGCGACGCGCAGGTGCCGCATCTGGCCCGGGCCGTCCAGTACGCGGTGGAGGGCGGCGACTTCGACGACGAGGACTGACGTGCGCCCACGCGTGCGCGTGATCGCCACGGCCGGCCACGTCGACCACGGCAAGTCCTCGCTGCTCGTGCGCCTCACGGGGATCGACCCGGACCGCTGGGCCGAGGAGAAGCGCCGGGGGCTGACGATCGACCTCGGCTACGCGTGGTGCACGCTGCCGGGCGGGCGCGAGGTGGGGTTCGTGGACGTCCCCGGGCACGAGCGGTTCATCCGCAACATGCTCGCCGGCGTGGGGCCGGTGCGGCTCGTGTTGTTCGTCGTCGCCGCCGACGAAGGGTGGAAGCCGCAGTCGGAGGAGCACCTGCAGATCCTGGACGTGCTCGGCGTGGCCGGCGGGGTGGTCGCCCTCACCAAGCGCGACCTCGTCGACGACGAGACGCTCGCGATCGCCGAGCAGGAGGTGCGCGAGCGCCTGGCCGAGACCGGACTGGCCGACGCGCCGATCGTGCCGGTCTCGGCGCAGACCGGGGAGGGGATCGAGGCGCTCGCCGCCGCGCTGGAGGCGATGCTCGCGGCTGCCCCCCCGCCCGAGCGCGCCCGTACGCGGCTGTTCGTCGACCGGGTGTTCACGATCCGGGGGGCCGGCACCGTCGTCACGGGCACCCTGACCGGGGACTGTCTGGCCGTCGGCGACGAGGTCGCGTTGGAGCCGACCCCGGAGCGCGGGCGGATACGCTCGCTCCAGACCCATAAGCGGCAGGAGGAGCGCGCCTGCCCCGTGTCGAGGGTCGCGGCGAACCTCGTGGGCGTCGACCGCGCCGCGCTCGAGCGAGGCGACGTCCTCGCCGTCCCCGGCGCGTGGCGCCCGACCACCGTGGTCGACGCGACCCTGCGCGAGGCGCGCGGGCTCGCCACGCCGATCGGCGAACGCGGCGCCTTCAAGGTCCACGCCGGGGCGGCGGAGGCCGACGCGACGCTCCGGCTCGCCACGACGCCCGGCGGCGCGCGCGTCGCGCGCCTGCGCCTTTCCCGACCGCTCGTGCTCGACGTCGGCGACCGGTTCGTCCTGCGCGACGCGGGGCGGCGCGCGACGGTGGGCGGTGGGGTCGTCCTGGACATCGCGCCGCCCCGCTCCTTCGCGCGCGCGGAGCACCTCTGGATGCTCGAACGCCGCGCAAGGGCCGGACGCGACGAGCTGCCCGGGCTGCTGATCGAGGAACGCCGGGCGCTCCCGGCCCGGGAGGTCGCGCTGCTCACCGGCGCCTCCGCACCGCCCGACCGCACGACCGGTCACTGGTGCGTGGCGCCGGAGGTCCGCGACGCCGCGGTCGACGCGCTCCGCGAGGTCCTCGGCGCGCACCACGCCGCCCGCCCGCTCGCCGAGGGCCTCGACCTCGCGACGGTGCGCGCCGCGACC
>JBLMXP010000131.1:0-4193 GCA_050257835.1 Planctomycetaceae bacterium | reverse complement strand
GGGTGGGCTGTGTCGTGGGGATGTGGTCGGTCGGGCTGTTCTTCGTGCCGGCCGCGATCGTGATGACGCTCGCGGCGGCTCGCGACGACCACGTACCAGCGATGCCGCCGGTCTAGGGGATCACCTTCATCGCTTCCCGGGGTCCTGTTCGTAGATGTCCGCAAGGAACTCGTCGTGGCGTTCTGCGATTTCGGTCTTGCCTTCGACGTCGCGGAACCCTCCGGCACGGATCACCTCGAGGGCCCGGGCGAACCGCTCGGCACGGTCGTCGCGCTCGGGGAGTCGGTCGATCGCTTCGCGGCTCACCTTCGCCATCGAGACGTCTCGCGCCGCGGCCAGGCGCTTCAGCTTGGCCGCCTGTTCCTCCGTCAGCTGGATCTGCGTCCTGATCATCACGACATCACGATAACACCTACCACCATCATGATGGCATCATTCGTTCACCTCGACGTGCGGTCAGCCTTCTCGCTGAAGGAGGGCGCGTTCACGCCCGAGCGGCTGGCGCACGCCGCGGCGGCGCTCGGGATGCCCTCGGTCGCGCTCACCGATCGCGACGGGCTCTACGGTGCCTCGCGGTTCGTCGCGGCGTGCGAGCGGGAGGGCGTCCGGCCGATCCTCGGCGCGTCGCTCACCGTCCGCGCGCCCGCACCCCCGCCCCTGGACGCGCACGTCGTGCTGCTCGCCGAGGACGACCGCGGCTACGCGAACCTGTGCCGCCTCGTCACCGACGCGCACCTGCTCGGGGAGCGGGGCGACCCCTGGGTGGCGACCGAGCAGCTCTGTGCGCACGCCGCCGGGATGACGGTGCTGCTCGGCCCGCGCTCGCACCCGGGCAGGCTCGCGGTGTCCGGAAGGGCCGATGCCGCCGTTCGGCTGGCCGCCCCGTTGCGGGAGGCGTTCGGGCGCGAGCGCTGCGTCGTGGCCGTCGAGCACCGGCTCGAGCAGGACTCCGACGCCGAGGTCCGTGCGATGCTCCGGTTCGCCGAGCGACTCGACGTCCCCGTGGCCGCGACGAACCCGGTCCGTTACCTCGTGCCCGAGGACGCCTTCGTCGCCGACGCGTTGGAGTGCATGCGGCGGATCGTGCCGATCCGCTCGCACCACGTGAGCCGCGCCAACGCCGAAGGATGGCTGAAGCCGGGCGACCGGATGCGCGCGCTGTTCGCCGAGCGTGAGCACCTGTGCGACCAGACCCTCGCGATCGCCGAGCGCTGCACGTTCGACCTGGGGCTGCGGCTGATCCGTTTCCCCGAGTTCGACACGCCGGCGGGACGCAGCGCCGACGCGTTGCTCGCCGAGCGTGTCTGGCGCGGCGTCCACGAGCGTGGCCTGAAGGAGGACGAACGGCTGCGCGACCGAGTCCACCACGAGCTCTCGATGATCCGGCGGATGGGCTACGCGGCGTACTTCTTGACCGTCGCTGAGATCGTCGCCGACATCAAGGCGATGGGGATCTTCGCGGCGTGCCGGGGGAGCGCGGCGGGTTCGCTCGTGTGCTACCTCACCGGCATCTCCGACGTCGACGCGCTCCGCCACGACCTCGCGTTCGAGCGGTTCTTGAACCCGATGCGCGACGAGCTGCCCGACGTCGACATCGACGTCGAGTCGGCGCGTCGCGAGGACGTCTACGACATGATCCTCACGCGCCACGGCGAGGAGCGCGCCGCGTGCGTCGCGATGGTCGACACCTACCGCGCGCGCTCGGCGATCCGCGAGGTCGGCAAGGCGCTCGGCCTGCCCGAGGTCGAGGTCGGCCTCGTCGCGCGATCGTTCCCGCACATCTCGGCGCGGCACATCCGCGAGGGGATCGAGCGTCTGCCCGAGCTCCGCGGGATCAACCTGCCGATGCCCCAGCTCGAGCTGCTGTTCCGCGTCGCCGAGCGCCTCGACGGCTTCCCCCGCCACATCGCCCTGCACCCGTGCGGGATCGTGTTGGCATCGCACGACCTCGTGGAGCGCGTTCCGCTCGAGCGGAGCGCCAACGGCCACCGGATGATCCAGGCCGACAAGGACGACGTCGAGCTGCTCGGCTACCTGAAGCTCGACGTCCTCGGCGTGCGGATGCTCTCGGCGATGCGTCACGCGATCGACGAGATCGCGCGCACCACCGGCGAGAAGGTCGACCTCGAGCAGATCCCGCTCGACGACGAGCCCACGTTCGCGCTGATCCGCGCCTCCGACACCCTCGGGTGCTTCCAGATCGAGTCCCCGGGCCAGCGCGAGCTGCTCCAGAAGCTCCAGCCCACCCGGTGGGAGGACCTGGTCGTCGACATCTCGCTGTTCCGACCCGGCCCGGTGAAGTCCGACATGATCCGCCCCTACATCGCGCGGCGCGCCGGCCTGCAGCGCCCGACCTACGTGCATCCCGATCTCCGACCGGCGCTGCAGGAGACGTTCGGCGTGATCGTCTACCACGAGCAGGTGATGCGGACGCTCGCGGCGCTCGCCGGCTACGACCTCACCGAGGCCGACCACGTCCGCCGCCACCTCGACGACCCGGACCTGCTCCCCGGCTTCCGCACCGACTTCCTGGCGAAGGCCGTCGCGCGCGGCGTCCCACGCGACGCGGCGCTGCAGACCTGGGACGCCGTCGCCCAGTTCGCGTCCTTCGGGTTCTGCAAGGCGCATGCCGCCGCGTTCGCCGTCCCCACCTACCGCTCGGCCTGGCTGAAGACCCACTACCGCGCCCACTTCCTCTGCGGGATCCTCACCCACGACCCCGGCATGTACCCCCGCCGCCTCCTCCTCGACGACGGCCGCCGCGCCGGCATCCCGATCCTCCCGTTGGACGTCAACCGGAGCGAGCCCGACTACGTGGTCGAAGAGGTCGAAGCGGTCGGGGACGTCTCGGGCTATGGCATCCGGTTGGCGCTCCAGGACGTCCATGGGATCTCCGAGGCCGAGATCAGGTCGATCATGGCGGCGCGATCGGAGCGACCGTTCCGCGACGTGGGGGACTTCCTGCGGCGCACCACCGTCTCGAGGCCGGTCGCGGAGGCGTTGGCGCACGCCGGGGCGTTCGACGCGCTGGCGGGGACCGCGAAGAACCGGCGGGGGCACCTGTACGACGCGATCACCGTCGAGGCGCCACGCGAGGGCGACCAGCTGACCCTCACGGACGCGGCGGCGCCGGCGCATCGGTTCGCGGACTACACGGACGCGGAGACGGTTCGGGCGGAGCTGGAGGTGCTCGGCCTGGACGCCACGCGCCACCTCGTGTCGTTCTTCGAGCCGTTGCTCGCCGAGCTGGGGGTGACGCGGGCCGCCGACCTGCACACGAAGCGGCAGGACGAGCGCGTGCTGGTGGCCGGGGTGAAGGTCGCGTCGCAGACGCCCGCGGTGCGCAGCGGCCAGCGGATCATCTTCGTCTCGCTCGACGACGCGACCGGGCCGGTCGAGGTCACGGTGTTCGAGTCGGTGCAGCCCAAGGTCGCGAGGACCGTGTTCCACGCCTACGCCCTGGCGGTGTGGGGGCAGCTGCGGCGCACCGGGGTGAAGGGCGTCAGTATCATCGCCGAGGAGGTGTGGGACCTCACCGAGCTGCATCGCGCGCGGCGCGAAGGAAGGCTGCGGGAGGCGATGGACGCGCCCACGCAGCCGCGCGCGGCGTCGAGGAAGCTGTGGCACGCGAGCCCTGGCTCCGCCGGGTGACCTCGCGGAGCCGACGAGGCGGAGAGGCGAACGTGACGACGGACCCCGAGGGCGGTGAGCAGCCCTTCGTCGGAGCGCCCTTCGTGGCCCAGGGCGAGGCCGTGCCGGCGCCGCCCGCGCTCTTCGCCGGGCCGTTCCGCAGGATCGTCCTCGCGAACCTGTTCGGCTCGCTCGCGTTCTGGTCGTTCTACGGCGCGGTCTTCTGGGAGGCCGCGAACCGCTACGGGGCCGAGCAGGCCGGGATGGCCGTGCTCGGCGCGGCGCTGTCGGTGCCGTTCATCCTCGGCTCGTTGATCCAGGGGCTGGCGGTCGACCGCTGGAGCCCGAAGTGGCTGCTGGTGATCGGCTACCTGATGCTCCTGGCCGCGATCCCGCTCGCGCTGGCCGGCGACGGTCTCCCGTGGCTCTGGGGCTCCTCGTTCCTGGTCGGCGCGGCGTTCGCCACGATCGAACCGTCGCGCTCGGCGCTCACCGGGCTGCTCGTTGACCCCGAACGGCTCGTCCCCGCGAACGGCGCGATCGCGACGTCGTTCCAGGCGGCG
>JBLMXP010000130.1:0-3516 GCA_050257835.1 Planctomycetaceae bacterium | reverse complement strand
CTCGAGCGCGACAAGGGCACCGAGGGGCTCGTGCTCGAGGATCTCGTGCGCGATGCGGGTCAGGGCGCGCCGAACGTCGTCGGCCTCCATGACCTTGGCGCTCACCGGGACGCCCTCAGACGGAAAACGCCTCTCCGCGCGCGCGGAGAGGCATGCGGTTGAATCATGTTCGGGTGCTCCCTTCCCGGCCTCGCGGGACCGGCTTAAAGGGGAAGGCTGTCCCGCCAAGGATACGGCCGGGCGGCGCCCGGTCGCAAACACCCCCGTCGGCCGACTGCCCCGCGCCTGCGCGGGGGCGTATCCTGGGCCGGTCAGAGGAAGGAGCCCGCCGTGGGACCCGAGTGGATCGTCGTCGCCGTCGTCGCCGTTGTCGTCATCTTCGGTGTGAACAAGCTGCCCCAGATCGCCCGGAACATGGGCAAGGCCCAGAGCGAGTTCAAGAAGGGCCTGAAGGAAGGCGGCGAGGAGCAGGGTTCGGGGTCGGCTTCGAACAGCCCCCCTCCCCCGCCGCCGCCCGTCGAATAGCTCAGTCTTCGCCCGTCGGGCCAGGATCCTGAGGGCTCCCCTCGCGGGCGATCCGGCCGAGCACGCCGTTCACGAACCGCCCGCTGTGCTCGGTGGAGAGCTCGTTCGCGGCCTCGACCGCCTCGTTGATCGCCACCGAGTCGGGGATGTCGTCGCGGAACCGGAGCTCCTCCACCGCGACCCGCAGGATCGTGCGGTCCAGCGCCGGCATCCGTTTCACCGGCCAGTCCTCGGTGTGCTCCTCCAGGAGCAGGTCGATGTCGGGCAGGTGCTCGGCGACCCCCTCGACGAGCTCGCGCGCGAAGGGCGGGACCTCCCGATCGGCATCGAGCCAGTCGCGCATCGCGTCCTCGGGCTCCTCGCCCGTGATGTCGGCCTGGAACAAGACGTCGAGCGCGATCCGCCGCGCCTCGCGGCGCCCGGTCACGGCTCAGCCCTTCACGCGTTCGATGTACTCGCCCGAGCGCGTGTCGACCTTGATCCGCTCGCCCTCCTCGACGAACAGCGGCACGTTGACCACCGCGCCGGTCTCGAGCGTCGCGGGCTTGAGCGCGCCGGTGCGGGTGTCGCCCTTGGCGCCCGGGTCGGTCTGCGTGATCGTGAGCGCCACCGAGGCGGGCAGGTCGATCGAGATCGGCACGCCCTCGTGCATCGAGATCTGCGCCTCGGCGCCCTCCGCCAGGTACTTCGTCGCGTCGCCGAGGATCTCGGCGGGCACGTGGATCTGGTCGTACGTCTCGAGGTCCATGAACACGGCGTCGGCGCCGTCGCCGTAGAGGTACTGCATCTGCTTGCGCTCGACGATCGCGAGGCCGACCTTCACCCCGGCGTTGAAGGTGCGCTCGATCACCGCGCCGGAGCGGACGTTGCGGAGCTTCGTGCGGACGAAGGCGCCGCCCTTGCCCGGCTTCACGTGCTGGAACTCGATCACCTGGAACAGCGTGCCGTCCAGGTCCAGGGTCATGCCGTTCTTCAGGTCGTTCGTCGAGACGCTCACGGGGCTCCTCTCACAGCTCGATCAGGTCGCGCGTCGAGGTTCCCACGACGCGGCACCCGTCGTCCGTGACCTCCACCATGTCCTCGATCCGCACCCCGCCGAGCCCCGGCACGTAGATGCCCGGCTCGACCGTCACGACCGCGCCGGCGGGCAACGCCTCGGTCCGCTCCTTGCCGAGCCAGGGGCCTTCGTGGATCTCGAGCCCGACGCCGTGACCGGTGCCGTGCACGAACCGATCGCCGTAGCCGGCGTCCTCGATCACGGCGCGGCATGCCCGGTCGACCTCGACGCCGGTCACCCCGGCGCGCACGGCGTCGATCCCGGCCTGCTGGGACTCCCGCACCACGTCGTGGATCTTGCGCAGCTCGCTCGCGAGGCTCCCGAACGCGATCGTCCGCGTCATGTCGGCGTGGTACCCACCGCTCAGCGCGCCGAAGTCCAGCTTGATCAGGTCGCCTTCCTCCAGCGGCCGATGGGACGGCTCGTGGTGCGGCTCGGCCGCCTGCTCGCCGAAGGCGACGATCGGATCGAACGCGGGCCCGTCGCCGCCCTCCTCCCGCAGCCGCAGCTCGAGCTCGCGCGCGATCTGCTGCTCGGTGACGCCCACGGCGAACCGGTCGAGGATCCACTCGAACGCGGCATCGGTCGCTGCCTGGGCGCGACGGATCAGGTCCCGCTCCTCGTCGTCCTTGACCTCACGCTGGGCCTCCACCACGCGCTCCAGCGGCACGAGCTCGACCTCTCCGAGGGCCTCGGCGAGCTTCGCGTGGGCGGCCACCGTGAGGTCGGTGGCCTCGAACCCGACGCGGCGGGCGCCGTTCAGCCGCCCGGGCAGCTCGGCGAGGTAGTGCGGGGCGTAGGTGACCCGCTCCAGGCCCAGGACCTCCCGCCGCGACTGCTCCGTGTACCGCCCGTCGGTGAGGAACACGGCGTCGTCAGCCGTGACCAGCGCCTGGGCGTTGGAGCCGGTGAAACCGGTCAGGTACCGGACGTTCGGCAGGCGGGAGACGAACAGCGCGTCCACGCCCAGGTCGCCGAGGCGCGCGCCGAGCGCGCGCCTCCTCACGTGATGATCCACGGCATCGCCTCCAGGGCCAGATGATAGCCACCGGCCCCGAGGCCGCTGATCGTGCCCCGACACACGTCGGACACGACCGAGGTCCGGCGGAATCCCTCCCTCGCGTAGATGTTCGACTGGTGCACCTCGAGCACCGGCAGGCCGGAGGCCTCGATCGCGTCGCGGAGCGCGTAGGAGTAGTGCGTGAGCGCGCCGGGGTTCAGCACGACCGCGTCGACCCCCTCGCCGGGCGCCGCGAGGAGCCACCCGACGAGGTCGCCCTCGTGGTCGGACTGCCGCCACCGCAGCGTGTGCCCGAGCGCGACCGCCCGCGCGTCCACCTCGCGCATGATGTCGGCGAGCGTCTGCGACCCGTAGGTCTCGGGGTCGCGACGCCCGAGGGCGCCGAGGTTCGGTCCGAACAGGTAGAGCAGGTTCATGCCGCCCCCATCTCCGAGAGGATCGCCCGCACCTGGTCCTCCGCCACGTCGTCCACGACGACCGGACGCCCGACGTCCTCCAGGAGGACGAACCGG
This sequence comes from Planctomycetaceae bacterium, assembly GCA_050257835.1. GTDB lineage: Bacteria > Actinomycetota > UBA4738 > UBA4738 > HRBIN12 > AC-51. Next base: position 401 of record JBLMXP010000130.1, on the reverse strand, counting down.
ACCCCGCCGTGGAACTTCTTGTCCATGCGGAACGCCCCGACGACGTCTTCGACGGGGGGGAGCGCGCCGCCGGTCTCGAGCCCGAGCGACGTCAGCAGCCGCACGGTCCGCGCCGCCAGCCCGTCGGCCGCCAGGCCGCGCTCCTCCGCCAGGCGCGCCGCGAACACCATCCCGATCGCGATCGCCTCCCCGTGCGAGCGTCCCGCGAACGCGTCGAGCCGCTCGAGCGCGTGCCCGAGCGTGTGACCGTAGTTCAGGACCAGCCGCGCGCCGAGGTCCATCTCGTCGGCCGCCACGGTCCGGGCCTTCGCGGCGACGCAGCGCGCCACGAGCGGCTCCAAGGCAACGGGGTCGCGCGCGAGCCCCGGCGCCGGGTCGCGCGCGAGCTGGTCGAGCCGCTC
>JBLMXP010000129.1:0-6143 GCA_050257835.1 Planctomycetaceae bacterium | reverse complement strand
GCCCGAAGGGCGCCGGGGCTCGAGCCGTGCGCAGGGTCTCGAGTCAGTGGAAGATGCTGACGCCTCCCGGACCGACCAGCAGACCCACGACGATCAACACGATGCCGGCGATGAACCCGCCGCGGATCGCGGTCACGATCCCGGCGATCACCAAGATCGCGGCGACGATCCACAACAGGGTGGCGACGGCGCCGCTCAGTGCAAGCAGTCCGAGCATGATGGTTGCCTCCTTCGTTCGTTGCATCGGATCAGGTTGGGTGCCACCGGGACTGCCGGGGCCCATCGGGGGCTCCCATCGGGGGCTCAGTGCAGGGCCACGCGCGGGCGCCGCACGAACGCCTCGTCCCGGTCTTCGAGTAGCACGCCGGTGCGGCTCGCGCGGCCCGGGCCGCAGACGAGCACCTCGCCGTCGACCTCCCGGGCGCAGGTCCTCCCGCACAGGCAGTGGCGCGTCGCCGGGCCCACCGGGCGTATGTCGCCGCACGCCAGGCAGTGGCAGAAGAAGCGAGCGGCTCGTTGTGCCGTATCCAACGGTTCCCACATGCCCGAGTGGTACCCGGGGGGCGACGGGCGTAAACGCGCCGGGCCTAGGCGCGATCCGAGCCGTTCGAGGCGCGGACCTCGATCGCTGCCGCGGCCTCGTCGATCCCGATCAGATCGAAGACGCGGCGGACCGCCGGCATCGGATCCTGCAGGACGAGGTGGGTCCCGCTTCGGAGCATCCCCGCGATCGTGACGAGGGCGCGGACGCCGCTGCTGTCGATGAACGTCAGCTCGCCGAGCTCGAGGACGAGATCCCCGTCGGGGGGCACCTCGCTCGACGCGCGTTCGATGAACGCGTCGGCTTCGGCGACGTCGAGCTCGCCGGTCAGGCGAAGGCTCCCCTGTTCGTTCCCCTGCACGACCGCGAACGTCATCCGGCCTCCCGTCCTCGTACCAGACCTTAGCGGGACCACGGTCCCAGCGTGCGTGGTGGCGGTGGGCTCACGAGCGTCTCCCATCGGACACGCGGCGTCGCAGCGTGACCGTGGTGCCGCCGTTCGCGCGCTCGACCTGCACGTCGTCCATCAGGGCATGCATCAGCACGAGCCCCCGTCCCCGCCCTTCGGCGCTCGGCCGTTCCCGCCAGCGTCCGCGGTCGTGCACGCGCATCTCGAGGTCCTCGTCGCGGAGCTCGATCGTGACCACGATCTCGCCGCCGCCGCCGTCGTGCGCCCCGTGCTCGATCGCGTTCGCCGCGGCCTCGTTCAACGCCAGCACCGCCGACTCGACGTCCTCGTCGGTGAGGCAGCGAAGACGCAGCCACGCGTCCACCCGATGCCGAAGGCCCCCGAGGGCGGCCGCCTGCGGGGGGATCCATGCCCGGAAGCACCGGTCGGCGTCGCTCGCCCGGCGCACGCAGAGCAGCGCGACGTCGTCGTCGCGATCCACGCCGTCGAGCAACCGTCCGAGGATCTCGTCCGCGCGCTCCTCGAGCTCGAGCTCCGTCGTCGCGCGGAGCGCGCGGCCGAGCCGTTGGATGCCTCGGTCGAAGGTCTCGCCGCGCCGCTCGACCAGCCCGTCGCTGTACAGGACGATCGTGCCCCCGGGGGGGACGCGCACGACGTGATCGGGGCGGACCCCGTCGCCGCCGGCGGCCAGGAGCGGTGAACGTCCGCCCTCGAGCACCTGGACCTCGCCGTCGTGCTCCAGCAACGGCGGCGGGTGACCCGCGCTGCAGAACCGGAACTCGCCCGTGTCGGGGTCGAGCTCCCCGTAGACGACGGTGGCCAGCTGCGCGCCCGTCGTGCGCTCCGCGAAGGCCTCGAGCGCATCCATGACGCGGATCGGGCCGACGTCCTGCAGCGCCAACGCGCTCAGGGCGCTGCGGAGCTGCCCCATCGCGGCGGCGGCATGCAGACCCCGCCCGACGACGTCGCCGACCGCGATCCCGAGGCGGTCGCCGGGGAGGTGCATCACGTCGAACCAGTCCCCGCCCACCTCGAGATGGTCGGCCCCGGGTTGGTAACGGGTCGAGACCTCGAAGGTGGGGGACTCCACCCGTGACGGTGGCATCAGGCTCTCCTGCAGCACCCTCGCCACCTCGTGCTCCATCGCGAAGAGCCGCGCGCGGTCCATCGCCTGGGCGGTCTGGGCCGCCAGGACCCGCAGCGCCTCCAACGCCGGTCCTTCGGTCGGGGGCTCCCCGGCGAACCCGAAGGTCACGAAGCCGATCGCCTCCCGGTCGGTCAGCAGGGGCAGGCCGACCCACGAACGCTCCCCGCCGGCGGTGGGCAGGTGAGGATCGGGGTCGCGGTCGGTGTCGCGGACGACCACGGGGCCGCGTGTCTGGATCGCCTCGACACCCGGGTGTGACGATGCCGGCTCGAGCGCGACGACGTCGTCCTCGCCGGGGTGACGCCCGAAGATCCTGATGTGGAGACCGTCGGCCTCCACCATCGCGACCGAGGTGGACACGGCGCCGAGCGTCCCGAGCCCCGCTCCTTCAACCACCTCGGCGATCGCCGCCGGCGTCGCGGCCGCCGCGAGCGCGCCGGCGATCCGCTGGAGCTCCGCGGTGCGCTCGGCGAGCTGTCGCTCCGATTCGTACAGGCGCGCGCGCTCGAGGGCCTGCGCCGCGTGGTGGCCGATCGTGGTCGCGAGCCGTCGTTCGTCCTTGCCGAGCGCGTGCTCGCGCCTGAAGAGCAGCCCGAGGACCCCACGGGCCTCGCCCTCCACCACGAGCGGCACCGCGAGCACGGCCGCTGCGCCCGAGTGGTAGTCGGTCGGCGCGGACGGGTACCGGCGGCGCCACTCACCTTGCGTGGGGACCCATACGGTGTGTCCGGTCCGGAAGGCCTCCGCGATCGCCAGAGGAGAGTCTTGTCGCAGGGTCGTGGCGCCGTCCCATCCTTCGTCGTCGGGGATCTTGCCGAGCGCGAACAACCCGCCGACGCCGTCGGGCAGGAACAATCCGACGGCGTCGGCCCGGAGCGCGCTTCGGGCCTGCTCGAGGATCGTCGCGGCGATCTCGTCTCTGCGAAGCTGCGGCGTGAGCGAGGCGGTGACGGCCTGCAGCCGGCTCAGCCTCGACATGGCACGCTCGAGGGCGCCCCGCGTGGCGATCTCCGCCTCGTAGGCGTGGGCCCGTTCGATCGCCTGGCCGAACAGCCTCGCGAGCGTCTCGAGGAGCGTGAGCTCCTCGTCGCGGGGCCGGTGGGGCCGGTCGTACGCGAGCGAGATGCAGGCCCCGACCTGCTCGCCGGTGAGCACGGGCTGGACCACGATCGCGTGGATCCCGATCGGGCCGACGAGCGCGGCGCGTGAGGGGAAGCGGGCCTCGATGTCGGCCCGCGCCGACACGGTCACGGTGGCGCCGGTCCGCGCCGCCTCGGCGATCGGGGCGGCTGCGTCGAGTGGGATCGACGCGAACGTCGCGATCGTCTCCTCGGGGAGCCCGCGGCTCGCCAGCCGTTCGATCACTCCCGCTGCGTGGTCGACCGCTCCCACGTAGATCGACATCGCTCCGAAGATGTCCACGCCGTCGAGGACGGTCTCGGCCATCTGCTGCACCGTGCGGTCACGAGCGAGCCCCTGCGTGACGCGTTGGAGCACGCGTTCGCGTTCCAGCGTGAGCCGGATCCGGCGCTCATCGTCGCTGCGCCGCTCGCTCGGATCGCCCATGGAACCCATCCTGCCCCTCCTGTTCCCACGGCGACAAGCCGGCACACCCCGGGGGTGGTGTAAGGACGTGTCGGTCGGGGAACAGCCCTTCGGGACCGCCCACGATCCGGGCGGCAGGGAGGTGCATGATGGCTGCTGGCTATCAGCTGATGTCGGATGACGCGTCTGGCCCGCTCCTTCGGTGGAGCGCGATCTTCGGAGGACTGCTCCTGGGTCTCGCACTGCTGCTGGTGCTCTCGGCCCTGTGGCTGGCCCTCGCCTACGGCTCGCACGTGACCAGCGTGGCCGACAACATCGAGTGGTTCATCGGAGCGTCGGCCGTTCTCTCGCTGTTCGTGGCCGGGATCCTCACCGGCTACCTGTCGGGGGTGCGCGGAGCCGGCACCGGGATGCTCCACGGGTTCACGTTGTGGGCGCTCCTGATCGTCGCGACGATCACGGTCGGGATCCCCTCGGTGCTGAACGTCTTCGGCCTTCGGCAGATCGCCGACCAGGCGATCGGCGATCCGGCCGGGACCGTCCAGGTCGGGGCGCTGTGGGCCTCGTTCTGGACGATCGTCGGGGGGTTCGTCGCAGCGGGGCTCGGCGGCATGATCGGTGGCCTCGCCACGCGCTCGGCTCGGCGGGAGATGGTGGCCGTGCCGCCGTCGGCGCCCGCAGCCCCGATCGTCGTGCCGCGGACGACGGAGACCCGCGAGACCGAACGCAACAGCGCGGTCGGATAGCCAACGACAACCGTGGGGGACGGGCGGCCGGCCGGGTCGCCAGATCGCGGCCGGGCGCCCGCCCCACGCCAACGGGAAGGAGCGAACCGATGGACGAGCAGTTGTGGAGCTACGGAAGCGACCTGCGTGAGGCCACGAACCTGGAGGGCTTCGACGTCGAGGCGACCGATGGCTCGATCGGCTCGATCGACGAGGCGACGTACGACGTCGGGGCGTCGTTCATCGTGGTCGACACGGGTCCATGGATCTTCGGCAAGCGGGTGTTGATCCCCGCGGGCGCGATCCAGAAGATCGACCTCGAGGACCGCACGGTGTTCCTGCGTCTCACGAAGGACCAGGTCAAGGGCTCGCCCACCCTCGACGAGGCCGACTACACGAGCCCCGACTATCGGGACCGGATCGGCGCCTACTACGGGCCGCTGTACTAGGAGACGGCAGACGGGAGGTTCCTCATGCCTCAGCGAGCGTGGAGCGCGAAGAGGGAGCGGCAGTACGAGCACATCAAGCAGGGGCTCGAAGAGCGGGGTCGCAGCGAGGACGTCGCCGAGGAGATCGCGGCACGCACCGTGAACAAGGAGCGTGCGCGGCACGGAGAGGCACGGACGGCCAGTCGCACCTCGACCCAGGACATCTCGTCGGGCCGGCGCGGCGGCCTTCGGTCGCACAAGGGCCCCGGCGGCAGGACCTACGAGCAGCTCTATTCCGAAGCCCGGGCCCGAGGGATCAAGGGTCGTTCGCGGATGCGCAAGGCGGAGTTGGAGCGGGCCCTCGGCCGTTGACACCTGAGCGTCCGCGGTCCAGCCGGCACATCCGGCCCATCGCCGCCGTGTACGAAGAAGGAAGGGGGCACTCCCGTCCTTGCGGGCGGTGAGTGCCCCCTTCCGATCGACCCATCGCGGGTCAGGCGGCCGACCCACCGGCCGCGGCCAAGGCCGCCGCCGACGACGGCTCATCCGTCGGGCGCCTCGCCGGATCGACGGGCGCTTCCCTGTGCATCTTGCCGGTGATCCCTCGACGCTGCGTGTCCAACCAGGACATGATCTGCTCGTAGCGCTCGCGCCCGGCCTTGGCGCCCAAGACGTAGGCACCGGCCACCACGAGCAGCATCCGCAGGCGGCCGTTGCCCCTTCGGACCTTCACCGTCCTGCCCTTGGCCGACGCGCGAAGCGTCTCCCGGAGGTCTGCCTCGGTCGCGCGCTCGCGCCCCAGCTCCTCCCGCAGCATGGCCGCCTGGGTCCGCAGCCGCTCGTTCTCACGGTCCGTCCGATCCAGGCGCGTGTCCATCATCCGCTCGCGTGCCCTGCTCCGCACTCGCTGCACCATGCCATCCATCTCATCGCTCCCTTCCCCGCGGCGGCCTCTCCGCCGCTCGGCACCAGATACCCGATGCCACGAGCCGTCAATCGAGCCCCGTGCGCGCGTCAGGGTTGGGCGCCCGGACGAGCGGGTATCGGGTAGGCATGGCCAGGACCGAGGAGCCACCGGAGGACGAGTACTTCCGCCGGCTGTGGACGGAAGCGCTCTGGGGGGCAGCCCTGATCGCGACCATCATCGTGCTCGCCGAGATCATGGCGGCGATCTTCCGCTGAGGCGTACCGCTGCGAGGAGGGCCCGTTGTCCGAACCCGAGGCTCGTCCTAGCATCGCGCCATGAACGATGGCGCTGCGTGGGTGATCGTGGATGAGGGGGGTCGTTGTGCGAGGCTCGGCGGTGAGCTGGATCTGGCCGCGTACGACATGTTGATGTCCGAGCTCG
>JBLMXP010000128.1:0-15688 GCA_050257835.1 Planctomycetaceae bacterium | reverse complement strand
GGAGCACCAGGAGCACCAACGGCAGCGCCTTGACGGCCACCGCGAACGGGAACAGCAACCACCCGGTCCCGGCGGGCGAGGAGGGCGACAGGTCCAGCGTCGGGGAGTTCCACAGGGCGTGGCCGAGGAGCGCCAGCCCGAACGATCCGAGGGCGATCGCCAGGCGCCTGCCGAACGTCGCCTCCTCGCGCAGCGACACGAACGCGCCCACCCCCATCCCGGTGAGCGCCGTGAACAGCACGTGGCCGTACAGGCCGCTCGAGAGCACCCGGACGTAGAAGCCGTGCAGGACGCCCGCGGGCGTCCCTCCGAACGCGGCCATGAAGTACGCGACGTCTTCGATCACGGCGAACCCGAGGCCGATCAGGGCCCCGTAGACGAACCCGTCCATCGGATCGGCGATCTCCTCGCGCGCGATCAGGTACAGGAGCACCACGCCCAGGCCCTTGAGCGACTCCTCGACGATCGGGGCGGTGATCGCCGGCCCCCACCGAGCCGTGAACGCGGGCGTCGTGACCAGCTGCAGGACCTGGCTCCAGCCGCCGGCGTCCAGCGAGAGCGCCGTCGCCGCCAGCGCCCCCCAGCAGAGCGCGCCGGCGGCGAGCCAGAGCGACTCGCGCTCCCACAGGTCCAGCCGGACGACCAGGATCGAGACCGGCAGCACGTACAGGGCCAGCAGGAGCCAGGAAAGCGCCCACCCCGAGCGGGAGGTCGTCGAAAGCTGCACCAGCGTGCTCCCGATCTGGATCGCCCCGTACACGACGAGGATCACGAACACCCAGAAGGCCGGCTCCCGCGGCCGGTACAGGGAGCGGTGCGTGATCCCACCCACCGGGGTGCGGGCCGTGTGCGTCACGGGATCGCCGCGCCGTCGATCATCGACCTGAGCTCGCCGCTCGCGATCGCGCCGGTCAGGTCCTGTTCGGGACCGTAGGCGTCGAACACCACACCGTTGCCGCTCTGTCCGACGGTGGCCGTCACCGTGCCGATCACCGCGCTACCGTCGGGCGTCACCCCGCTGTAGGCGAAGGCGGCGGCAGGAAGACCCGAAGGGAGGGTCCCCTGGCGGATCCCGCCCTCCCCGAAGGACGCGACCTGGGCGCTGCGGGCCTGGAGGTAGGCCTCCGCGAGCTGGAGCGCGTCGCCCTGGTAGCCGGGCATCCCGGTCACCGTGAGGCGCACCGCCCCTTTGGCGAGCGTCAGCTGCTCGGCGCCGGGCGTGTCCTCGTACGCGGTCTGCCGCCAGCCCGAGCCCGGCTCGATCGTGACGACCTGCGGGAACCCCGTGGAGGGACCGAGGGGCCCGGAGAGCGCGTCGGCGACGGCGCGGCCCCCGATCGTGAGCGCGGCGATCGCGGCCAGCACCACGAGCGTCGGCCACCGGCGCTGCCGAGCCGTCGCCGGCTCGGGCGGATCGCCGGTGCGCTTCGTCGTCGTCGGGTCCGTCGCTCCTCCCCTCACGTCGCCGAGAGCAGCATCGTCAGGCGGCGCACCGCCGGGAGCCGGGACAGCAGACCGCGCACCTCGACGTGGCCACGCACGATGTCGCCGAGCACGGCGCGCCCCTCGGCGGCGAGCGCGTCGGGCAGCCCCAGGCGCAGCGGCGCGCCGGCCAGCCCGAGCAGGGAGCTGCCCTTCGCGCGGATGTGGACGTGCGCCCCTTCGCCGGCGCCGTTCGCGATCTCGACCGCGCCCTCGGAGAAGCGCAGCGTCGCCGCGACCTCGTGGTCGGTGGACTCCACCACGACGACACCAGGTCGCAGGTGCCGGCGACGCCCGGGGTCGCGTGCCAGGTTCTGGGCGATCAGCTCGCCCAGCAGCTCGGCCAGGCCGTTGGGCTCGTCGTCGGCGTAGGTCACGCTCACGGCTCCAGCAGCACCTTCGTGGCCTCGCGGGCGTCGAACAGCTCGTAGCCGCGGGGCGCGTCCTCGAGCGGCAGCCGGTGGCTGATCAGCGGCGTGGGGTCGAGCCGGCCGGCGGCGAGCGCCTCCATCGTCGGGCGCCACCACGCGTGGACGGGGCACACGCCGGAGAAGCGCAGGGTGAGCGCACGCGCCCAGTAGACGCCGAGGGGGATCTCGACCTGCTCACCCGCGTACATCCCCACCACCACGACGCGCCCACCGCGGCGCACGATGTCGACCGCGGTCTCGAAGGCGAACGGGTGCCCGACGGCCTCGAGCACGACGTCGGCCCCCCGGTCGTCGGTGAGGGCGGCCAGGGCCATCTCGGGGTTGCGCTCGCCGACGTGGACGGGGGTCGCGCCGGCCGTCTCGGCGAGCGCGAGGCGCCCCGGCTCCCGGTCCAGGGCCACCACGCGCCCGGCGCCGAGCGCCCGCAGGGCCCCGACCGCGCAGAACCCCACGGGCCCGACGCCGACCACGGCTGCCGTCTCCTCGGGCGTGGGCGCAGCGATCGAGGCGGCGTAGTAGCCGGTCGTGAGGACGTCGCCGACGAACAGCGCGGCCTCGTCGTCCACGCCGTCGGGGACCGGCAGCAGGTTCACGTCGGCGTTGGGCACACGGACCCGCTCGGCCTGCGTGCCGGCGAGCCCGCCGCTGAACGCGCCCGCGCCGAGGTTGCGGAAGTCCTCGCAGAGCGAGGACTCGCCGCGCCGGCAGAACCAGCACTCCCCGCACGCGATGTGGAACGCGACCACCACGCGGTCGCCGGGACGAACGGACCGCACGGCCTCCCCGGCCGACTCCACGACGCCGACCGCTTCGTGGCCCATCACCTCGCCCGGCGCGATCGGCGCCTTCAGATGGAAGAAGTGCAGATCGGATCCGCAGATCGCGCTCCGCGTGACCCGCACGAGGGCGTCGGCAGGCTCCCGCAGCGCCGCGTCGGGCACCTGCTGGACGCGCACCCGCCCCGGCCGGTCGAAGACCACGGCGCGCACGTCACACCTCGTCGGGGAAGACCGTGTCGACCTCGCCGGTGAGCCGGACGAGCTCGTTCGCGGCACGGACGTAGCGGATGATCGTGGGCAGGTCCCCCTTGACCTTGAGCTTGCCCTGCATCATGCCCTTGATCGGGTCGAGCTCCCCGAGCAGGACGTCCTTCCACCGACTGTAGGGGGCGGTGATCAGGTAGCGGGCCTCGGCGCCGCGCTCGGGCGTCACGATCCCGCCGCCCCGGCACTGCCCGTGCCACAGGTCGAGCCAGCCCCACACGTCCTCGGGCATGCGCTTGTCGGGCTCGGCGAGGATCAGGAACGCGATGTCGCCCTCCCAGTCGGCGGCCGCGAGCCGGTACTCCTCGGAGGCGTTGACCTCAGCGACGAAGGCCCGGAACCACTCGTCGGTCGGGAAGTTCGGCACGACAACCCCTCTCGCAACGCGGGACGCCGCATCAGGATAGCCTCGGCCCGCCGCCCGCTCAGAGCCGCCCGAGGATCAGCAGCAACCCCACGACGTTGAACACCATGTGGGCCGCGGTGTTCGCGACGATCGTCCCTCGCCGCTCGTAGATCCAGGCAAGGCCCAGGCCCGTGAAGATCATCACGGTCTGCAGGAGCACCGCGTCGGGCCAGGGCGCCGGGACGTAGTGCGCCAGGCCGAACAGGACCGCGGAGATCAGCGCGCCCGGCCAGAACCCGAGCCGGTCGCGGATGCTCCGGAACAGCAGCCCGCGGAAGAACAGCTCCTCGGTTGGCGGCGCCACCGCCACCGCCAGCACCACCGACAAGGCCTTGCCCATCGTCGACAGGTGCTGGGGGAGCTGCTCGGGGGTGGTGACGGTCCGGCCCGAGACGGCCTCGAAGAGCAGCGTCAGCGGGACCCCGACCACGATCGCGATGGCGGGATACAGGAGCACGCCCATCCCCGCGCCCCAGGCGATCGCGCGCCCCCACGCGCCCGGCCCGGGCAGACCCAGGCGCCGGAGCCAGCCCGGGTGGCGCCGCGCGAGCCAGCCGACCATCACCGCCGCGAAGACCACGTCGACGAGGATCGTCGCCAGGACCTGCATCGACCCCGCGAGGTCCTCGACCCGCTGCACCCCCGACAGGGCGAGGAACAGGCCCAGCACGAGCACCTGGCCGATCAGGACGTTGCCCACGAAGAACAGCCCGATCGCCTCGAGCCAGGACCAGGTCACGCGCTCGGCGCGGGCGAGCCCGTCGCGCGCGAACGGGCCCGGCCGCCCCGCGGGGTGGATCCCCGGAACCGGCGCCGGGCCCTGCAGGTCGGGCCGCGGCGGCGGGGACGGGATCACCGCGCCCCCGCGGCGTCGGGCAGGACGACCGCACCGCCCTCGCGCCGCACCTCGGCGCCGAGCGCCGAGAGCTTGGCCTCGAGGTCGGCGTAGCCACGGTCGATGTGGTGCACGTCGGCGATCTCGGTGACGCCGTCGGCGCACAGGGCCGCGATCACCATCGCGGCGCCCGCACGGATGTCCAACGCGCGGACCGGCGCTGCGGACAGGCGCTCGACCCCGCGGATCACCGCGTGATGGCCCTCCGTGCGGATGTCGGCCCCCATCCGGCGGAGCTCGTCCACGTAGAGGAACCGGCTCTCGAACACGTTCTCGGTGGCGATGCTCGTGCCGTCGGCGACCGCGAGCGCCGCCATCAGGATCGGTTGGAAGTCCGTGGCGACCCCCGGGTACGGAAGCGTCACGAAATCGATCGCGCGCGCCCGATGGTCCTGGCGCACGCGGATCCCGTCCGCGACCAGGTCGATCCGCGCGCCGGCGTCGGCGAGCTTGGACAGGAGCAGCTCGAGGTGGTCGGAGCGACACCCCCCGATCGTGACGTCGCCACGGGTGGCGACGGCCGCGCAGGCCCAGGTGCCGGTCTCGATCCGGTCGGCCACGGTGCGGTGCTCGGCGGGCGCGAACGCCTCCACGCCCTCGACCTCGATCGTGCTCGTGCCCGCGCCCTCGATCCGCGCGCCCATCGCCACGAGCAGGTCCGCGGTGTCGGCGATCTCGGGCTCGCGCGCCGCGTTGTCGATCACGGTGGTGCCACGGGCGGCGACCGCGGCCATCATCAGGTTCTCGGTGGCCCCGACGCTCGGGTAGTCCAGCGTGATCGCGGCGCCGTGCAGGCCGCGCGGCGCCTCCGCGACCACGAAACCGTGCTCCAGCCGGATCTCCGCCCCCATCCGGCGCAGGCCCGCCAGGTGCAGGTCGATCGGGCGCGAGCCGATCTCGTCGCCTCCGGGCAGCGACACGCGCGCGACGCCTCGACGCCCCAGCAGCGGCCCGAGCACCACGATCGAGGCCCGCATCTGGCGCACCAGCTCGTAGGGCGCCTCGACCGACGAGATCGTGGTCGCGTCGATCGTGACCTCGCCGTCGCGCCACAGGACCGGCACGCCGAGATGGGACAGCACGCGCCCCATCAGCACGCAATCCAGGATGTGCGGCACGTTGCGGAGCGTCGTGACCCCCGGCGCGAGCAGCGCCGCGGCCATGTGCTTGAGCGCCGCGTTCTTGGCGCCGGCCACCCGCACGGCGCCGGCGAGACGCGCGCCCCCGGTCACGAGGAGGCGGTCCATGGAGGGCGTCATCCTACGTCCTGGTTCGGGCGCCACGCGGGACCCGGCGTGCGGGTTCCGTGCGACTGCGCGACTCAGCCGGCGAGGCTGATCCTGGCCATCGCCTTGGCGATCTCCGCCTTGGCGACCTGGTCGTCGTTCTCCTCCTGGCGGTTCTGCAACTCCTCGAGGCGACGGCGGACCGCCATCACGTCGATCTCGTCGACCAGCTCGGCGTGGGTCGCCAAGACGTCGGCCCGCGTGAGCCCGTCCTCGGTCGTCACGTGCAGGAACCCGCCGTCGACCACCGCCGCCAACCAGGACTCGTCCAGCTGCTGCAGCCGCAGCGGACCGATCGCGAGCTGCACGAGCAGCGGCGCGTGCCCGCCGAGGATCCCGACCTCGCCGTCGACGCCGCGGGCGATCAGCTGCAGGACCTCGCCGGACCAGACCTCTCGCTCGGGGGTGACGAGGTGCACCTCGACCGTCATGCCTACGCGGCCTCCATCTGCTTGGCCTGCGCGACGGCCTCCTCGATGCCGCCCACCAGGAAGAACGCCTGCTCCGGGAGGTGGTCGTACTCGCCCTCGCAGATCCCCTTGAACGACGCGATCGTCTCGTCGATCGGGACGTACTTGCCAGGGATCCCGGTGAACTGCTCCGCGACGAAGAACGGCTGCGACAAGAACCGCTGGATCTTGCGCGCGCGCGTCACGATCACCTTGTCCTCCTCCGACAGCTCGTCGATCCCGAGGATCGCGATGATGTCCTGCAGGTCCCTGGAGCGCTGAAGGATCTCCTGGACGCGGCGCGCCGTCGCGTAGTGCTCCTCGCCGACGTAGCGGGGGTCCAAGATCCGCGAGGTCGAGTCGAGGGGGTCCACGGCCGGGTAGATCCCGAGCGAGGCGATCTCTCGCGACAGGACCGTCGTGGCGTCCAGGTGCGCGAACGCGGCGTGCGGCGCCGGGTCGGTGATGTCGTCGGCGGGCACGTAGATCGCTTGCAGCGACGTGATCGACCGCCCGCCGGCGGAGGTGATCCGCTCCTGGAGATCGCCCATCTCGCCCGCGAGGTTGGGCTGGTAGCCCACCGCCGACGGCATCCGCCCGAGCAGGGTCGAGACCTCCGAGCCCGCCTGCGTGAACCGGAAGATGTTGTCCACGAACAGCAACACGTCCTTGTGCTCGACGTCGCGGAAGTACTCGGCCATCGTGAGGGCCGACAGCGCCACCCGCAGGCGAACGCCCGGCGGCTCGTCCATCTGCCCGAACACGAGCGCGGTGTTCGCGATGACGCCGGACTCGGTCATCTCCGTGAACAGGTCGTTGCCCTCGCGGGTGCGCTCCCCCACCCCCGCGAACACGGACACGCCGCCATGCTGCTGTGCCTGGCGGCGGATCATCTCCTGGATGATGACGGTCTTGCCGACGCCGGCGCCGCCGAACATCCCGATCTTGCCGCCCTGGACGTAGGGCTCGAGCAGGTCGATCACCTTGATGCCCGTCTCGAGCATCACCTTCTTCGGCTCGAGGTCCGCGAACGCAGGCGACTCGCGGTGGATCGGCCACCGCTCCGTGACCTCGATCTCGGATGCGTCGGCGTCGAGGGGTTCGCCGAGCACGTTGTACACGTGACCGAGGACGCCTTCGCCCACCGGGACCGTGATCGGAGCGCCGGTGTTGTGCACCTTCGCCCCTCTGATCAGGCCGTCGGTCGGCTTCAACGCGATCGCCCGGATCGTCGAGTCGCCGATGTGCTGGGCCACCTCGCAGGTGATCGTGGTCGTCGCGCCGGCGAGGTCGACGTCCACGGTCAGCGCGTTGTTGATCTCCGGAAGCTCGTTCGGCGGGAACTCGACGTCCACCACCGGTCCGATCACCCGGACCACCCGCCCGTCGGGGTGTCCGTTCGTCTCAGCCATCGGTCATCCTTCCTCGGCGGCGGACAGCGCTTCCGCGCCGCCGACGATCTCCATGATCTCGGTCGTGATCTCGTCCTGGCGCGCCCGGTTCGCCTGTCGCGTGAGGACCTTGAGCAGGTCGTCCGCGTTGTCGGTCGCAGCCTTCATCGCGCGGCGGCGCGCGGCGTTCTCCGAAGCCGCCGACTCGAGCAGGGCCGCCCAGACCTTCGTGATCAGGTACTGCGGCAGCAGGTGGTCCAAGATGCGCTCGGGGGCCGGCTCGAACAGGTACTCGGGATGCACCGTGCCCCTCTCGCGCCCGGTGACCTCCTCGGGGGCGATCGGCAGGAACCGCTTGTGCGTCGCGCGCTGGGTGAACGCCGATCGGAAGTCGGTGTACGCGCACCACAGCTCGTCGACCTCTTCGTTCGCGAAGTCGTCGATCAGCATCCGCCCGATCTCGATCGCGCGGTCGTAGGACGGGACCTCGCTGAACCCCTGCCATTCCGCGCGCATCGCCACCCCGCGGAAGCGGAAGTATCCGACGCCCTTCTTGCCGACCACGTAGAGCACCGGCTCGAGCCCGCGCGCGCGGACGTCCCTGACGACGCCCTCCGCCTCCTTCAGCACGTTCGCGCTGTAGGCGCCGGCGAGGCCGCGGTCGGAGGTGAGGGCGAGCACGCCGACCCGCCGGGGCTCGGGGCGGTCCTGCAGCAGCGGATGCGAGATCGACCCGGCGTTGCGCGCGAGGTCCTCCATCGCGCTGGTCAGCTGCTGCGCATAGGGACGTGCCTGTTCGACGCGCTGCTGAGCCTTCACGATCCGCGAGGAGGCGATCAGCTCCATCGCTCGCGTGATCTTCTTCGTCGACTGGACCGAGCGGATCCGCCGGCGGACGATGCGGAGCTTGGCACCCATCTACATCGGGGACTGCGCGCCGGACTCTCCGAGCGGCCCCGCCTTCTCCTCGTACTCGGACCGTCGCTGCTCGGGCGTCTTCTCGGCCTCGGTGGTCAGCTCCTCCTCGACCGAGGACATCCGGTCCCAGCCCACGTCCTTCTTCACCTCGTCCGGCGGGGTGCCGGGGCCGGCGCCCGCCTCGGAGCCGGGGCCCGTCGGGGTCGGCACGAAGGTCTGGCGGAACGCGGCCAGGGCATCCTTCAGCGCCTGCTCGGTGTCCTCGGACAGGTCGCCGGTCTCGCGGATCGTCGCGAACAGCTCGGGGTGACGCGTGTCGAGGTACTCGCAGAACTCGGTCGCGAACCGCTTCGCGTCGACCACCGGATAGTCGTCCATGTGCCCGCCGGTGACCGCGTAGACCTGCACGACCTCGCGCTCGACCGGCTGGGGGTCGTACTGGGGCTGCTTCAAGACCTCGACCACCCGGGCGCCGCGCGCGAGCTGCTGCTGCGACGCCTTGTCGAGCTCCGACCCGAACTGCGCGAACGCTTCGAGCGCCCGGTACTGCGCCAGGTCCAGGCGCAGACGGCCGGCGACCTTCTTCATCGCCTTGATCTGCGCGGCGCCGCCGACCCGGCTGACCGACACGCCCACGTTGATCGCGGGACGGACGCCCGAGAAGAACAGCTCCGACTCCAAGAACAGCTGCCCGTCGGTGATCGAGATGACGTTCGTGGGGATGTAGGCGGAGATGTCGCCGCCCTTCGTCTCGATGATCGGCAGCGCGGTCATCGAGCCGCCGCCCAGCTCGTCGGAGAGCTTCGCCGCGCGTTCCAGCAGGCGGGAGTGCAGGTAGAAGACGTCGCCCGGGTAGGCCTCGCGGCCGGGCGGACGCCGCAGGAGCAGGGAGATCTCGCGGTAGGCGACCGCCTGCTTGGACAGGTCGTCGTAGACGATCAGGACGTGCTTGCCCTGGTACATCCAGTGCGAACCGATCGCGGCGCCCGCGTAGGGCGCCACGTACTGGAACGGCGCCGGGTCCGAGGCGGCGGCGTTGATCACGACCGTGTAGTCGAGCGCCCCCTGCTCGCGCAGGGTCTCGACCACCTCGGCCACCGTGGAGGACTTCTGGCCGACCGCCACGTAGATGCAGCGCACCGCCTGGTCGGTCCCCCAGTACTGCTTCTGGTTGATGATCGTGTCGAGCGCCACGGCCGTCTTGCCGGTCTGGCGGTCGCCGATGATGAGCTGCCGCTGACCCCGGCCGATCGCCGTCATCGCGTCGATCGCCGTGATGCCGGTGTAGAGCGGCTCCCGCACCCCCTGGCGCGAGACCACGTTGGGCGCCTGCAGCTCAAGGGCGCGCTCGCCCTCGGCCGCGATCGGACCCTTCTCGTCGAGCGGGCGGCCGAGGCCGTCGACCACCCGGCCGAGGAACCCGTCGCCGACGGGCACGGAGAGGATCCGCCCGGTCTGCTTGACGGGGTCGCCTTCCTCGATCCCGGCGGCATCGCCGAAGATGATGCAGCCGATGTGGTCCTCGTCGAGGTTGAACGCGACGCCGAGGAGCCCGCCCGGGAACTCGAGGAGCTCGTTCGCCATCGTGCGCGGGAGGCCGGCGACGCGCGCGATCCCGTCACCGGTCTCGATCACGCGGCCGACCTCTTCGCGTTCGACCTGCGGCGTCCATCCCTCGACGTTCTTCCGGAGGGCTTCGGCGATGCTTGCTGGATCGAGGTTCAAGGTCATCGCTCAGCTCCCCAATGCCTGTCTCGCGTCATCGAGCCGGCTCGCCACCGACCCGTCGAAGACGTAGTCGCCCACGCGGGCGACCACGCCGCCCACCACGGTCGGGTCGACCACGACCTTCACGTCCACCTGGCGGCCCGTCGCGCGCGACAGCGCTTCGGCGAGGCGCTCGCGCTGCGCGTCGGTGAGCGCCACCGCGGAGCGAACCTCGGCGAGCTCGCGCTCGCGCTCCTTGGCCGCCACGCGGGCCAGCTCGTCGACGATCCTGCCGAGGTCGCGGGCACGGCCCGCGTCGACCACGAACCCGACCAGCGCCACCGTGAGCGGGTGCGCCCGCTCGCCGAGGAGGTCCGCCACGACCGCCTTGCGGTTCTCCGCCGGCAGCGCGGCGTCGGTCAGCGCCTCGCGCAGCGCCGGGTTCTGCTCCACGGCCCGCGCGAAGCCGTACAGCTCGTCTTCGACCTTGGCCAGGACGCCCTCCGCCGAGGCGACCGCGAACAGCGCCTGGGCGTAGCCGTGGACGACGTCGCCGGCCGGCACCTCAGCCCTGTCCGTTCCCGCTCGAGGCGACCTGGTCGATGTACTCGTCGATCAGCCGCTCGTGCGTGCCCTTGTCGAGCGTCTGCCCGACCACGCGCCCGGCGAGCTCGACCGCGATGTCGCCGACCTGGCCGCGCAGCTCCTGGAAGACCCGGTCGCGCTCGGCGCGGATCTCCTCCTGGGCGCGCGTCACCGTGGATTGCGCCTCCTGCTCGGCCTTGGCCTGGATGTCCTTGCGGAGCTGGTCGGCCGTCTTGCGGGCCTCCTCGATGATCCGGTTCGCCTCGTCGCGCGCCCCGGCGAGCTGGGCCTTGTAGTCGGCCAGGACTTGGTCGGCCTGGGTCCGCGTGACCTCGGCCTTCTCCATCTCGCCCTGGATCTTGGCGGTGCGCTCCGCGAGCATCTTGTTGAGCGCCGGGAACGCGAACTTCGCGAGCAGCCCGAACACGATCAGGAACGCGATCGTCCCGTACAGCAGCTCCGCCGTGTCGGGGAGGATGACGTTCTTGGGCTCGGCCCCGGTCGTCTCCGCGGCGAGCAGCGCCAGATGCAGCATCTCGCCTCCCCTACTTGATGATGAAGCTGAGGACGAAGCCGAACAGCGCGAGGGCCTCCACGAACGCGATGCCGAGGAACATCGTGGTGCGGACCATGCCGGCCGCCTCGGGCTGGCGCGCCATGGCCTCGACGGACTTGCCGACGAGGAAGCCGATGCCGATGCCGGGGCCGATCGCGGCCAGGCCGTAGACCAGCCCCTTGCCGATCGAGCCGACGTCGCCGCCAACCTGTGCCAGAAGAGTCATCTGCCTTGTCCTCCCTCTAGTGCTCGGGGTGAAGGGCCCCGGAGATGTACACGGCGGTCAAGATCGTGAAGATGTAGGCCTGCAGCAGCGTGACCAGCACCTCGAAGCCGGTCATGAACACACCGAGACTGAACGACAGTGCGGCGATCGGGATCGTCCCGACCTTCCACTGGAGGTACCAGGTGCCGATGAAGAACGTCGCGAGGATCAGGTGCCCGGCGATCATGTTGGCGGTGAGTCGGACGGCCAGGGTGAGCGGCCGGACCAGGAACACCGACACCAGTTCGATCGGCGTGTAGAGGAAGTAGATCGGGATCGGCACGCCGGGGGGGAACATGATGCCCTTGATGTAGTGCCACCCGCCCTGCTTCACGATGCCGACCACGTTGAACACGAGGTAGACCGTGAGCGTGAGGAGCGCCGCCAGGGACATCGTCGCGGTGGTCGGGAACTGGATCCCCGGCACCACCTCGTAGAAGTTGTTGACCCAGATGAAGACGAACAGGGCAGTGAGGAACGGGAGGAAGGGCAGCCCCTCGGGGCCCATCGTCTCCATGATGATGCCGTTGCGGATGAACTCGATCAGGGACTCGACGGCGTTCTGCAGGCCACGCGGGACGATCTTCGGGTTGCGGAACGCCGCGAAGAACAGCGCGCCGATGATCACGGCCGACATCAGCGTCCAGAACGACACCTTCGTGATGCAGTAGGACCCGCCCCCGATCAGGCAGGTCTTCGTGTAGTCGAAGGCGCTGACGTCCGGGGCGTGGAACCCCTCCGGCGGTCTGGTCAGGGCGAGCACGACGGGACCGAGCATCAGCGAGCCTCCCGAGCGGCCAGGACCTCGCCCGCGCGGATCGCCGCCGTGTCGGCGGGGATCTGCAGGTCGGCCCCGAGGCCGCGGATCGCGAGCCGCGCCTCGTAGGTGAGGAGCAGCAACGTGGCGGGGACCACCGCGAGCCCGAAGGCGAGCGGTGAGAACCATCCGAGGGTGTTGAGGGCGAACAGCAGGCCGACGATCGCACCGAGGCGAACCACGAAGCCACCCAGCGCGACCGCCTGGACGGCCACGACCGAGATCGTCGAGGCCCACGCGAGGGAGTAGCCGTGGGCGGCGAAGTTCGCGAACACGATCGCGATGCCGATCGCAGCGGAGAGGCCGGCTCCCGGGCCGGCGAACGCCCAGCCCGCGAGGACCGCGGCCACGAACGCGACCACCGCCGGGCCTCGAGCCCGGCGGACCATACGCAGCTCCGGCCGGTCAGTCATCTCTGCCATAACGCACGTAGACCGCGTAGATCGCGACCCCCACTCCGAGCACCATGCCGATCGGCAGGAACAGTCCCTCGAAGCCGAGCCACCGGTCCAGGAGCCACCCCACCCCACCCCACACGACGATCCCCGACAGCAGGGTGCTGGTGATGCTCCAGGCCTGGTTCGCCCCTCTCCAAGCTTCCTCGTGGTTGCGTCCCGGCATGGGCGGAGGGAGTATAGGGGCCAGCCTCGACGCCCGTCAAAGCCGTTTCCGCAGGTCAGCGGCCTTCCTTGGGTCCGCTTGTGAAACGATTCACGAAGTGCGGGGCCGGACCCGACCGGCGTGCGGGTTGGGGCTCAGAGGTAGAACTCGCCGAAGGCCGCCTGCCACTGGGCGAGCTCCTCGTCGGTCTTGAGCTCCCGGTAGCGCTTGAGCCGAGCCTCGTCCTCCTCGGAGGGGAACACCAGCGGGCTCGTGGCGATCTGCTGCAGGCTGGTCGCCTGCTCGGCGGTCACGTCCTTCGCCTGCGCCATCTTCAAGATCTGGTCCCTGGCGGTAGGCACGGGGGTCACGTAGGCGACGTAGGCGGCGATCATCGCGGCGATGTCGGGGCGGTACACGAAGTCCATCAACCTGATCGCGTCGACCGGGTGCAGCGCACCTTCGGGGATGCACATGTTGTCGGTCCACAGCAGGGCACCCTCCCGCGGGACGACGAACTTCAGCCCCTCGGGCTTCCCGCCGGCGTTGGCCTGGAAGATGTCGCCCGACCATGCCATCGACACGGCGACGTCGCCGTTGGCGAGCGCGTTCAGGTAGTTCTGGTTGTAGTACGCCTTCACGATCCCCCGATCGCGCTGGCGGCGGAGCATGGCCGCGGCGGCGTTCCAGTCACGTGGGGTGGAGGTCTCCGGGTCGATGCCCGCGGCCATCATCGCGAGGTTGGGCAGGTCGACCGGGTCGCCGAACATGCCGACCTTACCCTCGAACTCCCTGGTGAACAGCTCCGCGAGGCTGTCCACCGGGCCCCCGGTGAGCTGCGGGTTGTACGCGATCCCGGTGATCCCGGACTGCCAGGCCATCGTGTAGCGGTTGCCCGGGTCGTACGGCGGGTCCTTCACGAGGGCGGCCGCGTTGCGGTCGAAGTTCGGACGCCGGTCCGACGGCAGGTACAGGAGCTCGTTGCGCTCGACCAGCTTGGTCAGCGTGATCCCGTTCGTGATCACCATGACGTCCCAGCCGGTCGGCCGTCCCGCGGCCAGGTAGGGCTGGATCCGGCGGAAGAAGACCTCGGCGTCGGGGATCACCTCGCGGTAGTTCACGAGGATGCCGGTTACCTCGGTGAACCGGTTGAGCGAGGGGATCTCCGGATGGCCCTGGGCATCCTTGGCCTTGTCGATGTAGAGCGGCCAGTTGGCGAAGTCGACGACGCCAGCGGGATCGCCGTCGAAGGGTCCCGCGGGGGTGGACGCGCACGCCGCGAGCGCGGGTGAGAGCGCGGCCGCGCCGGCGAGCCCGCCAACCGCGCGCAGGAACCCGCGACGCGACACGCGCGCGTGCAGGCTCTCGAACATCCACGGATCGCCGCCCATCTCCGGTCTCATCGGACGCGGGCCCGGACCACCTTAGGCGGGGCAGGTCACGAGGTCGCCCCCGAGGCGCGCTCCTTGCGACCGCCCAGCAGGAGGTTGGCGAGCGCCACGAGGGCCCCGATCGTGAAGATGATCGAAGCCATCGCGAAGGATTGCGGCGGGATGCCGACCTTGGCGCTCGCGTAGACCCACGTGGGGAACAGCTGGAAGCCCCCTTGCACGAACCAGCTGATCACGAAGTCGTCGATCGACAGGGCGAACGCCAGCATGTAGCCGGCGACGATCCCGGGCAGGATCAGTGGCAGCGTCACCTTGAGGAACGTCGTCGTCGGCTTCGCGAACAGGTCCATGGCCGCGTCTTCGAGCGACCGATCCAAACCTTGGACCCGGGCTCGAACCGTGATGGCGACGAAGGGGATGTCGAACATCACGTGCGACAGGAAGACCGTGACGGGCCCGCGGGCGAGGCCGACCGCCACGAAGAACCCGGCGAGCGCGGCGCCCAGCACGATCTCGGGCGAGGAGATGTTGAGGAACAGCAGGAAGTCGGTGGACCCCTTCCCCCGGTACTTGTACCGGCCGAGGGAAAGGCCGAGGAACGTGCCGAGGATCGTCGCCACCGCCGCCGCGAGGACCGCGTTGATGATGCTGTGCCGAAGCGCCGCGGTGAGGTCCGGGATGTCGAACAGTTGCTTGTACCAGTCGGTGGTGAAGCCGAGCCATTGCGACTTCACGCGGGGCGACGTCCCGAACCCGACGTTCGTGTCGTTGAAGCTGTACAGGATGATCACGAAGATCGGGAAGGACAGATAGAGGATGACCAACGCCGTGTAGACGGGCAGGACCAGGCGCGTCCACCGCTTCTTCGGCGTGTTCTTGACCCGCGCCGCCTGGTAGTCGGTGGTCGCCTGCTCGATCGCGCTCGCGCTCACGTCGTGATCTCCTCTGTGCCCAGGACCCGCGCGTAGGAGACGGCGCCGATCAGCATCAAGATCATCACGATGAACGCGAGAGCCGACGCGAGCGGATAGTTGCGGTAGGTCAGGAACTGGCTCTCGATGATGTTCCCGATCATGAACGATCCGGGGCCTCCGAGCACCGAGGCGTTCACGTAGTCGCCGACCGCCGGGATGAACGTCAGCAGCACCGCCGCGAAGACGCCCGGCAGCGACAAGGGGAAGACGACCCGCCAGAACGCCTTCGCGCGGCTCGCGTACAGGTCGCCCGCCGCCTCGACCAGCCGCTTGTCGATCCGGTCGAGCGACACGTACAGCGGCAGGATGGTGAACGGCAGGAGGTTGTACGCGATCCCGGCCACGACGGCCAAGGTGGTCTGCAGGACGTGGTAGTCCTGCGGGAGCAGGCCCCACCGTTTCAGGGGGCTGAGGATGATCCCGTCGTCGGCCAGGATGAAGCTCCACGCGAGCGTCCGGATCACGAACGACACGAGGAACGGCAGCAGCACC
>JBLMXP010000127.1:0-7771 GCA_050257835.1 Planctomycetaceae bacterium | reverse complement strand
GCTACAACCTGTTCAACCTCCACGCCGACCACGTCCTGATCGACCTGCTCACCGACAGCGGGACCGGCGCGATGAGCCGCGACCAGTGGGCGGCGATCCAGCACGGCGACGAGTCCTACGCGGGCTCGCCCTCCTGGTTCACGTTCCTCGAGGCCGTCCAGGAGCTGTTCCCGTTCCCGCACGTGATCCCGACCCACCAGGGGCGTGCGGCCGAGAAGATCCTGTTCTCCGCGATCGCCGGGCCGGGTCGGGTCGTGCCGAACAACACGCACTTCGACACGACGCGCGCCAACGTGGAGTTCACGGGTGCCGAGGCGGTCGACCTCGTGATCGCCGAGGGCCGCGACCCCGCCGCGGCCCACCCGTTCAAGGGCAACATGGACCTCGCGGCGCTCGAGGCGCTGCTCACCGAGCGCGCCGGCGACGTCCCGGTCGTGTTCGTGACCGTGACGAACAACTCGGGCGGCGGGCAGCCGGTCTCGCTCGAGAACCTCCGGGGGGTGCGCGCGCTCTGCGACCGGTTCGGGGTCCCGCTGTTCCTCGACGCCTGCCGGTTCGCGGAGAACGCGTGGTTCATCCGCTCGCGCGAGCCCGGCTACGCCGACACGCCGGTGCCCGAGATCGTCCGCGAGATGGCCGCCCTCGCCGACGGCATGACGATGAGCGCCAAGAAGGACCCGATGGCCAACATCGGCGGATGGCTCGCGATGCGTGACGACGCATGGGCCGAGCGCTGCCGGAACCTCCTGATCCTCACCGAGGGGTTCCCCACCTACGGCGGGCTCGCCGGACGCGACCTCGAGGCGATCGCGCAGGGCCTGCGCGAGTGCGTCGACGAGCACTACCTGCGCTACCGGATCCGCTCGACCGAGTACCTGGCCGACGCGCTGGACCGCGCCGGGGTGCCGATCGTGAAGCCCGCCGGCGGACACGCCGTCTACCTCGACGCGCGAGCGCTGCTGCCGCACGTGCCGCCGCTCGCGTATCCGGGGCAGGCGCTCGCGGTCGCCCTCTACGAGGCCGGCGGGATCCGCGGATGCGAGATCGGCACGGTGATGTTCGGCCGCCGGCCGGACGGCTCCGAGGCCCCCGCCGCCATGGATCTCGTCCGCCTGGCGATCCCACGCCGCACGTACACGCAGAGCCACGTCGACTACGTGATCGAGGTCGTGACCGACGTGGCGTCGCGGGCCGCCGACCTCCCCGGCTACGCGGTCGTGGAGCAGCCGCCGCAGTTGCGACACTTCACGGCTCGTTTCGCGCCGCTCGGCTGAGCGTCCCGACCCGACATCCCGGGAGGCACAGGTACCCTGGGGTGATGCGGATCGCGTTCGTCTCCACCTATCCCCCGCGCCGGTGCGGGATCGCCACGTTCACCTCGGACCTGATCGGCGCGGTGCGCCAGGCCGACCCGCGCACCCAATGCCGGATCGCCGCGATCGACGAGCGCAACACCGCCCGGGCCTACGGCTCGGAGGTCCGCTGGCGGATCCGCCAGGGCACCTCCGACGGCTACGTGGCGGCGGCCAGGGCGATCAACGAGTCGACCGCCGACGTCGTGTGCGTGCAGCACGAGTTCGGGCTGTACGGCCTGTGGAAAGGCGGCGGGTTCGTCGGCGAGCACTGGATCGAGGGGATGTACGAGGACCACCTCACCCCGATGCTCGAGGAGCTGCGCAAGCCGGCGCTCGTCAACCTCCACACCGTGCTGCCCGAGCCCTCGCCCGCGATCCGGGAGGCCGTCCGCAACATCGCCGACGCCGCGCACGGCCTCGTGGTGATGGCCGAGACCGCCGTCACGATCCTCGACGAGACCTACGGCGTGAAGGCCAAGCCCGCGGTGATCCCCCACGGGATGCCCCACATCGAGCCCAAGGGCCGCCGCCGGCTCAAGGCCAAGATGGGCCTGGACCACCGTCAGATCATCTCGACGTTCGGTCTCGTCGGGCCCGGCAAGGGTCTCGAGTACGTGATCGAGGCGATGCCCGCGGTCGTCGCGCGGCACCCCGAGGCGCTGTACCTGATCGCCGGCCAGACCCATCCCGAGCTGCTGCGTCAGCGCGGCGAGGAGTACCGCAACCGGCTCGTCGCCCTCGTCGAGGAGCTGGGGCTCACCGACAACGTCTTGTTCGTGAACCAGTACCTCGAGCAGAACGACGTGATCGAGTACCTGCTCGCCTCCGACGTCTACGTGACCCCCTACCTCGACCCGAACCAGATCACGAGCGGCACCCTGTCCTACGCCCTTGGCGCCGGCAAGGCCGTGGTCGCCACGCCGTACCTCCACGCGAAGGAGGCTCTCGCGGGAGACCGCGGCATCATCGTGCCGTTCCGTTCGGCCGAGGGGATCGCCGACGCCGTCAACAAGATCCTCGACGACCCCAAGCTCAAGGGGCGCCTCGAGCACAACGCCTACCGGTACGCGAACGAGGCGACGTGGCCGAAGACCGGCGCACGCTTCCTCGAGGTGATGCGCGAGCTCCGGGAGGAGCACGCGGAGCCGAAGAAGCCGAGCGACCGTCGCCGGCGCGACCGCGCCCCGATCACCGTCTCGCACCGCCTGGACGAGAACCCGCTGATCGCGCCGGAGTTCGTCCGGCCTTCCCAGCCGGGGTTCGAGGTGATCTCCACGATCAACCCGGGGGTCGCGAAGGTCGGTGACGAGACCGTGCTGCTGCTGCGCGTGGCCGAGCGTCCCGCCGACGATCACGAGCTCACCGCCGACGCGCGGATGGTGGACCTCGGTGGCGCAGAGCCGCGGTTGGTGCCGATGCCCGCGGGGCTCACGCGCGACCAGGTCGTGGGCATGGCGTTCTTCGACTGCGAGGTCGAGCCGCCGCGCGTCGTGATCGGCTACGTCCCCAAGGACCTCCCGGGCCTGGACCTGTCGGACCCGCGCACGATCCGCTACCGCGCGTCGGCCGGCGGGTTCACGCGCGGCACCGACGAGTTCACCGACTACCTCTCGCACATCTCCCACCTGCGGGTGGCAAGGAGCAAGGACGGGATCCGGTTCGAGATCGAGCAGCATGCGGCCGTGGTGTCGGCGGACTCGCTCGAGGAATACGGCGTGGAGGACCCGCGGATCACCTGCATCGACGGCGTGTTCCACATCTCCTACGTGGCCGTGAGCCGCCTGGGCATCGTCACGCGACGTCTCACCACCACCGACTTCACGTCGTTCGAGCGCCATGCCACCCTGCTCGGCCCCGACCAGAAGGACGTGGTGCTGTTCCCCGAACGGATCGAGGGGAAGTACCTGGCGTTCACGCGGCCGATGCCGGGGTCGTTCGGCCGCGTGCTCGCGATCTGG
Organism: Planctomycetaceae bacterium; assembly: GCA_050257835.1. Classification (GTDB taxonomy): domain Bacteria; phylum Actinomycetota; class UBA4738; order UBA4738; family HRBIN12; genus AC-51. The sequence goes on along the minus strand of JBLMXP010000127.1, from coordinate 4,458 downwards.
CTCGCCGAGAGCGAGGACCTGCTCCACTGGGGCAACCACCGTCCGGTCGCCCTACCGCGCTCCGGGCACTGGGACGAGATGCGGGTTGGCGCCAGCCTCGTGCCGATCCGGATCGACGACGGCTGGCTCGCGATCTACCACGGCGCCGACCGCAACAACCGCTACGGCGTCGGCGCCCTGCTCCTGGACGCCGGCGACCCCGCGAAGGTGCTGGCCCGCACGGACAAGCCGCTGATGGTCCCGCAGACCGAGTACGAGCGCGACGGGTTCTTGCACGACGTCGTCTTCCCCACCGGGCACGTCGACCTCGGCAAGGGGCGGATCCGGATCTACTACGGGGCCGCCGACGCCTACACGGCCGCCGCCGACGTCGACCTCGACGAGGTGCTGAGCGCGCTCGGACCCGCCTGAGCGCCCGGACCGTCAAGGCCGAACGGCCGCTGACAACCACGCCGAGGCCTGCGACACTCCGCACCCGTGCTCCGCCAGCTCGCACGTCTCACCCAGCCCTTGCCCGCGGCCGGCCCGACGGCCCGCGCGGTCGCCGTGTACGCCGACGCGACCGACCGGCTGATCGTCGCGAGCGAGTCCGGTTTCGAGGGCGTCGCCTGCGTCGACGACGCGGCGCGCGTGCTCGAGGTCCTCTGCGACGTCTGGGCGCGCACCCGCCAGGCCTGGTCCGCGGACTGGGCCCACGGCCTGCTCGAGTTCGTCCTGTGGATGCAGGAGGAGGACGGCCGCTGGCTGAACTTCGTGCAGGACTGGGACGGCACGAAGAACCGCCACGGGATCACCTCGGTCACCGGCGAGAACTTCTGGCATGCGCGCGCGCTGGTCGGCGTGTCGCACGCCTGGCTCACGTTCGGCGACGTGCGCGCCGAGGAGGCGATGCACCGAGGGCTCGACCACGCGGTCACCAAGCCTGCCCCGCCCGACGTCCGCGCCCTGCACATCTTCGTGGCGCGGCGCCTGATCGTCGACGCGGGGATCCAGACGCTGGTGCCCGCGATCCGGCACTGGGTCGGCGAGCTGGCCGACCAGCGCGACGGGGACGTGCTCATGAACGCCGAGGGCGAGACGGGCACCCCGCACCTGTGGGCCCACGTCCAGGAGGGGGTCCTCGCCTCCTCCGCGGTGCTGCTGGAGGACCCGGCTCTCCTCCAGGTCGCGGTCCGCAGCGCCGAGGCGCTGCTCGTCCCGGTCGTCGAGGACGCGTTCCCGCTCTCCGGGACCACCCCCTACGACGTCGCGTCGTGCATCTACTCGCTCGACCGGCTGTTCGAGGCCACGGAGGACGAGCGCTGGGAGGTCCTGGCCATGAAGGCGCGCGCCTGGTTCGACGGCCGCAACCCCGCGGGGCTTCCCGTGTACGACCGGCGTCGGGGGCGGGTAGCCGACGGGATCGACGACAAGCGCCTGTCGGAGAACTCCGGCGCCGAATCGAACGTGGTGGCCGCCGAGGCGCTCCTGCCGCGCGCGCTCGAGGAGGCGGTCTTGATGGACGACCCCCTCATCGCTCCGCCGCCCGATCCGGGACCCGAGTAGTGGCGTTCCTCGCCGGGATCGCGCTCGCCGTGCTGCTCGGCGCGGTGGTCCAGTCGACGGTCGGGTTCGGGTTCGCGCTGCTGATGGTGCCGATCGTCACGGTGATCGCCGATCCGAAGGTGGCGGTGGTGACGATGACGGCGATCGGGCTCCCGCTCTCGTGCTGGAACGCGATCCGCTGGCGCGAACACATCCTGGTCCCCGAGGCGGCGCGCGTCACGGCGGCCTCGCTGGTCGGGATGCCGGTCGGGGCCCTCCTGCTGACGAAGGCGAACGACGCGGTGCTCACGGCGCTCGTCGGCGCGGTCGTCCTGGTCCTCACCGTGGCGCTCTGGCGCCGGTTCGCGCTGCCGGCGGGGCGCAGGAGCGAGTACGCGGCCGGCGCGGTGGCCGGAGCGCTCGCCACGAGCGTCGGCACGAGCGGGCCGCCCGTGGTGATCGCCTTCCAGGCCGCGGGCCTCGAACCCGAGCCGTTCCGGGCGACGCTCGCGGCCGCCTTCCTCGTGGAAGGGGCGATCGCCCTCGCCGCGTTCTGGACGATCGGCCTCGTCGACGCCGAGGTCGGCCGCGGCGTGCTCGTGGGGATCCCCGCGATGATCCTCGGCGTCGTCGCCGGCGAGCGTGCGTTCCGCCGGATCGACCACGGGGGGTTCCGCGCGATCGTCCTGGCCCTGCTCGCCCTGTCCGGCCTGCTCGCGCTCGCGAGCGCGGCGACGCGCTAGAGGCGGCCGTCGCCGAGCTTGCGCGCGAGGTCCAGCAGGGCGTTCGTGGTCGGGATCGCGAACTCGGGCGACCACGCGACCGGCCACGTCGAGAGCTTGGCGACCACCGTCCGCGACGGACCGTGGACGAAGACCGTCTGCCCGTTGATCCCCGAGCCCATGTAGATCGGCGCCCGCGGGTCGATCACCCACCACTTGTCGCGGTAGTACGCGCCGCGCGGGAACTCGTGGGCGTCCTCGGAGGCTTCGAACGCCTCGACCGTGTCCGCATCCGGGGTGAGGATGTCGCGGATCCACGCCCTCGGGACCACCTGCGTCCTGCCCCGCCGACCGTCCTGCAGCATCAGCTGGCCGAACCGAGCGAGGTCACGGAGGGTGCAGCAGACGCCGCCGTCGGCCATCGGGTTGCCATGACCGTCCACGGTGACCTCGGCGTCGAACTCGGCGCCCATCGGACGCCAGAGGCGCTCCGAGACCAGCTCGGCGAACCGCCGCCCGCTCGCCCGCTCGATCACCCAGGCGAGCACGTCGGTCAGCACCGAGCGGTAGTCGAACGGCCCGCCGTGCGGGCCGGCGTTCTTGAGCGTGGCGTAGTACGCGGTGATGTCGGCGGGCAGCCGCCGGTTCGTCCGGGGGCGCCAGAGATAGATCTGCTCGTACACGCGAACGTCCGCGTCCAGGTTCGCGTAGTCCTCGTCGAAGCGGGTGCCGGCGCGCATGTCGAGCAGGTGGCGCACGGTGCAGCCCTCGAACGAGGTCCGCCGCAGCTCCGGCACGTGGTCGGTGACGAGGTCCTGGGGTCGCAGGACCCCGTCGGCCACGAGCGAGCCGGTCACCACCGACGTCACGGACTTCGACACCGACATCAGCAGGTGGGTCGTGTCGGGCGTCATGCCGTTGCGGTAGACCTCGGTCAGCACCTTCCCCCCGTGCAGCACGAGGAACCCGTCCGTGTAGGTCTCCTCCAGGAAGCGATCAAGGCGCAGGCGGCGACCTGCGGCGCGCACGGTGGCCCCGAGGAGATCGCGCTCGGCCCGTGGGAGGCGCCAGACCGGGCCGTCGCCGCGCGGGATCCGCGCGGTCGGGATCAGGTCGCGGACGTGCTGGAACCCCCACCGGTTGAACGGCGGGTCCTGCCAGTTCGCGAGGGTGACGAGCTGCCCGGGAGGCGGCGGGCTCCCCCGCATCAACCCGAGGTCGGCGGCCGTGGCGATCCGAGGCGTCGGCATGGGCGCAGCCTAGCCGAGGCACCCCTCCGCTACCCTGCGCGCGATGGAGCTCGACGGGCGTGTGGCGTTGGTGACCGGCGGCGGGACCGGGCTCGGCGCGGCCGTGTGCCGCGCGCTCGGCGCGGCCGGCGCGGCGGTCGGGGTCAACTACTCGCGCTCAGCTCGCGACGCCGAAGCGGTGGCCGCGTCGCTCCCGCGCGCGACCGCCGTGCGAGCCGACGTCCGGGACGAGGAACAGGTCGCCGCGACGGTGGCGGCCGTCGAGCGCGACCTCGGCCCGATCGACCTCCTCGTCAACAACGCGGGCGTCACCGTCTACGTCCCCTTCGAGGACCTCGACGGCGTCACCCGGGAGGACTGGGACGCGATCTTGGGCGTGAACGTCCTCGGCGCGTGGCAGTGCGCGCGTGCGGTGGCCGCGGGGATGCGGGCGCGCGGCCGGGGCGCGATCGTCAACGTCGCGAGCGACTCGGCGTTCACGCTCGACGGGAGCTCCATCCCGTACGTGGTCGCCAAGGCGGCGGTCGTCGCGCTCACGCACACGCTCGCCCGCGCGCTCGCGCCGGACATACGCGTGAACGCGGTCGCGCCGGGCTGGATGGACACGCCGTGGCTCGACCGCTACGTGCCCGAGGATCGCACGGCGGCGCTCCGCTCCGGCGCCGAGCCCACGCTTCCGGTCGAGGTCGCCGCCGACGCGATCGTCCGCCTCCTGCGCGACGACGTCACCGGCACGGTCGAGCAGCTCACTCCGTCGGCGGGCTAACCTCATCCTCGTCGCCGGACGTGTGCTCCTCTGACTCGAGCCCGCGCCGCAGCCGTCCGGTCCGCCCGAGGCCGCTGATCACGAGCGCCACGACGCTCACGAGGTACAGCTGGCCGACGAGCCCCTCAGAGACCGCGAGCATCCGGCCGAGGTCCGAGCGTGCGGTGAGGTCCCCATAGCCGATCGTCGCGAGCGT
>JBLMXP010000126.1:0-16334 GCA_050257835.1 Planctomycetaceae bacterium | reverse complement strand
TGAAGCCCGGTCGTGCCTCCTGGGTCCCCATCGTGCCTCCTCGTCTCGGTCGCACGGCACCGTAGGCCGCGACCCGAGCGCGCCGCAACGGCGAGGCGGCCCTGGCCCGACGGGACCCGTGGGGACGGCTCGCGGTAGGCTCGGGAACCGCAGCGCCACCACGAGGGATCAGGAGGATCGCGATGCAGGTCGCCGACATCATGCACACCCCGGTGAGGACGGCCGACGCCGAGGACACGTTCGCGGACGTGGCCAAGGCGATGCGGTCTCACGGGATCTCCTCGGTGGTCGTCCTGCAGAGCGGCGGCAAGCTCGCCGGGATCGTCACGGAGCGCGACATCGTGAACCTCGTGGCGGCCGGGGGCGACCCGCACACCGTGAAGGTGGTCCACGGCATGACGCGACGACACCTGGAGACGATCGGGCCGAAGGTCGACATCGCCGAGGCCGCCGACCGGATGGTGACGCTGAACATCCGCCACCTGCCGGTGGTCGACCGCGGCAAGGTCGTCGGGATCGTGTCGATCCGTGACCTCACGCGCTGGGCCGCCGAGGAGCTCGCAGGCGGGCACGAGATGCCCGACATCGCCCGGTCGCAGAAGGCGCTGAAGGCCGCGAGCGAGCTGCAACGCCAGCGGCGGCTCAGCTAGCGCCGTCGTCGTGCCCGGCGGCGCGCCGGAACGCCGCGCGCGGCTGCTCGAACGACCCCAGCTGGGCGAGGTCGCGCGGGAACAGCAGGGCGACGGTCCAGTCCAGCGCGATCCGCACGCGTCTGCCCCACGTCGGCATGTAGAGCAGGTGGTAGGTGCGGTGCAGGAACCATGCGGGGAACCCCCGGATCCGGATCCCCATCGGGTTCGCGACCCCCCGGTAGTGACCGAGCGAGCAGAGCATCCCCTTGTTCCGGTAGCGGAAGGGCTCGACCTGCCCGCCCGCGAGGGCCGCCGCGACGTTGGCCGCGAGCCGGCGCGCCTGCCGTAGCGCGTGCTGGGCGGTGGGCGGCGAGGTCCCCGCGGGCCCGTCGGGGTCGGGCACGGCGGCGACGTCGCCCGCGGCCCAGGCATCCGCGAGCCCCTCGATCCGGAGCGCGACGTCGACGCGGACGCGGCCGCGCTCGTCCACCGGGAACCCGCTCTCGCGCGGCAACGGCGACGGGCGCACCCCCGCGGTCCACACCACCGTCTCGGCGCGGAAGACCTCCCCGTTCGTGAGGCGCACCACGCCGTCATCGACCGAGGAGAGCCTCGTGCCCGTCGCGAGCTCGATCCCCCGCTCGCGCAGGCGCTCGCTCGCGTAGGCGGCCAGACCGTCGTCGAGCTCGGGGAGGATCCGCGGCCCCGCCTCCACGAGCACCCACCGCATGTCCTCGCGCCGCAGGCCCGGGTAGCGGCGGACCGCCGCGCGCGCGAGATCCTCGAGCTCGCCGAAGAGCTCGACCCCCGCGAACCCCGCTCCCACCAGCACGAACGAGAGCGCGGCGCGACGCGCGTCGGCGTCGGTGAGTTCGTCGGCCCGGTCCAAGCGCGACAGGACGTGGTTGCGGAGCCAGATCGCCTCGGCCACGTTCTTGAAGCCGACCGCGTGCTCCGCGAGGCCGGGGACCGGCAACGTGCGCGGCCACGACCCGGTACCGAGGATCACCACGTCGTAGCCGAGGTCGCGGCGCTCCCCTCCCTCGAGCCGTACCGCCGCCACCTTGCGGTCGTGGTCGATGCGCTCGACCTCCCCGACAACGAGCCGGGTCCGCCGCAGCACCCCGCGGAGCGGCACCACGACCGCCCTGGGGTCGATCAGCCCGCTCGCCACCTCGGGCAGGAACGGCTGGTACTGCATGAAGTTGTCGGGGTTCACCAGCACGAGCTCGTGGCCGCGGCCCCGCAACCGGCGCTCGAGATGCATCGCGGCGTACATCCCGATATAGCCGCCGCCGACGAGCAGGATCGTGCTCATGGATCCAGGTCCTCGAGCGCGGACGGCAGCTCGTCCAAACCCCGGATCGCGACGTCGGGCTCGGCGAGCTGCGCGGACGTCGGGTCCTCGGGCGCCTCGCCGCGCAGCACCCACACGGTGCGCATCCCGGCCGCACGCGCGGGTCGCACGTCGTAGTCGAGGCGGTCCCCCACCATCGCGGTGCGCCCAGGGTCGACGGCCGCGGTCCGCACCGCGTGGACGAACAGCGAGGGGTCGGGCTTCTGCAGCCCGAGATCGTCGGAGACCCCCCACACCTCGAAGAACGGCACGAGCCCGTCGCGGCGCATCGCGTCGCGCACGCGGCTCGGCTGGTTGGCGATCACCCCGAGGCGGTAGCCGGCGGCGCGGAGCGCCTCCAGGCATGGCAGGACGTCTGCGTGCAGCGCCGAGGGCGGGTAGTGCCAGTGGCGCGCGGCCCGTTCCTCGAGCGCGCGGAGATCCGCGGTCGGCCCGAGGAACGTCGTCGCGAGCGACCGGCGGAACGACCGGTCCTGCGCCGCCTTGCACGCCGCGTACTCGCGGTCGAAGGCTTCGTCGGTGAAGGCCCCGCCGGCCTCCCGCAGCGTCAGGCGCCACGCCTCGGCGTAGACGCGGTCGTCGTAGAGCACGCCGCCGATGTCCAAGAAGACGACGTCGAGCACGGTCGAAGCATCGTAGCCCGAGCTCAGGGATGTCCGGTCGCCCGGGGCCCGAGCGCGTGCAGCGCGACCGCGGCCGCGGCCGCGACGTTCAGCGAGTCGACACCCGCCCACATCGGGATCCGCACCCGCTCGTCGGCGCCCTCGGACCACCGTGCCGACACGCCGGGGTCCTCGGCGCCAAGCACGAGGGCCAGCGGCGCGACGGCCGAGACCTCGGCGATCGGCGCCGCGTCGGGCGACGGCGTCAGCGCCAACAGCCGCACGCCGGCGGCGTGCAGGATCCCGGGGCCCTCGCGCCAATCGATGCGGGTCCACGGCACCGAGAAGACCGCCCCCATCGACGTGCGGACCGCGCGCCGGTACAGCGGGTCGGCGGAGCGCGGCGTCAGGAGCACCCCGTCCCAGCCGAGCGCTGCGGCGGAGCGGAAGATCGCCCCGACGTTCGTGTGGTCGGCGAGGTCCTCGAGCACCACGAGCCGCCCGGCCCGCCCGAGCAACGCCTCCAGCCGCGGAAGGGGCCGGCGCTCGAACGACGCGAGCGCGCCGCGATGCACCGGGAACCCGACGGTCCTGGCGAGCACGTCATCGTCGACGACGTAGACGGCAGCCTCGCCGAGCGCCTCGGCCACACCCTCCAGCCAGCGCTCCGTCGTGAGCGCCGCGCGCGGTCGGTACCCGGCGTCGAGCGCGCGACGGATCGTGCGCTCGCCCTCCGCGAGGAACAGCCCCTCGGCCGGCTCGCGCGCCGAGCGCAGCTGGACGTCGCGCAGGTCGGTGAAGTCGCGCAGGCGCGGGTCCGCGGGGTCGCCGACCCGCTCGACCCGCGCCACCGCTCAGCGTCCGGCGCGCCGCCGGAGCTCGCCGTAGACCTCGGCGGGGGTCGTGTCGCAGCCGAGGCGGTAGCCGTAGCGGGCGCCGTGGCAGTCCGAGGCGCCGGTCGGGACGAGGTCCAGGCGCTCGGCCATCGTCCGGTAGCGCGCGCGCTGCTCGTCGTCGTGGTCCGGATGGTCGACCTCGAGGCCGACCATGCCGCCCTCGGCCATCCGCTCGATCAGGTCGTCGGGGACCGAGCCCGAGCCCTTCCACATCCCGGGGTGCGCGAGGACGCACACGCCGCCCGCATCGCGGATCAGCGCGAGCGCGTCGACCGGATCCAGCGCGTGCTTGGGCACGTAGGCAGGCCCGTCGTCGGAGATGTACTCGTCGAAGGCCTGCTTCTCGGTCTGGACGATGCCCGCCTCGACCATCGCCTGGGCGACGTGCGGGCGCGCGATCAGGTCGTCGCCGGCGATCGCGCGGACGCGCTCGAAGGAGAGGTCGTAGCCGAGCTGCTGGAGCTTCTCGACCATCAGCTCGCCGCGGCGGAACCGCGTGTCGTGCAGGCGCTGCAGCTCGTCGCGGAGGCCCTGGTGCGAGGGGTCGACCCAGTAGGCCAGCACGTGCAGCGACGCGCCCGCGTACTCGGCCGAGAACTCGATCCCCGTGACGATCTCCAGGTCGGTGCCCTCGGCGGCCGCGGCCGCCTCGTCGTAGCCGTCGGTGGTGTCGTGGTCGGTGATCGCGATGCCGGCCAGGCCGCGCTCCTGCGCGAGCCGGACGTTCTCGGCGACCGTGTTCGTGCCGTCGGAGCAGGTCGAATGCGTGTGGAGGTCGTACGCGGACATGCGAGAAGCGTCCCAGACGCGCGCCGGGGTCGTCAGTCCACCGGCTGGGCCAAGACGTCGGGCATCCGCGCGGCCTCGGCCCGGATCGCCACGAAGACGCCGGCGAGCACGATCGCGCCGCCGACGAGGGTGGAGGCCGGCGGGACCTCGCCGAGCAGCACGAGCGCAAGGATCGCGGCGCCGACCGGCTCCGCCAGCAGCGACACCGACACGATCGAGGCTCGCAGGTGCCCGAGCAGGTAGTTGAAGACCGTATGCCCGCCGAACTGCGGCCCGAGCGTGATCAGCACGAACAGCCCCCACACCTGCGGGGGGAACCCCGTGAACGGGGTCCGGGTCGCGAGCATCACGCACGCCAGCGCGACCGCGGAGGTCGTGTAGACGATCGAGGTGTACGTGACGAGCGAGACCGTCGGGCGCAGGTTCCGCCCGAGCAGGACATAGACCGCTGCGAACAGCGCGCCGGCGATCGCGAGCAGGTCACCGGCGGCGGCACGCGAGCCCGCCTCGAACCCGCCACCCGAGATCACGAGGGTCCCCACGATCGCGACCCCGATCCCCACGACCCCCAGGCGCGACGTCCGTTCGCCCACGAACCGGCCGAACAGCGCGACCCACACCGGCTGGGTCTGCACGAGGACGGCGCTCGCGGCCACGGTCGTGAGCGAGATCGACGGGATCCACGTCGCGAAGTGCCCGCTCAGCACGAGCCCCGAGAGCAGCGCCAGCCCCCACCGGCGGCGGGTGAGCGCACGCAGCTCGTCACGGTGACGCGCCACGGCGAGCGGGGCGAGGATCGCGGCGGCGAACGCGCACCGGTAGAACGCGATCGCGAAGGCCGGCGCGTCCTCGTCGCCCGCGATCCGCACCAGGACCGAGGAGAAGGAGACCGCGACGATCCCGAGACCGAGCAGCCCGAGGTCGCGACGGCCCACGGGGCGCTCAGCGGGCGGCGTCGGCGGCACGCGCCCGATGCTGGCGCGCGCCCATGTCCCACGACAACCGCTTCGCCGTGTCCTTGACGGCCGTCACGAGCGGCTCGGGGGCGAGGCCACCCGGGAGCAGCCGCTCGACCGGCCCCATGAGCCCGATCGCCCCCACCGGGTGCCCCCGATGGTCGAACACGGCCGCCGCGATCTCGGCGCCGCCGATCACGCCCTCCTGGTCGTCCACCGCGAACCGGGCCGCGACGACGTCCTCCAGCGCCAGCGCGAGGGCGTGCGGCTCGACCACGGTCTTGCCGGTCAGGCGCGGGAGCGGGCCCGCCAGCATCGTCCTGCGACGATCGGCCGGGAGGAACGCCGCCTGCACCTTCCCGAGGGCAGAAGCGTGCCAGGGCAGCGTGGCGCCGACCTCGAGGATCTGCACCGAGTCGTCCGGGCGGAACACGTGGTGGACGACGAGCACCTCGCGGCCGTGGAGCACCCCGACGCGGACCGCCTCGCCCGCGCGGTTCGCCAGCGTGTCCGCCCACGGGAGCGAGCGCGCACGGAGCTCGTGGTGGTCGAGGAACGCGTTGCCCAGCTGGAGCATCGCCGGGCCGAGCCGGTACTTGCCGGTCTCGAGGTCCTGCTCCACCAGGTCCTGCCGCTCGAGCGTGCGGAGCAGGCCATAGACGGTCGTCTTCGCGATCCCGAGGCGGTCGGCGAGCTCGGTGACGCCCAGTCGCGGGGTGCCGGACGCGAGCGCTTTGAGCACCCGCGCCGCCCGGTCGACCGACTGGATCGTGGACCGTCGCGACGACGTCCCGGTGGCCGTCATCCTTCCGACCCGGCGCCGGCGTGCGTGAACGCGGCGAACAGGATCGCCGTGGAGGCCGCCCCGGGGTCCTCGTGTCCGACGCTCCGCGGACCCAGGTAGGAAGCGCGCCCCTTCCGCGCCTGCATCGGGGTGGTTGCGGTCGCACCCTGTTCGGCGGCCGCGCGGGCAGCGCCCAGGGCCGGGGCCGCCCCCTTACCGGCCTCCGCGAGCAGCGCCCGGGTCGCGGGCGCCCACGCGTCGACCATCGTCTTGTCGCCCTCGTCGGCGGCACCGAGCGCCACGATCCCCGCCAGCGCGGCCTCGACCGCTTCGCCCAGCTCGCGCACGGTGAAGGCCCTCCGGTCTCCCAGGGACCTGCCGAGCTCCCGCAAGGCGGTGCCGTACAACGGGCCGGCCGCGCCGCCGACCCGGAACATCAGCGTGTTGCCCGCCTGCGTCAGCAGCTCGCCGGGTGGCATCCCGTCGCTCACCGCGAGGAACGAGGCCACGGCCGAGAACCCGCGGTCCATGTTGACGCCGTGGTCCGCGTCGCCGATCGCCGCGTCCAGCTGCGTGAGGTGGTCCCGTTGGGATGCGATGCCCTCCGCGGCAAGCAGGAGCCACCGTCGCAAGAAGGCGGCGTCGAGCGAGGGCTCGGCAGATCTGGCGGAGGAACGGACCCCGGTCATGACTCGTGTCACCCCCGCAACAACACTGTCCAGGGGGTCGCGGGCTGTCAAACGCCCAGCGTCTGGGCATCTGTTCGGCGATGCCGAACGAGATATGGCGATGCCGCCTCCCAGACGCCCCATCTCCCGGTTGCGGTTCGGCACAGGAGGAGGTCCGCTACGCCTTGGATATCCGCGCCCCGAGGGGGGCACGACATCGAGGGGGTGGTCGGCAACATGGCGGTTTCGGATCCGTACCTCGGCGAGGTCGTCGGCACGGCGACGCTGATCCTGTTGGGTGACGGCGTCGTCGCGGGCGTCCTGCTGAACAAATCGAAGGCGCAGAACTCCGGGTGGATCGTGATCACCTGGGCGTGGGGGATGGCCGTCTTCATGGGCGTCCTGACGAGCCTCGCCGTTTCCGGGGGCGTCGCGCACCTCAACCCCGCGGTGACGATCGGCCTGTGGGCCGGCGGGTTCCTCAAAGGGTGGACCTTCACCCAGGTCGTCCTCACGGTCGTGTTCGAGTTCGTGGGCGCGTTCATCGGCGCGGTCCTCGTCTGGCTCGCCTACCTTCCCCACTGGCCGGAGACGGATGACCCGGGGCTGAAGCTCGCGGTCTTCTGCACCGGTCCCGCGATCCGCAACACCGCGGGCAACCTCATCACCGAGATCATCGGCACCTTCATGCTGGTGTTCGGCATCCTGGCGATCGTGCCGTTGTCGATCCTCGCGACCGGAGGCGCAAGCATGAGCTTGCAGGGGTGGCTGACGACCGGCGCCCTCCCCGTCGGCTTGCTGGTGTTCGTGATCGGTATGTCCCTCGGTGGACCGACCGGGTACGCGATCAACCCGGCTCGCGACCTGGGGCCGCGCATCATCCACGCGATCCTGCCGATCCCAGGGAAGGGGGGTTCGGACTGGTCGTACTCATGGATCCCTGTCGTCGGACCCATCATCGGCGGGATGCTCGGAGCGATCGCCGCCAACTGGATCTTCTTCAACTCGGCGAACACGCTCTTCAAGCTCTGAGGCACACGTCACGCGGCGGAACGAGGGGGTGAGATATCGGGATGAAGAAGCTGATCAACGACCCGGACAACGTCGTCCGCGAGGAGCTGCACGGCGTCGCCCTGGCCCACCCGGACCTGGTCGCGGTGCACGTGGACCCGCACTACGTGGTTCGGGCCGACGCACCCGTGAAGGGCAAGGTGGCGCTCGTCTCGGGCGGCGGCTCGGGGCACGAACCGATGCACGGCGGGTTCGTGGGGATGGGCATGCTCGACGCGGCTTGTCCCGGCGAGGTCTTCACGTCCCCGACCCCGGACCAGATGGAGGCGGCGACGAAGGCCGTCGACGGCGGGGCCGGCGTGGTCCACATCGTGAAGAACTACACCGGCGACGTCATGAACTTCGAGATGGCGGCCGACCTGTGCCGGTCCGAGGGGATCGAGGTCGAGTCCGTCCTCGTGGACGACGACGTCGCGGTGCAGGACTCGCTGTACACGGCCGGACGACGCGGCGTGGGCACGACCGTGCTGATGGAGAAGATCGCGGGGGCGGCGGCCGAGCAGCGTCGTCCGCTCGCGGACGTCGCCGGCGTCTGCCGGAAGGTGAACGAGCAGGGCCGTTCGATGGGCATGGCGCTCACGTCGTGCACCGTCCCCGCGGCCGGCAAGCCCACCTTCGAGCTCGGCGAGGACGAGATGGAGATCGGGATCGGGATCCACGGCGAGCCCGGGCGCGAGCGGATGCCGCTCAAGCCGGTGCACGAGATCGTGGAGATGATGGCCACGGCCATCGCCGAGGACTTCCCGCTCGCGAAGGGCGATCGCGTCCTGGCGTTCGTGAACGGGATGGGCGGCACCCCGCTGATCGAGCTCTACATCGTCTTCAACGAGCTGGCCGCCTTCCTCGACGGCCGGGGCGTCACGATCGAGCGCAACCTGATCGGTCCCTACATCACGTCGCTCGAGATGCAGGGATGCTCGATCACGCTGCTCAGGCTGGACGACGACCTGGTGTCCCTGTGGGACGCCCCGGTCAAGACACCCGGGCTGCGCTGGGGGGTCTAGACGTCGGGCTGCGGCGGGAGGCCCTGGCCTCCCGCCGCACACGACGGATGGGCCGCAGACAGGAGGAGCCGTGGGGATCTCGTACGACGATACGGTCCGGTTCGTCCGGGCCTTCGCCGGCGTGGTCGCCGAGAACAAGGAGTACCTGACCGAGCTCGACTCCGCGATCGGCGACGCGGACCACGGCATCAACATGAACCGCGGCATGCAGGCGGCGGTCGGCAAGCTGGACGGTATGGCCGGCGACGACATCGGCGCGATGTTCAAGACGGTCGGGATGACGCTCGTCTCGACGGTCGGCGGAGCCGGGGGACCACTGTACGGCACGCTGTTCCTCCAGCTGGGCATGAAGAGCGCAGGCAAGTCCGAGGTCGAGGCCGAGGACTGGGCGGCGATGCTGGACGCCGCCGTCGACGGCGTGATCGCGCGCGGCAAGGCCGAGCTCGAGGACAAGACGATGGTCGACGCGCTCGTGCCCGGACGTGACGCCTTCCGGGCCGCCGTGGACGAAGGGGCGTCGCTCGCCGACGCGCTCGCACGGTCGGCCGACGCGGCCGAGCAGGGCATGCTCGCGACGATCCCGCTGGTCGCCCGGAAAGGACGAGCGAGCTACCTGGGCGAGCGCAGCGCGAACCACCAGGACCCGGGGGCGACGTCCTCCTACCTCCTGCTGCGGACCGCCGCCGAGACCTGGGCAGATGGTGGATGAGCAAGGACACAGGGATGACGAGGAGGTGTTCGGATCGATGGCGGACTACGTAGGTGCGGTGGACCAAGGCACCACCAGCACGCGGTTCATGATCTTCGACCACGCGGGTGCGGTGGTCGGGGTGGACCAGAAGGAGCACGAGCAGATCTACCCGAAGCCGGGGTGGGTCGAGCACGACCCGATGGAGATCTGGGCCCGGACCACCGATGTGATCGACGGTGGCCTGGCCAAGGCGGGGATCTCGGCGAGCGATCTCGCCGCGGTGGGCATCACGAACCAGCGCGAGACCACGGTCGTGTGGAACCGCAACACGGGCGAACCCGTCTACAACGCCCTCGTGTGGCAGGACACCCGGACGCAGGACATCGTGAACGAGCTGTCGGCCGACGGCGGACAGGACCGGTTCCGTGAGAAGACCGGCCTGCCGCTCGCGACCTATTTCTCGGGCACGAAGGTCAAGTGGGTCCTCGACAACGTCGAGGGCGCCCGGGCGGCCGCCGAGGCCGGCGACCTGATGTTCGGCAACATCGACACCTGGGTGATCTGGAACCTCACCGGCGGCACCAGCGGAGGTGCGCACGTCACCGACGTGTCCAACGCCAGCCGCACGATGCTGATGAACCTCGAGACCCTGGACTGGGATGACGGACAGCTCGCCGCGTTCGGCATCCCGCGGTCGATGCTCCCGACGATCATGCCGTCCTCGGCGGTGTACGGGAACGCGATCGGCACGCTCGCCGGGATCCCGGTGGCGGGCGACCTCGGCGACCAGCAGGCCGCGACGTTCGGACAGGCCGCCTACGACATCGGCGACGCGAAGAACACCTACGGCACGGGGAACTTCATGCTCTTGAACACGGGCACCGAGATGGTCCCGTCCAAGAGCGGGCTCCTCACGACCGTGGGGTGGAAGCTCGGCGACGCGCCAGCCGTCTACTGCCTCGAAGGCTCGATCGCGATCACGGGGGCCCTCGTGCAGTGGCTGCGCGACAACCTCGGGCTGATCTCGACCTCGGCCGAGGTCGAGACGCTCGCGAAGACGGTCGAGGACAACGGCGGGATGTACTTCGTCCCGGCGTTCTCCGGCCTCTTCGCGCCGTACTGGCGTGGCGACGCCCGGGGTGCGATCGTCGGCATGACCCGCTACATCAACAAGGGCCACTTCGCGCGCGCCGCGCTCGAGGCGACCGCCTGGCAGACCCGCGAGGTCCTCGACGCGATGGAGTCCGACTCCGGCGTCAAGCTGAAGGAGCTCAAGGTCGACGGCGGCATGGTCTACAACGATCTGCTGATGCAGTTCACATCCGACGCGTTGCAGGTGCCCGTGATCCGGCCGAAGGTGGCCGAGACCACGGCCCTGGGTGCGGCATACGCGGCGGGACTCGCGGTGGGCTTCTGGGGATCCTACGAGGACCTTCGCCAGAACTGGGGCAAGGACGTCGAGTGGACCCCGAAGATGAGCGCCGAGGAGATCGAGCACGAATACGCGCAGTGGAAGAAGGCCGTAACCCGCACGTTCGACTGGGTCTAGTCACGCAACGGGGCCTGAGGGCGTACGGTCGAAGGGAACGAGGTGGCCGGCCGGGGCCGGGCCTCCTCTCGAGCCCGGTCGAACGGCCGAAGGAGGGCACATGTCGGACGAAGAGCGCGAGGAGCACACGCACGAGGAGCATCCCAACTTCGCGAGAGGTCAACAGAAGAAGGAGCATGACGAGCACCACGACGAGCCGCGCCCCGACTTCGCACGCGGCGAGCGCTCGGACGAGGTGACCACCGACTCGGAGCGCGGCACCTTCGGAGACGAGCAGGTCCATGACGAGCGTCAGGGCGACTTCGCACGCGGCCAGGAGCATGAGGACGAGGGCGAGGACGGTAGCTCCGACGGATAGGCTCGGCTCGAGACATCGATGGACACGACCACGACGCGCCCGCACGTCCTGATCGTCGGCGGTGGGGGCACCGGCGGCGCGCTCGCGCACGACCTCACCCTGCGCGGCGTCCAGGTGACACTGGTCGAGCGGAGCGAGTTCACATCCGGCACCACCGGGCGCCATCACGGGCTGCTGCACTCCGGCGCCCGCTACGCCGTCAACGACCAGGAGTCCGCGGTCGAGTGCATCGAGGAAAACATGATCCTGCGCCGGATCTGCCCCGGCTCGTTCGAGGAGAACGACGGGCTGTTCGTCGCGGTCGACGACGAGGACATGGCCTACTACGACGACTTCGTGCGAGGGTGCAAGGAGTCGCAGATCCCGATCCAGGAGCTGCGCCCGGACGAGGCGCTCCGGATGGAGCCGTTGCTGAACCCCGCGCTGAAGGGCGCGGTGCGCGTGCCCGACGGCACGATGGACGCGATGCGGATGCCGCTTCGCTTCTTCGCCACCGCGAAGCATCACGGCGCGCGCCTCTACAACTACATGGAGGTGCTCGACCTGATCGTGGAGGGTTCGTTCGTCAAGGGCGCGGTGCTCCGCGACCACGTGACCGAGACCGAGGGCGAGATCCGCGCTGACCTCGTCGTGAACGCCACCGGACCGTGGTCGGAGCAGATCGCGCGGATGGCGGGAGTAGACGTCCCGATCAAGCCTTCCCCCGGCGTGCTGCTCGCCCTGCGCGGGCGTCTGTGCAACATGGTGGTCAACCGGATGCACCGGTCCGGCGACGGCGACATCGTGGTGCCGCAGCGGGCGCTCTCGATCGTCGGCACCAGCTCCTGGACCGTCGAGGACCCTGAGGAGCTCGCCGTCCCCCAGGACCACGTCCGCAGGATGTACGAGGAGGGCGCCAAGCTGATCCCGGCCGTGCGGGAGGCGGAGTTCCGCGCAGCCTGGTCTGCCGCACGCCCCCTGATCGGCTCTGCTGGCGAGGCCGACACCGGCCGAGAGCTCTCGCGTACGTTCAAGACGATCGACCACGCCTCCGAGGGCGTGGAGGGCTTCGTCACGATCACCGGCGGCAAGGCGACCACGCTCCGCGGGATGGCCGAGCTCTGCGCGAACGTCGTGTGCGGCAAGCTGGGCGTCACGTCCGAGTGCTCCACGCGCGAGGTCGTGACGCTCCCCCACACCGCGTTCTACGCAGAGCCCGAGCGGAGGCTGGCATGAGCGCCATCGGATCCGCGGCCAAGGACACCGCCGCCACCGCGACGAAGCGGTTCCGCGTCTTCCGGTACAAGCGGGGCGACGCCGCCTCCCGGTTCGACGAGTTCGACGTGCCGGTCGACGAGCGCACGAGCATCCTGGAAGCGCTGCGTTGGATCCAGCTGCATCGTGACCCGACCCTGGCGCTTCGCCACTCGTGCTTCCACGCCTCGTGCGGCACCTGCGGGATCCGCGTGAACGGCCGCGAGGCCCTGGGATGCGTCACGATGGTCCACGACCTCGGGCCGCAGGTCACGGTCGAACCGCTCGCGAACATCCCGGTCCTGACCGATCTCGTGGTGGACATGGACGAGTTCTACGCGCGCTACCCCGAGGCGCTCGGCACGACCCGCACGAGCGGATCCCTGACCGAGGCCGCACCGCCCGACGGGATCGACGGCTACACGCGGTTCGAGGACTGCATCGAGTGCGGCCTGTGCCTGTCGGCCTGCCCGGTCTCGGCGACCTCGGACGAGTACGTGGGCCCGGCCGCCCTGGCCGCGGCGCAGCGCCTCCTCGAAGAGCCCCGCGGCGCCGACACCGAGCGGATCCTCGACTGGGCCGACGATCCGGTCGGGGCCTGGCGGTGCCACGCGGCGTTCGAGTGCACCGAGGCGTGCCCGTCGGGGGTGGAGCCGGCTGCTCGGATCATGGCGCTGCGCGGCACCCTCGTTGCGGGCCCGCTCCGGCTGGAGGGAGGCGGCCGATGAGTGGACCGGCGAGCGGACGGACCGACGGCGTCCCGGGCGCGGCCGAGCGGGCTGCGCGCGGGCCGGTCCAGCGAAAGGGCGTCGGGGTACCGACCTCCGGATGGTTCGACCCCCGCGGGCGCGCGATCGGCGGCTTCGCGTTCGCGGTGAACCGGGCGACCGGCCTCGGCCTGGTCTTCTACCTGTACCTGCACCTGGCTGTGCTCTCGATGCTGCTCCGGGGTGAGCAGGCCTGGAACGACTTCCTGCGGATCGCGACGAGCTGGGTGTTCCTCGGCCTGGACGTGTTGCTGATCTTCGGGCTCCTCTACCACGGGCTGAACGGGATCCGCGTCGCGCTCGTGGGGACCGGGGTCGTCCCCGACCGTCAGAAGTCGCTGTGGTGGGCGTTCGGCGTGATCGGCACGATCGCGCTCGTCTACAGCGTGATCCACATCGTGGGGACGAAGTGATGGCGAGCGTCAGGACCCGCCCCGCCGCCCCGCGACGCAACGCGCACGTCCGCCAGGCGCGGTCGGTCCGCGAGTGGCGGCTCACCGCCCTCACGGGGATCGCCCTGCTGATCCTCGTCACGGTCCACATGGTCGCGAACCACTTCGTGGTCCACGAGGTCGGGGGGCTGCGCACCTACCACCAGGTGCTCGAGTACATCGGCAACCCCGTGATCTTCACGATCGAATCGTTCTTCCTGCTGTTCGTGACGCTGCACTCGATGCTCGGCCTCCGCAGCGTCTTGCTCGACCTGGACCCACGTCCCGGCCTCCGCCGGTGGATCGACGTGGGCCTCGTCGTCCTCGGGCTCGCGACGATCGGGTACGGCTACTTCCTGATCGGCACCCTGGCGTCACGCGCGTGAGGCCATGGTCGGGGTCGTCCTCGTCTCGCACAGCCACGAGGCGGCCGAAGGGACGGCGGCGCTCGCGCGCCAGATGGGCGGCGAGGGCGTGGCGATCGCGGCGGCCGGCGGGCTCGACGGCACCGACCACCCCATCGGCACCGACGCGATGCGCGTCCTGGCCGCGATCGAGGACGTGTGGTCCGAGGACGGCGTGCTCGTCCTGATGGACCTGGGCAGCGCCGTGCTGTCGGCGGAGATGGCCCTGGACTTCCTCGACGACGAGCGACGCGCGCGGGTCCGGCTCTCCGACGCCCCGTTCGTCGAAGGCGCCGTGGCGGCGGCGGTCTCGGCGCGCCTGGGGGCCTCGCTCGGCGACGTCGAGCGCGAGGCGCGGGGCGGGCTCGCGGGCAAGTCGGCTCACCTCGGGACGCCGGGGGTGCCCGAGGCGGCGACGCCCGAAGCACGGTTCGAGGGCGGCCCGGAGTTCCGCGCGACCCTCACCGTCGACCTGCCGCACGGTCTGCACGCGCGGCCCGCCGCGCGCCTGGTCCAGACGGCCAGCGCGTTCGAGGCCGACGTCTCGGTGACGAACGTGACGACCGGGCGCGGACCGGTGTCGGCGAGGAGCCTGAACGCCGTGGCGACGCTCGGCGTGACGCAGGGCCATGCGATCGAGGTGGGCGCGCACGGACCCGGGGCGGCCGACGCGATCGAGGCGCTCCGCGCGCTCGCCGGGCGCCGCTTCGACGAGGCGCCGGAAGACCTCGTGGAGGCGCCGGTGCCGGCGCCCCCGCCCGTCGCGCCCACGGCCGAGGGCGTGCTGCGGGGGTTCGCCGCCTCGCCCGGGGTGGCCGTCGCGCCCGCCCGCCGGTTCCACGTGCCGCCCCTCGCCGTCCCCGACGAACCGGCCGGCTCGCCTGAGGACGAGCGCCGCGACCTCGACCGCGCCCTGGCGGCGGCGCGCGAGGCGATCGAGCGGCAGCGCGACGACGCGGCCGCGCGCGTGGGTCCGGGACGGGCGGCGATCTTCGACGCCCACCTCCTCTTCCTCCAGGACGACGCGCTGCTCGGGCCGGCACGCGAGGCGGTGGCGCAGGGCGCCTCCGCCCCGCAGGCCTGGTCGCGGTCGGTCGAGGCGACGGCCGAGACGTGGGCGTCCCTGCCCGACCCCTACCTGCGCGCCCGCGCCGCAGATCTGCGCAGCGTCGGGCGGGCCGTGCTGGCGTCGCTGCTCGGGGTGGAGGCGCCCCGGCCCCGGCTGGAAGCGCCGGGCGTGCTTGTGGCCGCCGACCTCGAGCCCGCCGACACGGTGGGCCTGGAACCCTCGACGTGCCTGGGGATCGCGACCGCGCACGGCGGCCCCACCTCGCACGCCGCGGTCCTGGCGCGAGCCCTCGCGATCCCCGCGGTGGTCGGGCTCGGCGAGGGGCTCGAGGCCGTCCCGGAAGGCGCGACGGTCGGGCTCGACGGCGAAGCCGGCACCGTCGCGATCGACCCCTCACCCGAGGAGGTGGAGGCGCTGCGGGACCGCGCCGAGCGGCGCGCGACCGCCGACGCCGTCGCCCGCGCGAGCGCGACCCAGCCCGCCCGCACGCGCGACGGCGTCCTCGTCGAGGTGGCCGCGAACATCGGACGGCCCGAGGAGGTCGCCGCGGCCGTCGCGGCGGGATGCGACGGCGTCGGCCTGTTCCGGACGGAGTTGCTGTTCATGGGGCGCGACGCGATGCCCGACGAGGACGAGCAGGAGGCCGCCTACCGTGCCGCCGCGGCCGGCCTGAGCGGCCGGCCGCTGCTCGTGCGGACGCTCGACGCGGGCGCGGACAAGCCGCTCCCCTACCTCGACCAGCCGCCCGAGCCCAACCCCTTCCTCGGGGTGCGAGGGCTCCGGCTCGGCTTGGCCCGCCCCGACCTGCTCCGGACGCAGCTCCGCGCGCTGCTCCGGGTGGCCGCGGACCATCGGGTGCGGGTCATGTTCCCGATGGTCGCGACGCTCGCCGAGCTCCGCGCGGCGAAGCATGCGCTCGAGGAGGCCGCAGGCTCGCTCGGCGGCGTCCCGATCCCCGAGGTCGGCGTGATGATCGAGGTTCCCTCGGCGGCGCTCGCAGCCGCGCACCTGGCGTCCGAGGTCGATTTCTTCTCGGTGGGAACGAACGACCTCACCCAGTACACGCTCGCCGC
>JBLMXP010000125.1:0-13206 GCA_050257835.1 Planctomycetaceae bacterium | reverse complement strand
AGACCATCGCGATGTCGCGATCACGCGGCGCCAGGCGGTTCACGACCCGCTCCCCCACGCGGATCTCGCCCTCGGTGAGCGCCTCGAGCCCGGCCACGAGCCGCAGGGCGGTGGTCTTGCCCGAGCCCGACGGCCCGACGAGCACGACGAACTCGCCGTCGGCGATCTCGAGCGAGAAGTCACGCAGCGCGGTCACGTCGCCGAACCGCTTCGATACGGCATCGAACACGACGCGCGCCATCGCTCAGCCCTTCACCGCGCCCGTGAGCATCCCGCGCATGAACTCTCGTTGGAAGACGATGAACACGATCAGGATCGGCACCGCGACGATCACCGCGCCGGCCGACACGAGCGGGATGTTCTGCGTGTAGCGCCCCGAGAAGCTCGCGAGCCCCGCGGGCGCCGTCATGTGGTTGATCGTGAAGACGAGGGCCAGGAAGAACTCGTTCCACGAGTCCGCGAAGGTGAGGACGGCGAGCGTGAGGATCGCCGGCTTCGCGAACGGCACCATGATCCGCCACAGCGTCTTCCAGCTGTTGGCGCCGTCGATCCGCGCGGCCTCCAGTAGGGAACGGGGCGCCGACAGGAACGCGGCGCGCATCCAGAAGATCCCGAACGCGACCTCGCCGGAGACCTCGAGCAGGATCAGCGCCCAGTACGTGTCGAGCAGCCCGACCGCCTGCATGTCGTAGAACAGCGGCACGATCGTCGCCTCGGTGGGGATGATCAACCCGAGGATGAACAGGTAGAAGAGGGTCTTCGCGCCCCGGAACCGCATCGTGGCGAACGCGTAGCCGCCCAGGATCGACAGGATCACCGACGACGGCACCATCACCACCGCCACGATGATGCTCGTGGTGAAGCTCGCCGCGAACTTCCCCTGCTCCCACGCGTCGACGTAGTTGTGCCACGCGAAGGTGGGCGGGAGCGCGAAGCCCGACGGCGCGCTGGCCGCGCCGGGCGGGTACAGGCTCGCCAGCACGATGCCCACGAGTGGGTAGATCGCGATCGCCGAGCACAGCACGATCAGCACGTAGTTGAGCGCGATCTGCGGCCGCGAGGCGGTGTTCACTCCTCCCCCTCCTCGGCCCCGCGCTCCAGCAGGCGGTTGAGCGCGAAGGTCACGACGAACACGATCAGCATCAGGATGATGCCGAGCGCGGCCGCCGAGCCCACCTCGCCGGTCCCGAACAGGCGCCGCCACACCAGGTAGGCGGGGACCATCGTCGAGGTGCCGGGGCCCCCGCTCGTCATGACGTAGATCTCGTCGAACGTGCCGAGGGTGCCGATCACCGAGAGGACCAGCACCACCTGGAGCTCGTAGCGGAGCCCTGGCAGGGTGACCGCGAAGAACTCGCGGATCGCGTTCGCGCCGTCCACCCGCGCGGCCTCGTAGAGGCTCGCCGGGATCTTCATCACGCCCGCGAGGAACAGGATCAACGCGAACCCGAACTGCCCCCACATCCCGAACACGCCGACGGCGGGCAGGGCCGTGTTGAAGCTCCCGAGCCAACCCGCCGCCGGGACCAACGCGCCGAGCCCCACGGCGCGGAGCGTGGTGTTCAGCGGGCCGTTCACGTCGTACACCCAGATCCACGCGACGGCGGTCACGACGTCGGTGATCACGAGCGGGAGGAACAGCAGCATCCGGAAGAACGTCAGCCCGCGGATCCGGATCCGCGACAGCACGGCCGCGAGGAACAGCCCGATCGCGATCGGCAGGAACGAGTAGAAGACCATCAGCTCCAGCACGTGGACGTAGCCCTCGCGGATCGCGGGATCGGAGAAGAACTCGGTGTAGTTCCCGAGCCCGACCCAGGTGCCCGGCGTGACCCCGTCCCACCGGTAGAAGGAGACGTTGACGCCCTGCGCGAGCGGGAACAGGTTGAACGCCGCGTAGAGGATGAACGCGGGCGCCACGTAGAGGTACCCGATCCGCCGTGCTTCGCCGGGCAGTCGCTCGAGCCGCTGCCGGCGGCGGCTGCCGAGGGCGACCGCCCGCGACGCTCGAGCGACCTCCGGCTGCGCGTCCATCAGGATCGGGAGCTCTGGAAGTCCGCGTAGTCCTTCTGGACGTTCGCCACGAACTGCTGCGGCGTGATCCGCATCCCCATCAGCTCCTGGATCGCGGCCGTCGTCGTGTCGTAGAAGGTGGGGGTCGCCCAGTCGAGGTAGGGGACGATGCCGTTGGCGGCCGAGGCGGCCGAGGCGGCGTTCACGACGTCGGCGAGCACCGTGCCCGCCTGGACCTTCGCCGTGGACGCGTCGACGCTCAGCGGGATCTGCCCGGCCGGTAGCAGCAGGTCGCTCGCGTGCGCGTTCGTCATCCAGTCGATGTACGCGGCCGCGACGTCGGGATGCTTCGATCCCGACGTGATCGCCAGGGGGAAGCCCGCGCCGCCGGTGGCGACGGGCTGCCCGCCCGCCTCGGTCGGCGGCATCAGGAAGAACCCGAAGTCGCGGTTGTCCGCCCCGAGGTTCGCGACGATCCAGTTGCCCGTGATCATGAACAGGCCCTGGCCCTTCGCGAAGTTCGCGACGGCGGTGTCGTAGCCGCCGCCGCCGAACCCGGGCGTGAAGTAGCCCTTCTTCGACCAGTCCTGCAGCATCGTCGCCGCCTGGAGGTTCCCGGGCGTGTCGAACGTCGACCGCGACCCCTTCGTCCCGAAGATGAAGTCGGCGAGGTCAGCCGCGGAGCTCATCTGGTCCTGGATCACCGCGTACTCGTGGATCCCGGGGAACGCGTCGTTGTTCCCGAACTGGATCGGGATCTCACCCGCCTGCTTGGCCGCCGCGAGGTCCTGCTCGAACTCGCCGAGCGTCGTCGGCACCGACAGGCCGAGGTCGGAGAGCATCTGCTTGTTGTAGTAGACGCCCACGATCTCGCCCATCGTGGTGTACCCGAACAGGTTCCCGGTGCCGAACTCCTTGCCGTCGGGGGTCCAGCTGCTCACCCGGAGCACGTTCTCGGAGACCCGTTGGTCCCAGCCGTAGGCCTTCGCGTAGTTGTCGAGCGGGACGAGCAGGCCCGCCTTCACGAGCCCGCCCATGTCGGGCCAGCCCTGGTTCGCCTCGACCACGTCGGGAGGGTTGGGTCCGGAGATCGCGAGGCGGAGCAGCGTCTTCAGCTCGCCGAAGTCCCGGTTCACCCGCTTGATCGTGACGTTGGGGTACTTCGCCTCGAACTCGGCGTTGAGCTGGTCCCAGACCCGACTCACCTTGCCGGACTCCTGGTCCCACACGGTCAGGGTGACGGGCCCGCTCTCCGTCACGCCGGTGCTGGCCGGCGGCGGCGGGACCGAGGCCTGGGTGACCTTGGTGCCGGGCGTGCACGCGGCCGCCACGATCGCGACGAGCGAGCACGCGAGCAGGATCCGGCCGCGGACGACGATCCGTGATGCGCGCATCTGGAGACCTCCCACGGAGGGGACTCGGCGACGGCTCGACTCTAGGTCCGCGTCGGATGCCGCGTCAAGCCACGGTCTGCTTTCGGTTTGCTCCGGTCTGTGATGGGTCTATCATGGCCGCATGTCGGCCAACCCCGGCGCGGAGGCTCCCCTCGACCGGCTGCGCCTGCGCTACGAGCGGGTGCGCCAGGACCTCGCCGAGGAGATCGAGCGAGGGCGGAGGCCCTCGGGGTCGCGACTGCCGCCGGAGCGCGCGCTCGCCGAGCACTTCGGGGTGAGCCGGGTGACGCTCCGGCGGGCGCTGCACGAGCTCGCACGCGACGGGGTCGTCGCGCGCGCCGGGGCCGGGTGGGTCGTGGCGTCCCCGACCGTGGGCGAGCCGCCGAACGTGCTGATGAGCTTCTCGGAGATGGCGGCCTCCCGTGGGCTGACGCCGGGAGGCCGCGTGCTCGACCGGCGGGTCCGCCCGGCGACGATCGACGAGGCCGAAGCCCTCGGCCTGGCGCCCGGCGCGCCCCTGTTCGAGCTCGAGCGCCTGCGTTCGATGGACGGCGTGCCGATCCTGATCGACCGCACACGGATCCCGCTGTCGCTCGCGCCCGCGCTCGAGGAGGTGGACCTCGCCGAGACGTCGCTGTACGAGGTGCTGGAGGAGCGCTACGCGATCCGGCCCGCGCGAGCCCGCTTCACGGTCGAGGCGGTCGCGGCCGACCGGCGACGCGCGCGGCTGCTCGGGCTCGAGCCGGGCGAGCCGCTCCTGCGGTGCCAGCAACAGACCGAGGACGCGAACGGGCGGCAGGTCGAGCTCTGCGAGATGGTCTACCGGGGCGACCGCTACCGGTTCCGCGCGACGCTCGTGCGGGGGGCCTGACGTGGGTGACCCGCGGATCGTGACGGTCCCCGACGCCGCCGCGCTGGCCGAGGCGGGCGCCGACGTCGTGGCCGCGACGATCGCCGCGGCCCCTGCCGCCTCCGTCGTCGTGGCGACCGGCACGACCCCGATGGGTCTGTACGAGGAGCTGGCGGCGCGGCGCCGCTCCGGCCTCGTGGACACCGACGCGATCACGGCGATCCAGCTCGACGAGTACCTGGGGCTCGCACCCGACGACCGTCGCACCCTGTTCGGGTGGATGCGGCGGAGCTTCCTGCACCCGCTCGCGATCGAGGGCCCCCGCGTGCTCAGGCTGCCGCTCGACGGCGACCTCCCCGCGGCATGTGCCGCCTTCGACCGCGCGCTCGAGGCACGCGGCGGGATCGACCTCGCGATCCTCGGTCTCGGGACGAACGGGCACCTCGGGTTCAACGAGCCGCCGACCGAGCGCTGGGCGCCGACCCGAGCGGTGACGCTCACCGACGCGACGATCCGCGCGAACGCCCGCTACTGGGGGAAGATCGCCGACGTGCCGTCGCGGGCGGTCACGATCGGCCTGGGGCCGTTGCTGTCGGCGCGCGCGATCCTGCTCGTGGTCTCCGGCGCGGCCAAGCACGCGATCGTCCGCGCCGCCTTGGAAGGCCCCGTCGGGCCCGAGGTCCCCGCGTCGTTCCTGCGGGAGTCGGGCGCGGAGGTGACCGTGGTGGTGGACCACGCCGCATGGGAGGGAGAGGAACCGACATGAAGATGACCCTGCTCGGCGCCGGCGTGCGCGCTCCCTTCGTGCTGCACGGGCTCGCTGCGGGTCAGGACGAACTCGGGCTGGACGAGGTCGTCCTGCACGACAGCGACGTCGAACGCCTCACGCTGATGTCCGCCCTCGGCCGCCACCTCTGCGAGGCGTGGGGCGCGCGGTTCACGGTGCGCGGAGAGCCCGACCCCGCCGCGGCGATCGCCGGCGCGCGGTTCGTCTTCTCGGCGATCCGCCCGGGCCAGGAGCGCGCCCGCGCCGTCGACGAGGAGGTGCCGCTCAAGCACGGCGTGCTCGGCCAAGAGACGACCGGGCCGGGCGGGTTCGCGATGGCGCTGCGGACGATCCCCGCGATGCTCGGCTACGCGCGCCTGATCGAGGAGGTCGCCCCCGAGGCGCTGCTCGTCAACTTCACGAACCCGGTCGGGATCGTGATGCAGGCGCTGCACGACCACGCGTCGGTCCGCGCGGTCGGGATCTGCGACGGCCCGATCTCGATGCAGCGAAGCGTCGCGGCGTTCCTCGGCGTGCCTCGGGACCAGGTGCACGCCGACTACTTCGGACTGAACCACTGTGGCTGGATCCACCGGGTGCTCGTCGACGGCATCGACCGGCTCCCCGAGCTGCTCGACCGGTACGAGGAGCTCCAGGCCGCCGACGAGGACTGGCGCCTGTTCGACCCCGCGCTCGTGCGCGCGATCGGGATGCTCCCGATGGAGTACCTCTACTTCTATTACTACCGGGACCAGGCGGTGGCGCACATCCGCGGCTCGGGGAGCTCCCGCGGCAGCCAGCTCCAGGCGCTCAACGACGCGCTGTGGCCCGTCCTCCGCTCCTGCGTGGACGCCGGCGACCTCCTCGGCGCGCAGGCGGCGTGGGAGCACGCGATGCACGAGCGCGACGTGACCTATTTCGCGCGAGAGCGCGGCGAGACCCTCGCCGAGGAAGACGAGGAGCCGGGGGACGTCCTCGAAGGGGAAGGCTACGAAGGCGTCGCGACGGCCGTGATGGCGGCGGCGGTGCAGCGCCGGAAGGTCCCGCTGATCCTCAACGTCCCGAACCGCGGCGCGATCCCCGGCCTGCGCGACGACGACGTCGTCGAGGTCACGGCGTTCGCCGACGAGCACGGCGCGCACCCGATCGCCCAGGGGGCGATGCCCGAGGCCGCGTTCGCGCTCGTCTCGCAGGTCAAGCTGTACGAGCGCCTCACCGTCACCGCGGCGGTCGAGGGCTCCTACGACGCCGCGCTCGACGCGCTGCTCGCGCATCCGCTCGTCGCCTCCTACCCCGTCGCGAAGGCGATCCTCGACGGCTACGTCGAGGGCCTGCCGGGCTTGCTACCGCCGCTCGCGTGACGGTCCCGCGCGCGCCGGGGCGCGCGACCCGTGACCGAGGCCGACCCGTCGCGCACCCTCGACGTGAGGAAGGGATGCGAGATGAGGGCGCTCCGCTGGGCCGTCGCCATGACGTGCGTCGTGGCGACGCTCGGACCGGCGGTGGTGGCACACGCGCGCCCGCGCGAGCCTCGCCGGGTGACGATGGCGCTCACCGGCGACGTCCTGGCCACCAGCGCGACCTGGACGACCGCGCACGTGTACGCGGGCGGGCACGGCTACGACTTCGGCCCGATGCTCGCGAGGCTCCGGCCGCTCCTCACCTCGGTCGACGTCGCGCTCTGCCACCTCGAGACGCCGCTTACCGGCGCGGGCGTGCCGCTGTCGGACTTCCCGCGGTTCGCGGTCCCCCATCAGGTGGCGCGCGCGATCGCCGACGCCGGATACCGAGGCTGCTCGACCGCCTCCAACCACGCGCTCGACCGGGGCGCGGCCGGCATCCGCTCGACGCTCGATCGGCTCGACGAGGTCGAGGTCCGCCACACCGGCACCGCGCGGACCGCACGCGGACGGTGGCGCACGACCCACTACCTCGTGGGGAACGTGAAGATCGCGCACCTGTCCTTCTCCGAGGGCTTCAACGGCCTCGTCCCCGACGAGCCGTGGCGCGCGAACCGGATCGACGTGCGCCGGATCACCGAGGACGCCCGCCGGGCCCGCCGCCGCGGGGCCGACATCGTGGTCCTCAGCCTGCACTGGGGGCTCGAGCACCGGCACCGCCCCACCGCCTCCCAACTGACGGTCGCGCGGCAGCTCGCCGCGACCGGGACGATCGACCTGATCGTCGGGCACCACGCGCACGTCGTACAGCCCGTCCGGAAGGTGGGGGCCACGTGGGTCGCCTACGGGCTTGGCAACTCGATGTCCGGGATGACGGCCGGCACCTTCGCGCCGGACGTGCAGGACGGACTCGTGCTGCTCGTCGCGTTCGAGCGCGGACCGCACGGCTGGCACGTGGAGAACCTCCGGTACGCGCCGACCTGGGTCGAGCCCGGCCGCTGGATCGTCCGTCCGGTCGGCCCTGCGCTCGCCGCCGGTGCGTTGCCGGCATGGGAACTGGCCGAGCTCCGCCGGTCGTGGAGCAGGACCGTGGCCACCGTCGACGCGAAGGACCTCGGGGTGCTGCCGATCCGTCGCGCGCGGTGGTGAGCCTGGTGCGACCGTCTCACCAGACGGACTTCGGCTCGCCGCCGAGCGTCCACAGGACGATCCCGCGCAGCCCGGCGTTCGCCGCGACCTGGGCCCGGAGCTTGATCGAGCGGGCGTCGGCGAACCACACGTGGTGCACGGCCCCCTTCGCGCGGTAGTCGAAGTGGCTCTCGGCGCTGGTGTGGTTCCACACGACGGTGGCGTCGTGCTCGTGCTGCAGCGCGCGGGCACCGCGGTACGTGACCGCGGAGCCGTGGGCGCCGTCGGGCCAGTCGTAGCCGTAGGTGGGCACGCCCAGCTCGACCTTCGAGGCCGGCACGAGCGGGGTGGTGTAGGCGAGGATCGCGCGGACCCAGGGCAGCGGCGCGATCGCCCCGGGCTTCCCCCCGGACCAGTGCCGATCGTAGGCCATCACCCGGAGCACGTCGGCGGCCGCCCCGAGCCCGGCGTAGTCGTAGACCGTGGCCGACATCCCGGCGTGCCAGGTCGTGTCGGCGGTCCGCGCCATCACGGTCACCGACAGGCCCCGGCCGTCGGCGTGCAGGCGCGTCGCGAGCCGCTGCGCGAACGCGACGTAGTCGGCGGCCACCCGCGCGGCCCGCTTCGCCGTGTCGGTCGCCGCCATCCGCTCGAAGTCGAGGTCCAGACCGTCGTAGCCGTGCGCCGCGGCGAGGTTCGCCAGGCGCGCGATCGCGCGGCGTCGCTTCGTGGGACTCTCGAAGAGGCGCACGATCCGCGACGCGCTCATCGACTCGACCACGGTCGGGTACACGAGCGCGCCCGTGCCGCGAAGAGACGACAGCACCTTCGCGCTCCCCGCCCCGCTGAACCCCGCCACCCGCCGTGGACCCTGCAGCTCGTACCAGAACGGGCTCGCGATCGAGAGCGCGTCGGCGTGCGCGACGGCGTCGGCGGTGGAGGCGTCGATCGTCCACCACGGGAGCCATCCCGAGACCGAGCGGCCCGCACCCCCGATCCCCGGCGCCGCGAGCGCCGGCGGGGCCCCGCCGGAGCCGGCGAGCCCGCCGACGATCCCGCCGAGCACGAGCACGGACGCGATCACCCCGGCACGGAGCCGGCGAAGGGTCGAGCGTCGATGGCTGCTCACGTGGGGCGGTTCGATCCGATCAGGCGCGATCGCGAAGCCTATCGCCCTTCGGGTCGAAGGGGGGCTCGGGCAGGATCCGGCCGGCTCGCGGGTCGCCGACCACCGACACGGTGAGCGCGGGGGCCGCCTGGACGAGGTCCGCGTCGACGTAGGCGAGCGCGAGGCTCTTGCCGACGTGGTGGCCGTAGGCGCCCGACGTCACGAACCCGGCCAGCCGGCCCTCGAGCCAGACGGGCTCGTCGGTGGACGCGTCGGCGTCGGCAGCGTCGACCTCGAGCAGCACGAGTCGGCGCGCCGGTCCCTCGTCGCGCTCGCGGAGCGCGGCCTCACGCCCGACGAACCCCTCCTTGTCGAAGGCGACCCAGCGGTCCAGGCCCGACATCGCGGGGGTGTAGGCCTGCGTGAACTCGGCGCTCCAGATCCCGTAGCCCTTCTCCAGGCGCAGGCTGTCGATCGCGCGGTCCCCGATCGGGCGCAGGCCGTGCTCGGCGCCCGCCTCGCGGAGCTCGCGCAGCAGCGTGCGCTCCACGTTCGTGGGCACGACGATCTCGTAGCCGAGCTCCCCGGTGAGCGACAGCCGGCCGACGACCGCCTCGGTCGAGCCGACGTCCATCGGACGCACGGCCATGAACGGGAAGGCCCCGTTCGACACGTCGTCGTGGACGAGCCCCTCGAGGATCGCCCGCGACGCGGGGCCGGACACGGAGAAGCCGGCCCACCTGTCGGTCACGTTGCGGAGCTCGACCCCGGCCGGCGGCAGGTGCGAGCGGAACCAGCGCTCGTGCCAGTCCTGGAGGTAGTACGAGCCCGTGAGCCAGAACCGGTCTTCGTCCAGGCGCGTCACCGACAGGTCGCCCATCAGCCGACCGGCGTCGTTCAGCATCGGGGCCAGGCGGAGGCGGCCGAGCGCCGGCAGGTGCGAGGCCACGAGCCGGTCGAGCCATGCCTCCGCGTCCGGCCCCGTCACCTCGTAGCGCGCGTAGGCAGCGATCTCGTAGGCGCCCGCCGCGGTGCGGACCGCCTCGACCTCCTCGGCCACGATCGGTTCGGCGTCGGAGCGCCCGAGCGTCGGCGTCTCCACGAACCCCTCGGGCGCGAAGTACAGCGGCACCTCCAGACCGTAGACCGCCCCGAAGACGGCGCCCGCCGCGCGGAGATCGTCGTAGCAGGGGGTGGTCTTGAGCGGTCGGCCTGCGGGCAGCTCCTCGTTCGGGTAGGCGATCAGGAACCGGCGCGCGTAGAACTGCGCGGTCGTCGCGCGCAGGTACCGGTCGTTCGAAGCGTAGGGGCCGAAACGCGCGACGTCCATGCCGAAGACGTCCTCGCCGGGGTCGCCGTCGGCGATCCAGTTCGCGATCGCCAGGCCGATCCCCGCACCTTGCGAGAACCCGGCCATCACGCCGCAGGCCGCCCAGTAGCCGGGCAGCCCCGCGACCGGGCCGACGAGCGGGTTCCCGTCGGGTGTGAAGGTGAACGCGCCGTTGACCCACCGCTTGATCCCGACGTCCTGCAGGACCGGGAACCGCGCGAACCCGATCGAGAGCTCGGGCATGATCCGCTCGAGCTCCTCGGGGAAGAGCTGGCGGCCGAAATCCCACGGCGCGCCCTCGACGCTCCAGTGCCGGGGGTGCTGCTCGTAGACGCCGAGCAGCACGCCGTTGCCTTCGCGCTGCAGGTAGGTGAACCCCTCGAGATCGGTCACGGCCGCCATGTCGCCCTCGATCGCGGCGACCTCGGGGACGTCGTCGGTGACGAGGTAATGGTGCACGATCGGCACCAGCGGGTGGTCGACGCCGACCATCCGACCGACCCTGCGCGCCCAGAGGCCCGCCGCGTTCACGACGTGCTCGGCCGTGACGTCGCCCCGGTCGGTCTGGATCCGCCACCCACCGTCGGGGAGCGGCGTGAGGCCGAGCACGCGCGTGTGCTCGAAGACCCCCGCGCCGCGGCGCTTCGCGGCGATGGCGTAGGCGCGGGTCGCGCCGTTCGGGTCGAGGTTCCCTTCGTGCGGATCGAACAGGGCACCCTCGAGGCCCGTCGGGTCGATGATCGGCACCATCGCCGCCGCCTCCTCGGGCGTGAGGAGGTACGCGTCGGTGCCCATCATGTGGTGCCACGCGAGCTCGGACTTCAGCAGGCGCCAGCGCTCCGGCGTGCCGGCGAGCTCGAGGCCGCCCGACATATGCAGGCCCGTGCTCTGGCCGCTCTCACGCTCGACCTGCTCGTACATCGAGATCGTGTACTTCTGCAGGGCGGCGATCCTCGTGTCGGCGTTGATCGCGTGGAAGCCGCCGGCCGCGTGCCACGTGGAGCCGGCCGTCAGCTCCTCACGCTCCAGTAGCGCGACGTCGGTGAGGCCGCGGAGCGTGAGGTGGTACAGCACGCTGACCCCCACGATGCCGCCACCGATCACGACGACCTGGTACCGATCTTCCATCCCGACCGCCTTCGCGCACGTGGGAGACGCGGCGGAGTCTATCGACGGGTGTTCGCGGCCGGGTGACCGATGGTCGCGTGCGACGCTAGGACAGGCCCCGCACGAGGATGCCCGCGACCGCGCCGCCGAGCACCAACCACGCCGAGTTCGGCTCGAACCGCCGGAGCACGACGAACGCGACGACCGCGATCGCGGCGGTCGGGACGTCGACGATCGCGGCGCGGCCGAACTGCACCGCGACCCCCGCCATCAGCCCCAGCCCGCACACGGTCACGCCCTCGAGGAACGCGGCCGCCCAGGGCGAGCGACGGATCCGGGGCAGCAGCGCGTAGACGACCCCCGACAGCACGAAGGCCGGCAGGAAGATGCCGGCGGTCGCCGCGAGCGCGCCGCCGAGCCCGCCGACGAGGTAGCCGATGAAGGTCGCGGTCGTGAACACCGGCCCGGGCGTGAACTGGCCGACGGACACCGCGTCGAGCAGCTGCCGCTGGGTCAGCCAGTGCAGATGCTCCACGAGGTCGGCGCGCAGGAACGCCAGCAGCACGTAGCCGCTGCCGAACACGACGGCGCCGAGCTTCACGAACTCGAGGAACAGCGACGTGGGCGTGGCCTCGGTCGTGACCGCGGCCAGCAGCCCGACCGGAGCCGCGGGCGCCAGGGCGTGCAGGCGGCGGCCCAGGCGTTCGGCGTTCCGCGCCGCCATGATCAGCAGCGCGCCGCCGAACAGCAGCACCAACAGGTCGACGCCCGCGAGGTACAGGACGAGCACCGCCGCCCCCGCGAGCGCGAGCGGCCAGGACCGCAGGGCGCGGCGTCCGAGCTGCCACAGGGCGTCGGCGACGATCGCCACGATGACCGGCCCGATCCCGTACAGGACCCAGCCGGTCTGCGGCAGCGAGCCGTACCGAACGTAGGTCCACGCGAGCGCCAGCACGATCGCCATCGCGGGCGTGATGAAGCAGGCGCCGGCCACCAGGAGCCCTGCCCACCCCGCACGCAGGTACCCGATCATCATCCCCAGCTCGGTCGAGCTCGGGCCGGGGATCAGGTTCGCCGCGCCGAACAGCTCCAGGAACCGGTCCTCGTCGAGCCATCGCCGGGCGACCACGAACTCCCGGCGCATCAGCGACACGTGCGCCGCGGGGCCCCCGAACCCGATCACCCCGAGCTTCAGGTACGCGAGCGCGATCTCCCGCAGTCGCCCCTCGGCCCGGTCCGGTCCCGCCACGGCGCGGATGCTACGTCGGTCCCTCGCCGGGACCCTCGGCGGTGGTGACGCGGCGGCGGGAGGCGCAAGATGGTGCCTGGAGGTCGGCGATGTCGGTCGCGGGGAGTTCGCATCCGACCCGGTGGTGGCACGCGCTGGACGACGGCCGCGTCCAGTGCGACCTGTGCCCCCGCGCGTGCCGTCTGCACGAGGGCCAGCGCGGGCTCTGCTTCGTCCGCGCTCGTGAAGACGACGCGATCGTCCTCACGAGCTACGGTCGCTCGAGCGGCTTCTGCGTCGACCCGATCGAGAAGAAGCCGCTGAGCCACTTCCTGCCGGGCACGTCGGTGCTGTCGTTCGGCACGGCCGGGTGCAACCTCGCGTGCCGCTGCTGCCAGAACTGGGACATCTCGAAGTCGCGCCAGATGGACACGCTCGCCGACGCCGCCTCGCCGGAGGACCTCGCCGAGGCCGCCGAACGGCTCGGATGCCGCAGCGTGGCCTTCACCTACAACGACCCGGTGATCTTCCACGAGTACGCGATCGACGTCGCGGACGCGTGCCGGGCGCGCGGGATCCGCGCGGTGGCGGTCACCGCCGGGTACGTCTGCCCCGAGCCGCGCGAGGAGTTCTACCGGCACATGGACGCCGCGAACGTCGACCTGAAGGCGTTCACGGAGGGCTTCTACCGGTCGGTGTGCGCCGGTTCCCTCGCGCCGGTGCTCCACACGATCGAGTACCTCGTGCGCGAGACCGACGTGTGGGTCGAGCTCACGAACCTGCTGATCCCCGGGCAGAACGACGAGCCCGACGAGACCGACCGGATGACGCGGTGGGTCGTCGACCGCCTCGGGCCCGACGTCCCGGTGCACTTCACCGCGT
>JBLMXP010000124.1:0-5272 GCA_050257835.1 Planctomycetaceae bacterium | reverse complement strand
CGCCGTCGGCGACGGCTTCACCTTCGGGGACGCCGTCGATCGGATGCACGAGCGCGAACGCGTCCAGGCGATGGACAACGCGCAACGCCGCGACGAGTTCGACCGCACACGCGCGCGATAGGCTCAGGTCAGCCCCGAGACCCCGCGACATGTGCCCCTGTACAACGGCGACGTCCGCAGCCACGATGGCACGTCGGAAGGAAGGGGACGCGGATGGGACCGGAGTGGGTCATGATCGCGATCTGGGCGGTGTACGTGGCAGTCATCGCCACGTACATCTCGTTGGTCGTCAACGTCGGCAAGATCCGCCGGATGCTCGCGTCGGCGGGGTTCGACGAGGACCGGACGTGCGGCGAGTGCCTGTTGCCGGTGCCCGCCCAGGCGCGCGTCTGCGGCCACTGCGGCCGCGACCTCGTGACCGTCTGAGCGCGATCCTCGCCGGCCTTCTCGCCGCACGAGAACCGCTTGTGCCTCGCGAGAACACGACCCTAGACTCGCGCGATCCGGAGGCCACGGCGGCCCCGGCGACCGACCCCGACGGAGGGAACCAGCCATGACCTACGGCGTCGAGGAGTACGAGCGTCGGACCCCGAAGGGACGCGCCGCCTACGAGCGCGCTGCGAAGGTGATCCCCGGCGGCGTCGGCAGCGCGATCCAGTTCAAGCCGCCCTACCCGCTCTACCTCGGCGACTCGAAGGGCTCCCGCGTGTGGGACCTCGACGGCAACGAGTACATCGACTACTCCCTCTGCTACGCCGCGATGGTCGCAGGCCACGCGAACCCGCACATCGTGGAGGCGATCAAGAAGCAGGCGGACCACGGCACGCTCTACGGCCTGCCCACGACCCTCGCCGGCGACCTCGCAGAGGAGATCATCCGCCGCTACGCGGGCGTGATCGACATGATCAGGTTCACGCAGTCAGGCGTCGAGGCCACGCAGACCGCGATCCGCCTCGCGCGCGCCGCCACCGGGCGCAAGACGATCGTGAAGATCGAGGGGCAGTATCACGGCGGCACCGACCACCTCCTGATCTCCACCGGCGGCGCCCCCCGGGACGAATGGGGGAGCGACGACCATCCGAGCTCGACCGCCGACTCCGCGGGCCTGTTGCCGGCCTCGACCGAGTACACGGTGGTCGTCCAGTTCAACGACATCGAGCAGATGAGGGCGGTGTTCGACGAGCACGACGGCGACGTGGCCGGGGTGATCGTCGAGCCGGCGATGACGAACGGCGGCGTGATCCCGCCGCAGCCCGGCTACCTCGAGGCCGTGCGCGAACTCTGCACCGCCAAGGGCGCCGTGATGATCATGGACGAGGTCAAGCTCGGCTGCCGGATCGCGCCCGGCGGCGCCACCGAGCACTGGGGCGTCAAGGGCGACCTCGTCACCCTCGCGAAGGCGATCGGCGGCGGCGTGCCGGTCGGCGCGTTCGGCGGCAAGCGTGAGCTGATGGAGCAGGTGACCCCGCTCGGGCCGATGGTCCACTTCGGCACCTACAACGCGAACCCCCTCGCGATGGCCGCCGGCCTCGCCTGCCTCACGAAGGTGATGACCGACGACACCTACAAGGAGATGACGCGCCTGACGACCCGCCTGGCCGACGGGATGCGCGAGGTCTTCGAGGACAAGGGCGTCGCGGCCCACGTCGTGCAGGTGAACACGCTCGGCGGGCTGTTCTTCGGCCTCGACGAGCAGCCGACGAACTTCCGCGAGGCCGCGAAGAACGACGCCGCGAAGTGGGACGACTACTGGTTCGGCATGCTGAACCGCGGCGTGATCCCGATGGGCTCGGCGTGGTTCGAGGAGTTCTCGATGTCCGCCCAACACACCGACGAGGACGTCGATCGCACGCTCGAGGCCTTCGAGGACTGCATCGGCGCGATCTCGGGCTGACGCTGCCTCGAGGGTCCGAACGGCGTCCGACGAACGGCCGGGGGTCACCCCCCGGAAGGGGGTAGCGTCCGGGCTCGACGCTTGCTAGCGTGCGGCGGTCGTCCTCGCTGCCCCCCGCGCAGCGCGAGGATCGGCCACATCCGCGCGGACGAGGAGGAGATCCGCATGCCCCACGGGTCGCAAGGCAGGGTGCGTCGCCTGATCGCCCTGATCGCCACCGTCGGATCGGTCGCCGTCGTGGCGGCCGGAGGTCCCGTCACCGCGGCCCCCCGCGCAGGATCGTTCGGCCTGCTGCGCGGCAAGAGCGAGCCCGTGTGCCCGGGACCCGCCTCCGCCGGCCATGCGCTCTGCACCTCGCGCGTGTTCCCGCAGGCCACCTCCACGTGGGTCAACGGCCTCTCGCCGGCCACGATGAAGAGCGTCTACAACTTCTCGACCTCGAGCACCGCCGGTGCCGGCGCCACGATCGCGATCGTGGACGCCTACGACCTCCCGACCGCGGAGAAGGATCTCAACGTCTTCAGCTCGCAGTTCGGGCTGCCCGCCTGCACGACCGCGAACGGCTGCTTCAAGAAGGTGAACCAGACCGGCGGCACGTCGTACCCGCGCTACAACAGCGGGTGGGGCCTCGAGATCGCGCTCGACATCGAATGGGCGCACGCGATCGCGCCGGGCGCCAAGATCCTGCTGGTCGAGGCCAAGACGAACAGCTTCACGAACCTGCTCGCCGCCGAGGACTACGCGGCGGCGCACGCCACCTACGTGGGCAACTCCTGGGGCGCCTCCGAGTTCAGCAGCGAGGCGTCCTACGACTCGCATTTCTCGCACACGGGCGTCTCGTTCTTCGTGTCCGCCGGCGACGCTGGCCTGCCGGCCGAATACCCGTCGTCGTCGCCCGGCGTGATCTCCGTGGGGGGGACCACGCTGCACTTCGACGCGAACGGCTCGTTCACGGGTGAGACGGGATGGAGCTCCGGCGGCGGAGGCTGCAGCGCCTACGAGACCGCGACCTCGGCCCAGAGCGGGTCCTCCGGGTACGCGCAGGTGAACTGCGGCGGGATGCGCGCCACCCCGGACCTGTCGCTCGACGCCGACCCGAACTCCGGCGCGGCCGTGTACGACAGCTCGAAGTACCAGGGCCAGGCCGGTTGGTACCAGGTCGGCGGCACGAGCCTGAGCTCCCCGATGGCCGCCGGCCGGGCGGCCGTCGGCGGCGTGGTCGTGAACCCCGCATACGTCTACGGCCTCGCGAACAGCGCGTTCCGCGACATCACGAGCGGCGACAACGGCGCGTCGTGCCTGGCCGGCTACGACCTGTGCTCGGGACGCGGGAGCTGGCTCGGCTAGGACGACGACCGATCACCCGGCGGGGTCCGCGCGCAGGAACCACACGTGCGGGCCGCCGCCGGGGGCGTCGGCCTCGTGCACGACGCGGAACCCGAGGTGCTCGTAGAGCGCCAGGTTCTGGGGGCGCGCGGTCTCCAGGAAGGCCGGGACGCCGTCGTGCGCGCCCGCGTCGAGACCGACCCGGATCAGCGCCCCGCCGATCCCGCGGCCCTGATGCTCCGGCGCCACGCCCACGTGGTCGAGGTACCAGTGCGGCTCGTCGGGGAGCTGCGCGTCGAGCCAGTCCCACAGCGCCACGTAGCGCGCCCCGCCGTCGTCGGTGAGGGCGCCGATCGCTGCGCGCACCCGGCGGTCGACCTCGAGGTAGGCGGCGCCGTCGCCCGGTGGGATCCAGGCGGCGACGCCGAGCGCGGGCGGCACCTCCCAGACCCAGCCGCGCTCGGCGTAGACCGGCCCGGCGGCCTCCCACACGCCGCGGGCGATCTCGAGCGGCTCGAGCCCCGAGGACCCCGCCGGCCACACCACCAGCGGCTCGTCGTGGAACGTCCGCGCGTAGACGTCGGCGAGCGCGGCGAAGCGGACGGGGTCGGCGGGGTGGGCCTGCATCGGGAGCGCAGCGTACCGGGTCGTGTGCCGCGCCCGGTCGCTACGCTGTGCTGCAACGTGGCGCGTGCGGCCGGCTGACCGCGACGCGCGGATCGACTCGACCGGGCGCCCGTCGCCCACCGAAGGGGAGTGCATAACCCGTGGAGCGGATCAGCCACTGGATCGGCGGCAAGCTGGTGCCCGGCGAGTCGGGCCGGACCGGCCCCGTCTTCAACCCCGCGACCGGACAGCAGACCCACGAGGTCGACTTCGCGAGCGTCGAGGAGATCGACGCGGCGGTCGAGGCCGCCAAGGAGGTCTTCCCCGAGTGGCGCGCCACGTCGCTCTCGAAGCGGGCGGACATCTTCTTCCGGATGCGCGACCTGCTCGACAAGCGCCGCGGCGACATCGCCAAGGTCGTGAGCGCCCAGCACGGCAAGGTCCTGTCCGACGCGGCCGGCGAGGTCGGCCGCGGGATCGAGAACGTCGAGTTCGCGTGCGGCGTCCCGCACCTGATGAAGGGCGGGTTCAGCGAGCAGGCCTCGACCGGCGTCGACGTCTACTCGATCCGCCAGCCGCTCGGCGTTGTTGCTGGTCTCACCCCGTTCAACTTCCCCTCGATGGTCCCGATGTGGATGTTCGCGAACGCGATCGCGGTCGGGAACTGCTTCGTCCTCAAGCCCTCGGAGAAGGACCCGGGCGCCTCGCTGATGATCGCCGAGATCCTGCAGGAGGCCGGGGTCCCCGACGGCGTGTTCAACGTCGTGCACGGCGACAAGGTCGCGGTCGACCGGATCCTCGAGCACCCCGACATCGAGGCGATCTCGTTCGTCGGCTCCACGCCGATCGCGCACTACGTCTACGACACGGGCACGCGGCACGGCAAGCGCGTGCAGGCGCTCGCCGGCGCGAAGAACCACATGGTGGTCCTGCCCGACGCCGACATCGACATGGCGGCCGACGCGGCGGTCTCCGCCGCCTACGGCTCGGCCGGCGAGCGGTGCATGGCCGTGAGCGTGATGGTCACCGTCGGCGTCGTCGCCGACCCGGTGATCGAGGCCGTGAAGGAGCGGATCCCGAAGGTGGTGATCGGCCCCGGCGACGATCCCACCTCCGAGATGGGCCCGCTCGTCACGCGCGAGCACCGCGACAAGGTCGCCTCGTACATGGACTCCGCCCGCGAGCAGGGCGCGACGGTCGTGGTCGACGGCCGCGACCATCCGCTCTACAGCGGCGACGGCTTCTTCTTCGGCGTGTCGCTGATCGACCACGTCACCGAGGAGATGGACTGTTACAAGGACGAGATCTTCGGACCGGTCCTGTCGGTGGTCCGCGTCGACACCTACGACGAAGCGCTCCGCCTCGTGAACGAGAACCGGTGGGGCAACGGCACGGCGATCTTCACTCGCGACGGCGGCGCCGCGCGCCAGTTCACGTTCGACTGCC
>JBLMXP010000123.1:0-10034 GCA_050257835.1 Planctomycetaceae bacterium | reverse complement strand
GCGCACCGCCGAGCAGGTCTTCATCCCCCTCACGGTGGGTGGCGGGGTCCGCACGGAAGACGACGTGCAGGCGCTGCTGCGCGCGGGCGCCGACAAGGTGGCGCTCAACTCGGCTGCGGTGCGCGACCCGGAGCTGCTCTCGCGCTGCGCCGACCGGTTCGGTGCGCAGTGCGTGGTCCTCGCGGTCGACGCGAAGCGCGCCGGCGACGGCTGGGAGGTCCACGTCGACGCCGGGCGCACCGCGACCGGCCTCGACGCGGTCGCGTGGGCGCGCGAGGCGACCGGGGAGCGCGGGGCCGGCGAGGTCCTGCTCACCTCGATGGACCGCGACGGCACCGGCGAGGGCTACGACCTCGACCTGCTCGCGTCCGTGCGCGAGGCCGTGACCGTCCCGCTGATCGCGAGCGGCGGCGCCGGGACGCTGGCGCACTTCGCCGAGGGACTCCGCGTCGCCGACGCCGTGCTCGCCGCGAGCCGGTTCCACGACGGCGACCTCACGATCGGGCAGGTCAAGGACCACCTCGCGCGCGAGGGGCTCGTGGTGCGGCGATGAGCCCCGAGCCCCGGACCCTGGACCTCGACGCGCTCGCGTTCGACGAGCGCGGGTTGATCCCCGTGATCGCCCAGGACGCCGGCAACGGCGAGGTCCTGATGCTCGCCTGGGCCAACCGCGAGGCGCTCGAGCGCACCGTCGCCGAGGGGCGGATGGTCTACTGGAGCCGCAGCCGGCAGGAGCTCTGGCGCAAGGGCGACACGAGCGGCCACGTGCAGCACTGGGAGGAGCTGCGGGCCGACTGCGACGCCGACGTCGTCCTCGCGAGGATCCACCAGGAAGGGGCCGCGTGCCACACGGGCGAGCGCTCCTGCTTCTTCCGTACGCTGGAGCCCTGATGCTGAGGCTCGTGATCCCCAAAGGGTCGCTCGAGCAGCAGACGCTGCGGCTGTTCGAGGAGGCCGACCTGCGCGTGCGGCGCGGGTCCGAGCGCGACTACCACGGCACGATCGACGACGACCGCGTCGAGCGCGTGTCGATCCTGCGCCCGCAGGAGATCCCGCTCTACGTGCAGGACGGCCTGTTCGACCTCGGCATCACCGGGCAGGACTGGATCGCGGAGACCGGCGCCGACGTCGAGGTGCTCACCTCCCTCACCTACGCGAAGACCGGCACGGGCCACGGCACGCGGGTCGTGCTGGCGGTCCCGAACGAGCATCCGGCCGACAGCGCGAAGGAGATGCCGGCGGGCTCGCGGATCTCCACCGAGTTCGTCCGGCTCACCGAGCGGTACTTCGCCGACCTCGGGATCGACGTCCGCGTGTCCTGGTCCTACGGCGCGACCGAGGCGAAGGTCCCCGAGATCGTCGACGCGATCGTCGACGTGACGGAGACCGGCAGCACGCTGCGCGCCCACGGCATGAAGATCATCGAGACGCTGCTCGCGTCGGACCCCGTGCTGATCGCGAACCGCGAGGCCGCCGCCGATCCGGCCAAGCGCGCGGCGATGGACGACCTGCTCACGCTCCTGCGCGGCGCGATCGAGGCGGAGGGGCGCGTCCTGATCAAGCTGAACGTCGCGGGGGACCGCCTCGACGAGATCCTCGCGGTGGTCCCCTCGATGAAGGCGCCCACCGTCGCGCCTCTGTCCGACGGCGGGTTCGCGGTGGAGACG
This sequence comes from Planctomycetaceae bacterium, assembly GCA_050257835.1. Lineage (GTDB taxonomy): Bacteria > Actinomycetota > UBA4738 > UBA4738 > HRBIN12 > AC-51. The sequence goes on along the minus strand of JBLMXP010000123.1, from coordinate 8,367 downwards.
GTCGCCGACAAGCGCGGCGTGAACCGGCTGATCCCCCGGCTGAAGGCCGCGGGCGCGACCGACATCCTCGAGCTTCCGATCTCCAAGATCGTCCCCTGAGCCGCCCGGCGGCCTCGCCGACCCGAGCCTTCTGATGCGTTGCGCCCCCGCGTTCTGCGGGGATACGCTCGCGCTGCTTCCCTCATGCGCGCACGCGTGCCGGTGCTCCTCGCAGCGACGTTGACGGCCGTCCTGACCGTCGCCCCCGCGCACGCGTTGCCGGGCGACCTCGACCCCGCGTTCTCCGGCGATGGGATCGCGACCCAGTTCCCCAACGGCGCGGTCGGCACCGCCGTCGCGGTCGATGCCGAAGGGCACGTGGTGGTGGTCGGCTACACCGTCGGGGGCGGCGTCGACGTGGCGGTCGCCCGGTTCTCCCGCGACGGTACGCCGGACCCCACGTTCGGCGGCGGCGACGGCCGCGTCCGGCTCGACCTCGGCGCCGCCGACTACGCGTTCGACGTGGCCGTCGACGGGGAGGGCGGCCTCGCGATCGCCGGGGAGCGCTCCACCGGCGACGGTTCGACCGGGTTCGTGCTCCGCCTCGGGCCCCGCGGCGTGCCCGCCGCACGCTTCGGCGGCGGCGACGGCGTCGCGTCGGTGAGCTTCGGCAAGCCCTTCCAGGGTCTCGACGCGGTCGCGTTCACCCCGAAGGACCGGATCGTCGTGGGTGGGTACTCCTCGAACGGGAGCCTCAGCCGCTCCACGCTCGCGCGGCTGATGCCCGACGGCCGGCGCGACCGTGGCTTCTCCGACGACGGTCTGTTCAGCACCGATCTCTCCGCATCGGGCGAGCAGGTGAACGACGTCGCCGTGCTCCCCGATGGGAGCGTGCTCGCGGCCGGCTACGCGGAGGTCGGGCTGCAACCGGCGTTCTCGCTCTTCCGCGTGCGCGGTGACGGCACGCTGGCCACCGGGTTCGGCGACGGCGACGGCTCCACGCTGACCGACGTCTCGACCGGCGCCGACGTCGCGAACGCGCTCACCGTCGACCCCGAAGGCCGGATCGTCCTCGCCGGCTCGGCCTCCGACGGCGGCCTCGGGGACTGGGGGGTGGCCCGCTTCGGCGCCGGCGGCCGCCTCGACCGCACGTTCGGCACGGACGGCGTGGCGCTCGTGCGGTTCGGGTCGGGCCCCGACCAGGCCAACGACATCGTGGCGTGGGGCGCCCGCCTCCTGCTGACCGGCGACGCGCACGGGGGCGCCGGCGGCGACGTCGTCGTCGTCAGGCTGAAGGCCGGCGGCGCGCTCGACCCGAGCTTCGCGGGCGACGGCAAGGCCCGGATCGACGTCGCCGGCGGCGCCGACGACGGGGCCGGGATCGCGCTGCTGCCCAGCGGCAAGATCGCGGTGGGCGGGAGCGCCGTGGTGTCCGGCGCCTACCGGGTCCTCGCGATCCGCCTGCAGAACGGGACGTGAGCCGGGGCCGCAGACGGAGGTTGACTCCAAGCGCCCCGGTCTGTCACGATGGACGCGATGACTGAACGACCGTTCAACCCGTTCGACGACGGCGTAGGTACCTAGCAGGCGCACCCCGGCCCGATGGGCCGCACGTGCGCATACGACCTCTCGGTCCGACCGGGGGGTCGTTTCGTTTTCCGCCCGCGGGCCGACGAGGAGGGACCGAGATGGCGATCCGAGACGAGATCGAGCACGAAGCCGCTGCGCTGCAACATCGCTGGGACACGGAGGCCCGCTGGCGCGACGTGGTCCGCCCCTACACCGCCCAGGAGGTCATCCGGCTGCGGGGCCGGATCCGCAACGACTGGTCCTTCCCGCGCTCCGCTGCGGAGAAGCTCTGGACCCTCGTGACGAGCGAGGAGTACGTGAACACCCTCGGCTGCTACACCGGCGGGCAGGCGGTCGAGTGCGCCAAGGCCGGGCTCCGCGCGATCTACCTCTCCGGCTGGCAGGTCGCCGCCGACGCGAACCTGTCGATCGAGACCTACCCCGACCAGTCGCTCTACCCCGCGAACTCGGTGCCGCACGTGGTCGCGCGCCTCAACAACGCGCTCAAGCGCGCGGATCAGATCGCGTGGATGGAAGAGCGCGAGGCCGACTACCTGCTGCCGATCGTCGCCGACGCCGAGGCCGGCTTCGGAGGCCCGCTGAACGCCTTCGAGCTGATGACCTCGATGATCGAGGCCGGGGCGGCCGGCGTGCACTTCGAGGACCAGCTGTCCAGCGAGAAGAAGTGCGGGCACCTCGGCGGCAAGGTCCTGATCCCGACGTCGCAGTTCATCCGGACGCTCACGGCGGCGCGCCTGGCCGCCGACGTCCTGGACGTGCCCACCCTCGTGATCGCCCGCACCGATGCCCTCGCCGCGACGCTCCTCACCTCCGACGTCGACCCGCGCGACCACGAGTTCTGCACCGGCGAACGCACCGAGGAGGGGTTCTTCCGCCTGCGCAACGGCCTCGACAGCGCGATCGCGCGCGCGAAGGCCTACGCGCCGTTCGTGGACATGCTCTGGTGCGAGACGTCGACGCCGGACCTGGAGGAGGCCCGCGCGTTCGCGGAGGGCGTGCACGCGGAGTTCCCGGGCAAGCTCCTCGCGTACAACTGCTCACCGTCGTTCAACTGGAAGAAGGCGCTCGACGACGCCACGATCGCGACGTTCCAGAAGGAGCTCGCGTCGATGGGCTACCGCTTCCAGTTCATCACGTTGGCCGGCTTCCACGCCGTCAACGCCAGCATGTTCGACCTCGCCAAGGGCTACGCGGCCGAGGGCATGACCGCCTACGTGAAGCTGCAGCAGCACGAGTTCGCCCTGGAGCCCGACGGCTACACCGCGGTCAAGCACCAGCACGAGGTCGGGATCGGATGGTTCGACCTCGTCTCGCAGACGGTCAGCCAGGGGCACTCCTCGACGCTCGCGCTCCACGGCAGCACCGAGGAGGCGCAGTTCTCCTAGATCGTCGCTACGCTCGGGACAGGCAGGACGATCCCGAGGCGGAGGTGACGCCGTGGCCGGACGGCTGCAGGGCAAGGACGTGATCGTGCTCCTCGCGGAGGGGTTCGAGGATCTCGAGTTCTGGGTGACGGTGATGCGCCTGCAGGAGGAAGGGGCGAAGGTCACGGTCGCGGGTACGTCGACGCGACCCGTGAAGGGCAAACACGCGTTGGAGGCCGCGGCCGACGTGAGCGTCGAGGAGGTCGCGACCGCCGAGCCCGACGCGGTCGTGGTGCCCGGAGGCTGGGCGCCGGACAAGCTCCGCCGGTCGCAAGCCGTGAAGGACCTGGTCAAACGGACCTACGACCGTGGCGCGATCGTCGCGATGATCTGCCACGGCGGCTGGGTGGGGGCGTCGGCCGACATCGTCCGAGGCCACCGCGCAACCGGCTCGACCGGGATCAAGGACGACCTCGTCCACGCCGGCGCCGAGTGGGTCGACGAGCCGTCGCTGCGCGACGGGAACCTCGTGTGGGGCCGCGTCGTCGAGGACATCCCCGCGTGGTGCGCGACACTCGTCGACGCGATCGAGGCCGGCTGAGCACCCGGCTGCGGCGCCGACCCACCCGGTAGGCTGCTGCGGGATGAACAGGCTCCACGGCGCGATCGCGGCGATGGTCACCCCGCTCACCGACGGAGGCCTCCACCTCGACGAGGTGAGCGTCCCGTCGCTGATCCGGTTCCTGGCCGAGGGCGGCGTCGACGGCGTCCTCACGTGCGGCACCACCGGCGAAGGCGTCCTGCTGCGATCGCAGGAACGGATGCGCCTGACCGAGCTGGCGCTCGCGGCCCGGCCCGCCGGCTTCCAGGTCGCCGTGCACGCCGGGGCCCAGACCACCGCCGACACCGTCGCGCTCGCCGCGCACGCGATGGACCACGGCGCCGACGCGGTCGCGGTGATCGCGCCGCCGTACTTCCCGCTCGACGACGAGGAGCTGTTCCGACACCTGCTCGGCGCGGCGAGCGCGTGCGACCCGCTGCCGTTCTACGTCTACGAGTTCGCGGGCCGCAGCGGCTACGCGATCCCGGTCCCGGTGATCGAGCGCCTCCGCGAGGCCGCGCCGAACCTGGCGGGCCTCAAGGTCTCCGACACCCCGTTCTCCGCGGTCGAGCCCTACCTCCTGCCCGGGCTCGATGTCTTCATCGGGTCCGAGCCGCTCGTGCGGGAGGGGATGGCCGCCGGCGCGGTCGGGGCGGTCAGCGGGCTCGCGACGGCATGGCCCGAGGTCGTGCGCGACCTCGTGCACGGAGCCGAGGCCGGAGCGCACGAGCGCGTGACGGCGCTCCGCGGGGCCTTGGCCTCGATCCCGTTCCACGCCGCGCTGAAGCAGGCGCTGGTGGACCTCGGCGTGTTGCTGCACGGCGCGGTCCGCGCCCCGCTGCGGCGCCTCACCGAGGACGAGCGGGCGCGCGTGGGCGCGCTCGCGTGAGGTGAGGCCGTGAGCGCTCCCAGCCCCACCACGCCGCTCACGCCCGAGGAGGCGGCGGCCTTCGAGGGGTGGTCGGCGCTGGACCTGCTGGCCTGGGGGATCGAGCGGTTCGGCGAGCGCATGGCGATCAGCGCGGCCGGCGGTGTCGACGGCATGGCGCTGATCGACATGGCGCGCTCGATCGACCCCGGCATCCGGGTGTTCACGCTCGACACCGGGCGGCTGCCGCCGGAGACCTACGCGCTGTTCGAGAAGGTGCGCGAGCGCTACGGGATCGACGTGGAGTTCGTGGCTCCCGACGGCGACGCGGTCGGGGCGCTGCTCACCGAGCACGGCCCGAACCTGATGTACCGCTCGGTCGACCTGCGGCTGCGGTGCTGCGAGGTGCGCAAGGTGGAGCCGCTCACCCGCAAGCTGATCACGCTCGACGCGTGGGTGAGCGGCCTGCGGCGCGAGCAGTGGAAGAGCCGGAGCAGGGTCAAGAAGGTCGAGCTCGACCAGGACCACGGCGGGGTGGTCAAGCTGAACCCGCTCGCCGACTGGACGCTCGACCAGGTCTGGACCTACGTGCGCGAGCACGGGGTGCCGACCCACGAGCTCTTCGGCCACGGGTACACCTCGATCGGCTGCGCCCCGTGCACCCGGCCCGTGCTCCCCGGCGAGCCCGAACGTTCCGGCCGCTGGTGGTGGGAGACCGACGTCGACAAGGAGTGCGGGATCCATTGCGCCGTGCACCAGCTGCTCGGCAGCGAGTCCGACCGGGCCACCGCCGAGCGGCCCGCCGACGTCGCGCCGGATCAGCCCGCCGGGAAGTAGACGAGCAGCTCCCGCAGGTCCCCTACCCGCGCGCCGGACCACTCCTCCGCCTCCGGCCGCAACTGCTCGGCGTGGTCCACCGCGGGGTCGCGGATCTCGACCGCCGTCATCCCCACCGCCTCGGCCCCGCTCAGCTCCCGGTACGAGCCGTCCCCGCAGTACAGACACCGCGGCGCCTCGACGCCGAGCGCCTCGACGCATGCGCGGTAGATCGCGGGGTCGGGTTTGCGGAGCCCCGACTCCGAGGAGAACACCGTGACGTCGACGAGGGGGGCGAGCGGCGAGGCCCGCCATAGCGCCGGCGCGTCCGGCGCGCACATCGAGATCAGCCCGACCGGGTAGCCACGCTCACGCAGGGCGCGCAAGGCCTCCAGCGCGCCCACCCTCGGGTGGAACCAGCGCTCGTACATCGCCCGGCGTGGCGCGAGCGCCTCCTCGAGCGTCTCGGGGGTCGGCGGCGCGTGCCCGAGCGCCGCGACGATCGCGCGCACGTTGTCGGCCACGTCGAACCTCCCCGTCTGGCGGTCGATCGCCGTGCGCGTCCAGCCCTCGAGGAAGGCTTCCTCGTCGCAGCCGAGGACACGTGCCGCCGCGCGGACCGAGGCGTAGAAGTCCGCGCGCGGGAACTCGGGCACGAGGGTGCCGAACAGGTCGAAGATCGCCGCGTCGAACGAGCGGCTCACGTCCGTGCGCGCCACTCGTGCGCGAGCAGCCCGTAGACGACGAGGTCGTGGAACCCGCTGCCGTCCGAGCCCTGCTCGGCCTCGCGCAGCACGCCCTCCTGCGTGAAGCCGGCACGCTCGGCGACCGCGCGGCTGCGCACGTTGCCCGCACCCGCGCGGATCGTGACCCGGTGCACCCCGAGCTCGTCGAAGTACACGGTCAGCAGCGCCTCCACCGCGCGGGACACGATCCCGCGGCCCTCGTGCGCCCCGTCGATCCAGTACCCGATCTCCGCACCGGTGCCGTACGGGTCGCGACCGTGGATCCCGGCCCCGCCCACGTAGCGTCCGTCGAGGAAGATGCCGACCCCGTCGAGGTCGTCGGGGTCGGCGGATACGCTCCGCAGCCACACCTGTTGCTCCTCGACCGAGTTGGTCCGCCCGGCCCACGGCATCCACGGGGCCAGCCGCTCACGGTTGGCCCGGGCGACCGCGAACACCTCCTCGGCGTCCTCGACCCGCAGCCGCCGCAGGACGATCCCGTCGCCGACGTCGAGGGGGAACGGGCTCACGGGCCGGTCGCGGGGGCGGCCGTCTGCCGCTTCTTGCGCTCCTCGTCCTGCAAGGCCCGGCGCAGGACCTTGCCGACCAGGGTCTCGGGCAACGAGTCGCGGAACTCGACCTCGTGGGGCGCGCGGTACCCGGTCAGGCCCTGGGCCGGGTCCTTGCACCACGCGATCAGCTCCTCGGGCGCGAGCGTCTCGCCCTCCTTCAGCACGACGAAGGCCTTCACGCGCTCGCCGGTGCGGTCGTCGGGCACCCCGACCACCGCGCACTTGGAGATCTTCGGATGGTGGTACAGGACGTCCTCGACCTCGTTCGGGTACACGTTGAACCCCGACACGAGGATCATGTCCTTCAGCCGGTCGACGATCTTGAAGTAGCCGTCGGCGTCCATCACGGCCACGTCGCCCGTGTGGAACCAGCCGTTGCGGATCGCGAGCGCCGTCTCCTCCGGGCGGTTCCAGTACCCGAGCATCACCTGCGGCCCCTTGATGCAGAGCTCCCCCGGCTCGCCGACCCCCATGTCGCGGTCGGGGTCCTCGAGCGACACCAGGCGGCACTGCGTGTCGGGGATCGGCAGACCGATGTGGCCCTCCTTGCGCGTGCCGTGGACCGGGTTCGCGTGCGTGACCGGGGAGCATTCGGTCAGCCCGTAGCCCTCCACGACCTGCGCGCCGCCCGTGATCCGCTCGAACTCCTTCGCGACCGCGGTCGGCAACGGCGCCGCGCCCGAGATGCACGCCTTGAGCGACTTCAGGTCGAACCTGGGCGTCTGCGGATGCTCGTTCAAGGCGATGTACATCCGAGGCACGCCGGGGAACAGCGTGGGCTTCTCGTGGTCGATCAGCTCGAGGATCATGTGCAGGTCCCGCGGGTTCGGGACCGGGATCAGCTTCGCAGTCTTGAGGATCGCGAGGTTCATCGACACGACGCCGAACGAGTGGAAGAAGGGGAGCGGGGCGAGCACCGCGTCCTCCCCGTCGTGCACCATCGGGAACCACGCGGCGGCCTGCCGAGCGTTCGCCGCCAGGTTGGCGTGGGACAAGACCGCGCCCTTGGCCACGCCGGTCGTCCCGCCCGTGTACACGAACGAGGCCGGGTCGGTCTTCGGGTCGACCGTCGCGACCGGCGGGACCGGCGCGTCGGTCTTGAGCACACGGCGCCATCGCCGCACCGGCGCGTCCTTGGGGACGGGCGGCCACGGCTTGCCGGCGGCCTTCTGCTGTTTGCGGAAGACCGCGACCGGGGCGAGGAAGCGCTTCAGCACCGGCATGTAGTCGTTCAGCCGGACGACCACCACCTGCTCGATCCCGAGCTCGGCGAACACCTCCGCGAAGTCCGCGTACATCAGGTCGGCGACGAGCACGACCTTCGGGCCGGTGTCCTGCAGCTGGTGCGCCATCTCGCGCTTCGTGTACAGGGGGTTGTTGCCGACCGAGATGGCCCCCAGACGCTGGCAGGCGTAGTAGGCGATCACGAACGGCGGGCAGTTCGGCATGATCAGCGAGACGCGATCGCCCTTCTCCACGCCGAGCGATGCGAGCATCGCCGAGCATCGCTCGACCTCCTGCAGCAGGTCGCCGTAGGACAGGTGCCTGCCGAACCACGCGATCGCCGGTCGGTCCGGGAACCGACGTGCCGATCCCTCGAGCAACGCGAACACCGACTCGAGGGGGTAAGGCTCGAGCGTATGCGGCACGTCCGGCGGGTAGCTACGGAGCCACGGCCGTTCTTCCCTCATCTGCCGCATCATAGGTGGGATGGCGACGGCACTGCAGGCCCCCTCACCGCAGAGGGGGCTCTTCCACCGAGGGATGCGACTGGTCGCGTCCTACATCCGCATGCACCCGCGGCCGTTCATCGTGTCGGTCGTCGGCGCGATCGTGTTCGCGGGGTCGTCGA
>JBLMXP010000122.1:0-8385 GCA_050257835.1 Planctomycetaceae bacterium | reverse complement strand
CACGTGATCGAACTCGAGCCCCTTGGCTTGGTGGATCGTCATGACCTTGACCGAGTCCTCCTCGGAGGGCTGGACGTTCTCCCAGTCCTCCTTCTCGAGCTCGAGCACCGAGTCGACGTAGTCGAGGAACGCGCGGAGCGTCAGGTCTCCCTCGATCGGTTCGAACGTGTGCACGTGGTCCAGGAACGCCGCGAGGTTGCGGGCGCGTTGGGCCGCCGTCGCGGTGTCGAGGTCGGCCTCGAGCTCGTCGAGGATGCCGGTGCGTCGGACGATCTCGCCGAGGAAGTCGCCGACCGGCAGGCGCGCCGCCTGACGGAGCTCCGCGAGCTCACGGGCGAACGCGAGCAGTCGGGCGTGACCCTCGTCGGAGAGGTCCTCGATCTCCTCGAGGTGCTCGAGCGCCTCGGCGAGCAGGAACGGCGTCTCTTCGTCGTCGCCGCCCTCCTCGCGCCAGGCGTAGTTCTTCGCTTTGGCCCACCCGGCGACGAGCGCGACGTCCTTGAAGCCGATCCGATAGCGCGGGCCCGTGAGGATCCTCGCGAGCGCGACGGAGGCCATCGGGTCGTTGGCAGCGCGCGCGTAGGCGAGCACCTCCACGACCTCGGGCAGCCGCAGCAGCCCCGCGAGGCCCACGATCTCGGCGGGCACGCCCCGCTCCTCGAGCGCGTCCTGGAGCAACAGGAAGGACCGTGAGCTGCGGCACAGGACGGCGATCTCGGACCAGGGCGCGCCGCCGTCGTGCAGCGCCTCCACATGCTCGGCGATCCAACGCGCCTCGGTCCTCTCGTCTCGGTGGGTCGCCAGCGTGACCTCGCCCTGCCCGTTCGCGGGCCAGGGGACCAGGCGCTTGTCGGGGTCGGGGCGCTGGGCCTCCGGGAGCGGTCCGATGATCGTGTCGGCGGCGTGCAGGATCCGCGCGCCCGAGCGGAAGTTCGTGAACAGCGGCTTTCGGGCGGCCGGGCGCAGGTCGGCGGTCCGGAACCGGGTGGGGAACTCGAGCAGGTTGTACAGGGATGCCCCGCGCCATGCGTAGATGTTCTGGTCGGGGTCCCCGACGGCGGTGACGGGGTGCCCGCCGCCGAACAGCGCCTCGAGCAGGCGCGCCTGGGCGACGTTCGTGTCCTGGTACTCGTCGAGCAGGACGGCGCCGAAGCGCTCCCGGTACGCGCGGCCGACGTCGGGGTGCTCCGTGGCGATCCGCATCGCGAGGTCGATCTGGTCGCCGAAATCGATCACGCCGAGGTCGCGCTTGAGCCGGCGGTACACGGCGACCGCGCCCGCGAGCTCGATGCGCTCCAGGGCCGCGATGTAGGCGCGATCGGAGCGGTGCTTCGCGAGCGCCTCGAGCCGCGCGAGGTTGTGCTCCACGATCGTCTGCGGATCCACGAGATGGTTCTGCGCCTGCGCGTCGAGGTTGAGGATCTTGTCGACGACCGTGGGCTGCCACTCGGTGGCGACGTGCTCGAACCGGACCTCGTCCAGGACGCGTCCCGCGAGGGTCACGCGCTGGGCCTGCGTGAGCACGCGCTGGCCCGGCTCGATCCCGACGAGCATGCCGTAGCGGTCGATCACCTGGGCCGCGAGCCCGTGGTAGTTGAGGATCTCCGGCTCCTCGCCCTCCGGCAGGCGCATCGCCGCGAGGGCTCGGCGCGTCCTCATCCGCAGCAGCTCGGTGGCCTTCACCGTGAAGGTCAGGCACAAGACGTTGCCGGGCAGGACGCCCTCGGCCTGCACCATCCCCAGCGCGGCGAGCGCGAGGTACACGACGCGCGCGGCCATCACGCTCGTCTTGCCGCTGCCCGCGCCTGCCACCAGCACGTACGGCTCGAGCGGCATCGCGATCGCGTCCCACTGCTCGTCGGTGGGCGTCGCGCCGAGCGCCGCGACGACCTCGGGCGGGATCCGCGGCGTCACGACGGCGCTCCCCTGCGGACGACCTCGGCCGGGAAGATCGGCTGGCCCTCGGGCCACAGCGGGCAGAGCGTCTGGAAGTCGCAGAACCGGCAGTTCGCGTAGGGGCTCGGGCGGTACTCCTCGGTCTCGTTCAGCTGCCCCTTCAGCGCGATCAGGTTCGACAGGCGCGCGCGCATCGCCTGCTCCCAGCCTTCGTCGCGCTCGTGGACGACGTGCTTGCGGAAGTCGATGTTGGGCGAGCGCCAGTTCCCGCGCAGGAACGCGAGCTCCACCATGTGGACCGGCTTGAACTCCGCGAGCGCCTCGGCCTCCTGAACAGCCAGGTAGTAGATCCCGAGCTGCAGGTTGTCCTCGGGCTTCTCCGCCCGGTCGCTCTTGCCCGTCTTGAAGTCGGTGATCACGGTGCCGCCCTGGATCGAGGGCCCGATCCGGTCGATGTAGCCGAGCACCGTCGCTCCGTCGTACTCGAACTCGAAGAACCGTTCGATGGCGAGCGCCGGCCGGTCCCCGTAGGTCTCGTGCCAGTTGCGGAGCATGTGTGCCCGCGCGAGCTCGCGGAATGCCTCGGAGACCGCCATCGAGGGGAACTCCTGGGGCCGCCAGCGCTCGTCGAGCACCTCGACCATCGCGCGCGGCTCCTTCGAGATCAGCCCTCGCTCGACCTCCTCGATGATCCGGTGCACGGTCTTGCCGACCCAGGCGTGGTAGCCGCCGGGCTTGCCCAGCCCCAGCTCGTCGCCGAGGACGTGGGCGAGCGCGCACGCCTCGAGGTTCGACAAGCGCGAGTACGACACCCGGATCTGCTCGTGCAGGGGTCGCCCGGTATCGGTCCAGTCGCGCTGGAACCACCAGCGGGACGGATCCACGCCGAGCGCGACCAGGCCGTCGAGCGCCGCCAGGCGGCGCCACGCGGGCGCCTGGGGGTCGGCGAGCTGGCGCCGCCAGGCGGCCGCCGCCTCGCGCACCGAGACCGGCTCGTCGAACGGCCCGGCGGGCGCGGCGGTCCAGGTCACGGCGGGCAGCTCGTCGGCGAAGCGGCTCCGCGACCGCAGCTCGTCGGTGTCGGGGTGCGTGTCGGCGCACACGAGCACGGCGCGGCGACGCGCGCGCGCGAGCACCATCCGGAACAGGCGTCGCTCGTCCTCGATCCGCTCGCGCATCCGTTCGCTGCGACCGACCGCGCGGTCGAGCACGGCGAGGTCGAACATCGGCTCGGGACGGGTGAGGCTCGGGAAGTTGCCTTCGACCGCGCCGGCGACGATCACGGTGTCGAACTCCTGCCCGGCGGCGCCGTGGGCGGTCAGCACGCGCACGGCCTCGGGCCGCGAGCGCTCCCACGGCGCGTGGCCGGGGCCGTGCTCGCCTGCGTCGAGCCCCTCGAGGAACGCCGCGACGCTCCGATCGCCCTGCTCGCTCGCCTCCGAGACGGCGTTGGCGAACGTCACCACCGTGTCGAGACCCGCGCCGCCGTCGCGTACGATCCGCTGGGAGACGGGCAGCTCCTCCCAGAGCGTCTTGAACGCGTCCTGCACCGACATCCCGGCGAACAGCGAGGCCTTGGCGAGGACCGCGTTCGCGGTGCTCACGGCGAGGGCCTCCTCGGGCGCGAGCCCTTGCTCGACCTCGAGCGCGCGGCCGATCGAGCCGGTCAGGTGCTGGGCGTTGCGGAGCAGGCCGCGCGCGGCGGCCGGGGAGAGCCCGACCACGTCGGACGTGAGCAGGGTCTCGATCAGCTCCTCGCGGGCCGGCTCGTCGGCCACGAGCCAGCGCAGGGCCAAGACGTAGGGCATCGTGGCCGGCTCGGAGGCGAGCGACAGCCCGCGCTCGGGCACCACCCTCGGGACCTGTGCGTCGTCGAGCGCACGGAGCAGGCCTGCCACGTGGGGCCCTTGGCGGCGGACCACCACGGCCAGCGCGCTCCAGGCCACGCCGTCGTCGACGTGGAGCCGGCGGAGCTCCCGGGCGATCGCCGCGTACTCTTCGGAGGTGTGCGGCGCGACCCACGCGTCGATCGCCGGCGCGATCGCGGGCCGATGCGGGGTCTCGAGGGTCACGGCGCCCGCCCCGGGGAACGTCGTGGCGAATCGAGAGAGCGGCGCCGGCGTGGTCCCCTGGAACGAGAAGACGTGCGCGTCGGGATCGGCGGCCACCGTGAGATCGGGCGCGCCGAGCCCGGAAAGGATCGACTCGAACGCGAACGTCGTGTCCTGGTAGTCGTCGACCAGGACGTGGTCGAAGAGGGGCTCCGCGGGACCGCCGGCCGAAAGCGACGCGCCCGCCCGCTGCAGGAGCGTCGCGAAGTCGACGACGTCCAGACCGTCGAGCACCTCCTGGTACTCGCGGAGGAACCGGGCCAGCTCGTGCCAGCCGGTCAGCCCGCGCCGCTCGGCGTCGGTCTCGATCCCCTCGGGCGTGCGCAGCTCCTCCTGCGCGCGGAGCAGGAACTGCCGGACCTCGTCGGCGAACCCGCGCATCTGCAGCAGGTGCCCGTACGCCGGCCAGTCCGCCGGGTCCTGGCCGCTCAGCAGCTCCCGCACCTGGGCGAACTGCTCGGCTGCCGACAGCACGGCGGGCGGCTCCGCGTAGCCCAGCACGCGGTGGCGCTCCTTCAACACGCGGTGCGCGAGCCCGTGCGCGGTGACCACCTGCAGGCCCGGCAGCGACGAGGAGAGCCGGCCGAGCAGCGCAGCGCGCATCGCGTCGCGGGCGCGGGCCGAGCCGACCACCAGGACGGTCCGCTCCGGGTCGGCGCCAGCCTCCAGCAGCCGGGCGAAGCGCTCCCGCAGCGCCGCCGTCTTGCCGGTGCCTGCGGCGCCCACGACGAGCAGCGCGCCGGCCTCGTGGCCGAGGACCGACGCCTGCGCAGGGTCGGGGGAGAAGGGCGGGGCCGCCACGACCGCGATGCTACCGGCCGGCGGCGACACTCAGAGGTCGGGGCGCGGCGGCACGACGTGGCCGCCCATCGTCGCCACGGGCGGCTCGTTGCGATCGCCGTCGTAGCGGCCCCGGAACCACCGCTCGACGTCCGCGGGACCGATCGCCCCCACCAGGCGCCCGTGGTCGAGCACGATCGCGTCGCGCCCGGCCATCCACTCCAGGGCGTCGTCGAGCGTGTCGCCGGGGTTCACGACCGGCGTCTGGTTCAAGGGCAGCATCCCGTCGCGGACCGGCCGCATCGGGTCGCGCCCGCCCACCCGTCGGGCCGAGTCCATCGAGACCGTCCCGACCACCGTGCCGGTCTCTACGACGGGGAAGGACTGGTCGGGGAACGTCCGCAGGACGTGGTCGAGCGCCTGGAGCAGGGTGGTGTCGGCGCCGACGGCCTCCGGCGGCTCGCGCATCGCGTCGGCGACGGTCCCGACGCGCAGCCGGTCGCGCAGCGCGATCCGCTGCGGCATCGCCCGCCCGGTCCCGATCAGGACCACCCCGATGTAGACGAAGAAGAAGGCCGTGCCGATGTCGCCGCGGGGGATCGTGAACTGGTAGAGCGCCCAGACGAAGAACGCGACGCCGACCACGATCCCGCCCCATCCAGCGACCTTCAGCGCGGTCCGGCGATCGTGCGTCACCCCCCACGTCGCGGAGAGCAGCATCCGTCCCCCGTCGAGCGGGAACCCGGGGAGCGCGTTCAAGCCGGCGAACAGGAGGTTCCACCTCGCCAAGATCGCGATCATGTCGCGCCAGATCCCAGGGTTCATCTGCCGCGCGACGATCCAGAAGATCGCCGCGAGCGACAGGGTGGTGAATGGCCCCGCGAACGACACGAGGAACTCCGCGAGCGGCCCCTTGCTGTTCGCGCGCGTCTCGGTCGCGCCCCCCCAGAACACGAGGGTGATCCCGAGGACCGGGAGATCGAAGCGGCGCGAGACCCACGCGTGGGCGGCCTCATGCAGCAGCACGCCGCCGAAGAACAGGACGGAGCTGGCGGCGGCGACCTTCAACGCCTCGCTCGGCTCGGCGAAGAACGGCCCGATCGTGAAGTTCGTGTACTGGAGCCAGAAGAACAGCCCGACGATGAAGAGCCAGCTCAGCGAGACGTAGATGGGGATCCCGCGGATCGTCACCACCTTGAACCGGCGCCCGGTGCCCATGGTCCGAGCCTACCCGGTCGCGTCGGACACAGGTCCCGTTCACCTTTCGGGCGTCTGAGCGCTCTGTCAGGGTGACGAACGTGGATGGGGCTCACGACTACGACGAGATCTGGCGCGGGTCGGGGGCGACGCTCTGGCGGGCCGTGTACGTGTACTGCGGCGGCCGCAAGGACGTTGCCGACGACGCGGTCGCGGAGGCGTTCGCGCGCGCGATCGGGCGGGGCGACGCCGTCCGCGACCCGCTCCCGTACCTGTTCCGGGTCGCGTTCCGGGTCGCGAGCGCGGAGCTGGCGCGTGGAGGCACCGAGATGGGCGAGCTGCACGAGAGGTCCGGCACGGTCGATGCGACCCTGGATGGCCTACCCGACCTCCTGCGCGCGCTGCGGGAGCTCTCGCCGTCGCAGCGCGCGGCCGTGTACCTGCACTACCGCGCCGACCTGCCGGTGCGCGAGGTGGCGCGCCTGATGGGCACATCGACCGCGGCCGTGAAGGTGCACCTGATGCGCGGCCGCCGGCGCCTCGCTGAGCTCCTCGGCGAGGAGGACGACGCATGACCGAGCGCTGGCGCAAGAAGCTCGAAGGGATCGACCAGGTCGGTCCCTCCGACGACGTCTACCGTCGGGCGAGGTCTCGGTCGGGATCGGCGGAGGGTGAGCCGCCGATCCCGTTCCCGAGGACCCGGACCAGGGTGATGACCGGGATCGCCGCGTTCGCCGTGTTCGCGCTCGCGCTCTCGTTGTTCGTCGTGCCGGCGCTGCGCCTGGGCTCGAGCGGGCCGGCGGGGACCACGACCGGGTCGATCCACCCCTTGTGGCCGATGCAGACCGCGGCCGACGTCGCCGACTGGCAGGCGAGGGCCGACGCCGGCGATCGGTCCGCGACCTGGGCTACGGACCCGAAGAGCGTCGCCGAACGGTTCGGCGTGGACGTCCTCGGGTGGAGCGACACGTGGGTCGAGAGGGCGGACGCCGGGACCTGCTACAGCGACACGGGTCAGGAGCTCGATCCGTGTTCGATGGCCTCGGGCACGTCGGTGGGTTGGTTCTCATGGGCGCCGACCGCCGACCCGTCGAGCTCGCAGCCGGGAGAGCTCAGTTACCTCGAGTGGCCATGCGACCCGACCAGGAACTGCAACCTGTCGTTGCCGACGGTCACGGTCACGCTGTACCAGCCCGCCGACGTCGGCGCGGGGAGGGTGTGGGCGGTCCTCGCTGCGGCGAGCACGATGCTCCGGCTCGACACCGCGCCCGGGGCCACGCTGCAGCAGGGCGACAGCGTCACGCTCGACCCATCCGAGCCCAGCGCGCAGGCGGTGCTCGGCATCCGCGGTGGTTCGGACGCGTGTTCGTTCGCGTCGTCGTCGTCGTCACCGACGGACGGCTCGCCGGGGACGATGCCGCAGTACGCTCTCGATATCTCGCTCCCGAGCGCTGGCACGGACGGTTGCGGATCGATCGAGGCCGGTTACGTCTACGGCGCGGTGGCGCGGGGGGCTGGCGCGGGTGCCGGGCCCGCCGATCCCTTCAAGGAGCGGGTTCCGGGCCTGCAGGCGATCGTCGCGGTTCCGGTGTCGTTCCTCCTGCCGGAGGCGGCTGGTGATGTCGCGACGCCAACCGCGACGGCCTCCACACCGACCCGATGGGCGACCTACTCGGACCCGCTCGGGTGGACGATCGACGTCCCAGCCGCCTGGAGGACCCTGACGTTCGCGGGACCGCCGGACGTCCCCGGGTATGCGCACGGGGCATCCTTCTTCAGTGGGCCGCCGATCACGACGCCGGGCGGATCGTTCTCCGCGAGACCGGCCGACGGCGACCTGATGGTGAAGATCTGGCACGACGAACGCGATGCCTCGATCGCCGACGACTCGACCTTCCCGCTCTCGATCGACGACGTGCACAAGAGCGAGGTCTGGACGATGCCGTTCCGCGCCGACGGGGAGTCGTTCCGTCTGATGCTTGCCGGACCTTGGTCTGAGCTGTCGTCGGAGCAAGAGCGGATCCTCACGCACATCGTGTCTTCGATCCGGTTCAAGCCGTGGCTCGACGGCGAGTGGCGCAACGGGTACACCGCGCTGATCGACCGCTACGGCGAGGTCGGAGACGAGACCATGAAGTGGTTCCAAGCTTCGCAAGGGGCTTGGGCCTACATGTCGTGGACGAAGCCCGGGCGAGCGGTGTACGGGTACGTCGAGCCCTGCCATGGTGCGACGTTCTCGGTCGCGAAGGCGGAGTTCGCGGGCGCGGTCATGACGTGCGCGGACGGGCGCGAGGAACGCTGGGACGCGAACGGGCAGCCGTTCGCACAGAACGACGCCGGCTACCGAGCACCGCTCCGGTCGTTCCCCGCGATCAGGTCGTGGGAGGGGTACCTCCTCGTG
>JBLMXP010000121.1:0-5396 GCA_050257835.1 Planctomycetaceae bacterium | reverse complement strand
GCGCGTTCGTGCGGTAGAAGACCGCGACGTCGCGGAAGCGGAAGCCTTCCTCGTCGCGCAGGCGCTCGATCTCGGAGGCGACGAACAGCGCCTCCTCGTGCTCGTCGTTCGCCTTGAAGCTCACGACCAGCTCGCCGGCCGCCGCGTCGGTCCACAGGACCTTGGGCTTGCGCTGGGTGTTGTGCTCGATCAGCGCGTTCGCGACGTCGAGGATGTTGCCGGTGGAGCGGTAGTTCTGCTCCATCAGGAACACCTGCGCGTCGGGGTAGTCGCGCTCGAAGTCCAGGATGTTCTGGATCGTGGCCCCGCGCCAGGAGTACACGCCCTGGTCGGCGTCGCCCACGACGCAGACGTTGCGGTAGCGCGAGGCGAGCTGGTTCACGAGCTCGTACTGGGCACGCGAGGTGTCCTGGTACTCGTCGACCAGGAGGTAGCGGAACCGCTCCTGGTAGTGCTGCAGCACCTCCGGGTGGTCGCGGAACAGGTGGACCGTCTCGCTGATCAGGTCGTCGAAGTCCAGCGCGCCGGCGTCCTTCTTGCGCGCCTCGTAGACGCGGTAGACCTTCGCGACGACCTCCTCGTAGAAGTTCGAGGCCAGCTCCGCGAAGGCCTGCGGCGACAGCACGCGGTCCTTCGCCTTGCCGATCGCCGCGGCGAGCTGGCGCGGCGGGAACCGCTTCGGGTCGATGTCGAGGTCCTTCACGATCCCGGCGATCAGCCGTTCGGTGTCGCCGTCGTCGTAGATCGTGAAGCTCGACGGCACGCCCAGGTGCGTGTGCTCGCGGCGCAGGATCCGTGCGCACATCGAGTGGAAGGTGAGGATCCACATCTTGCCGGCGAGTCCGCTCCCGACGAGCCCCTCGACACGCTCGGCCATCTCGCGCGCGGCCTTGTTCGTGAACGTGATGGCGAGGATCTCGAACGGCGAGACGTTCTCCGCGCGGATCAGGTACGCGATCCGATGCGTGAGCGCGCGGGTCTTGCCGCTGCCGGCGCCGGCCACGATCAGCACCGGTCCCTCGATGTGCAGGACCGCTTCGCGCTGGATGTCGTTCAGACCTGCGAGCAGGGGGGACGTGAGGGACACGCGGTCAGTGTAGGGGTGCCTGCCGTCACGCCGCCGCGAGCCCGCGCAGCCAGGGCTCGAGCGGCGCGAACCCGGTGGTGAGCAGGAACTGGTGCCCGCCGCTGGGGACCCGCAGGACCGTCGCGGTCGGGAGCAGCGACGCCCACTCCCCCACGTTGCCGACGCCCACCCGCTTGTCGTCCTGCGCGTGCAGGAGCGCGACGGGCAGGTCCTGCAGCGCGGGCGCCGACACGGAGACGTCCTGGGCGAGCGACGGATCGGACCACAGCGCGAACAGCGTGCCGACGCGGCTGTGCACGGTCTGGCGGCCGAAGTCGCGCACGACCGCGCGCGGGTAGCGACGCGTGGCGGCGATCGGGACGGACACCACCGGCCACGTGACGCGGAGCGTCCCGTCGATCACCTTCGGCAGCACGCGCCCGTCGGCCAGCCGCTCGGGCGGCCGCCAGGCCGGCTCCTCGGCCGGGAACGGCGCCGCCGCCATCGCGAGCCCGCGAACGGTGGCGACGTGAGCCGAGGCCCACAGCGCGGCGAGGACGCCCCCGAGCGAATGCCCGACGACGGTGGCGGGACCGACGTCGCGCGTCAGGGCGTCCAGGTCGCCGAGGTGCAGCGGACGGTCGTAGGCGATCGGCGGTTTGTCGGACATGCCGAACCCGGCGAGGTCGGGGGCGAGGACCCGATAGCGGTCGCCCACCCGGTCGGCCAGGCCCGACCAGTAGCGGCCGGAGCCGCCGAGGCCGTGGATCGCCAGCAGCGGCTCGCCGCGGCCGGCCTCCCACACCCGCATCCGACCCCACGGCCGTTCGAGCCAGCGTCCACGCATCCTTCGGCGCAGTCTACGGAGCCGACCTCCGATGGATGCCCGAGCGTCCGGCCGGCGGTACCGTGGTCGGCATGAGCGACGCCGCCCTGCCCGCCCCGGCGCGCCGCGACTGGCGCCGCCCCGTGCGCTGGTTCGGGATGGCGTGCCTGATGGGCGCGGCGTTCTTCGCCGGCTACGTCGTGTGGCTGCTGTGGGGCACCGGCCTGCAGACGGCCAAGGCCCAGAACACGCTCCGCACCACGATCGACCGCCAGCTGCAGCACCCGCTCCCGCTGAGCGAGGCGCCGCCGCCCGGCGCGCGGCTGATCCCGGGCAGCGCCTACGGCGTGATCGAGATCCCGTCGATCGATGTCGACATGGTGGTGGTCGAGGGCACCGCCTACGACGACCTCAAGCAGGGGCCGGGCCACTACCCCGACACCGCGAACCCCTGGGACGGCACCGGCCGGGTCGGGATCGCCGGACACCGCACCACCTACCTCGCGCCGTTCTTCAACCTCGACAAGGTCCAGGTCGGCGACACGATCAAGCTCCTGACCAAGTACGGCAGCTTCGTCTATCGCGTCACGAGGAACTTCGTGATGCCCGAGCAGACCGCCGGGGTGGTGCTGGAGCAGACCGTCCAACCGACGCTGGTGCTCACCACCTGCAACCCGAAGTACGCCTCGAGCCAACGGCTGATCGTGACGGCCGACCTCGTGAGCGGGCCGAGCGGCTAGCCGGGCCGTTCGCCGACGCGGCCCGTCTCGAGGAACCCCCGCGTCGGGTCGTCGAGCTCGAGCGCGCCGGACGACAGCACGGGCTCGCGGAGCAGCGCCGCGATCGCGGCGCGGCCGCTCGCCGGGAAGACCGCCAGCGGCACGGTGACCCGTCCGCCCCGCTCGTCCTCGAGCAGCAGCACCTGGTTCGAGCGCGCGCCCCCGGGGAGCGGGTTCCCCCCGACCCGGCACGTCGTCAGCGCGCCGAGGTCCACCGAGCGCCGGAGGAACGCGTGACCCGAGAGGCGGCCATCCCTCACCCGGACCCGCTGGCCGAGCCCGACCGCAGTGAACAGGGTGAAGCCGACCGCGAGCCCGAGGGAGCACCCGAGCCACGGCGTCGACCGGCCCCCCTTGGCCACGACGAGGGCCCAGGAGCCCAGCGCGAGCAGCGCGGGAGGCACGAGCCACCACAGCGGGAGACGGACCGTCGTCGTGGGCATCGGCCCCGCAGGGTACCGCCGTGTCGGCACGCGAAGGAGGCGCCGGGCGGATGATGGATCGGTCCGTCGCCCAGAGGAGGCAGCGATGAAGAGGTTCCGTCGTTCGTGGATCGTGGCGGGGATCGCCGCGGTGTTGGTCCCGGTCGGGATCGCGTACGGGCTCTCGACCAGCGGGTCGCGGGTCTCGTGCCTGGACTGGAGCGCGCGCGTGAAGTCGGCGTCGACGTCGTCCACGACCTGGACCGACGTGCCGGGGATGCGCGTGAAGAACCTGCTCGCCGAGAACTTCGCCGTGCAGGTGAGCGCGACGGTCTCCGGCTCGAACGTGCAGTTCCGCGTCACCGACGCGTTCGTGGGCGGCACCTTCGCGCTCGCCCCCGGCGGCACGACGTTCGCGCCCGGCACCGGGCCGAACGCGTTCGCCTACACGTGGGTCGGGACGAACCCTGCCGAGCACCAGCACGTGTTCACGCTCCAGTGGCGCGTGAAGTCGGGGACCGCGACCCTGCGCCAGGGCGACATCACGGCCCTGTACCAGGGGGCCCCGACGCCGGGAGCGTGCTCCTAGCGCGGCCTTCCTGTTCGGTCACTCCCACTCGATCGTGCCTGGGGGCTTGCTTGTGACGTCGTAGGCGACGCGGTTCACGCCGGGCACCTCGCGGACGATCCGCGAGGCGATCCGGTCCAAGACGTCGTAGGGCAGGCGCGCCCAGTCGGCGGTCATCGCGTCCTCCGAGGTGACGGCGCGGACCACCACCGGGTTCTCGTAGGTGCGCCCGTCTCCCATCACCCCGACCGACTGGACGTCGGCGAGCAGCACGCAGAAGGCCTGCCACGTCTCGTGCTCGAGGCCGGCGCGACGGATCTCCTGGCGGACGACGTGGTCGGCGCCGCGGACCTTCGCGAGGTTCTCGGCGTTGACCTCGCCCACGATCCGCACCGCGAGGCCGGGACCCGGGAAGGGCTGGCGCCGGACGATCTCCTCGGGCAGGCCGAGCTCGGAGCCGACCTGGCGCACCTCGTCCTTGAAGAGGTCGCGCAGCGGCTCGATCAGCTCGAGGTCCATGTCCTCGGGCAGGCCGCCGACGTTGTGGTGGCTCTTGATGTTGGCGGCGGTGTCCGAGCCCGACTCGATCACGTCGGGGTAGAGCGTGCCCTGCACGAGGAACCGCGCGCCGGTGTGCTCGCGCGCGACCTCCTCGAACACGCGGATGAACTCCTCGCCGATCGCCTTGCGCTTGCCCTCGGGGTCGGTGACGCCGGCGAGCCGGGCCAGGAACCGGTCCTCGGCCTTCACGTGCACGAGCGGCACGTGGAAGTGGCGTCCGAACGTCTCCTCCACCTGCTCGGGCTCGCCTTCGCGGTTCAGGCCGTGGTCGACGAACACGCAGGTCAGCTGCTCGCCGATCGCCCGGTACACGAGCAGCGCGGCGACCGAGGAGTCGACGCCGCCCGAGAGGGCGCAGAGCGCCTGCGCGTCGCCGACCTGCTCGCGGATCCTCGCGACCTGCTCGTCGATGATGTTCGTCGGCGTCCAGTCGGGGAGCAGCCCGCACCCGTCGAACAGGAACCGCTTCATCACCGCCTGGCCGTGCGCCGTGTGCGTGACCTCCGGGTGGAACTGGACCGCGAACAGCCCTCGCTCGCGGTCCTCCATCGCGGCCACGGGGATCGTGTCGGTGGTCGCGGTCACGCGGAACCCCTCCGGCGTGCGGGTGACGGCGTCGCCGTGGGACATCCACACGATGTCGTCGGTCGGCAGGTCCTGCAGCAGCACGCTCGGCCGCTCGACGTGGAGCGAGGTGCCGCCGTACTCGCGCTGGCCTGTGGCGGCGACCTCCCCCCCGAGGGCCTGGGCCATCAGCTGGTGGCCGTAGCAGATCCCGAGCACCGGCACCCCGAGCGAGAACAGCCCGGGGTCGACCTGCGGGCCGTTGGGCTCGTAGACGCTCGCGGGCCCGCCGGACAGGATGATGCCGGCCGGCCTCCGCGCGGCGACCTCGGCCGCGCTCAGGTCGTGCGGGACGATCTCGGAGTAGACGTGGGCCTCGCGGACGCGCCGGGCGATCAGCTGCGCGTACTGCGCCCCCAGGTCGACCACCAGGACCGGGCGCGGCTCGCTCATCCCCGGCACGGTAGCAGGCTCACCGGAGGCGCTGGACGGTGATCCCGGCGAACTGCCGGAAGCGGGCGTCGTTCGTGAGCACCGTCGTCGCGCCGTGCTCGAGACACACCGCGGCGATCTGCGCGTCGAACACCTCGTTGCCGCGCGGGCTGGTGTC
>JBLMXP010000120.1:0-14138 GCA_050257835.1 Planctomycetaceae bacterium | reverse complement strand
CGCTCGAGCGCCGCGACGTCCTTCGGCAGGCAGTAGCCGCCGTAGCCGAGCCCGGCGTTCAGGAACGCCCGCCCGATCCGCGGGTCGGCGCCCATCACGTCGACCACGGACGTGACGTCGGCGCCCTCGCGCTCGCACAGGCGCGCGAGCGCGTTGGCGAACGAGATCTTCATGGCGAGGAAGGCGTTGCTCGCGTGCTTGGCGAGCTCGGCGCTGGCGGTGTCCGTGAAGATGAACCGCACGCCGTCGGCGAGCATCGGCGCGTAGAGACGCTCGAGGATCTCGCGGCTTCGGTCGTCCTTCGTGCCGATCACCACGCGGTCCGGGTGCAGCGCGTCGTGGATCGCGAGCCCTTCGCGAAGGAACTCGGGGTTCGAGGCGACGTGCACCTGGCGGCCGGCGCCCTCCCGCTCCAGCGTCCGGCGCACCCGCTCGGCGGTCCCGGCCGGCACCGTGGACTTCTCCACCACGACCGCGCCGTCCATCGCGTGCTGCGCGATCTCGCGCACCGCCAGCTCGACCGCCAGTAGGTTCGCCTCGCCGTCGGCCCGCGCCGGCGTGCCCACGCACACGAAGATGACCTCGGCGCCGGCGAGCGCCTCGGCGACCTCGGTGGTGAACGAGAGCCTCCCCGAGGCCGTCTCCTCTGTCATCGCCTCTTCGAGCCCGGGCTCGAAGAACGGCGGGACGCCGCGCTGCAGCAGCGCGATCTTGTCGGCGTCGACGTCGGTGCCTACGACGTCGTGACCCAGACGGGCGAAGGCCACGCACGTGACGAGACCGACCCTCCCCGTCCCCATCACGGCGACCTTCATCGTTCCTCCTGACGATCTGGCTGGGCGTGCTGCTCCAGGGCGATACGCCGACACTAGGGTTCGCTGCGCCACGCGCCGACCGGCGCGGGCGGTAGATCGCCTACGTCCGCCGACGTACCCGCCCGCACGACGGCGAGGCGTCGGAGCCGGGGGCGGTCGCCCTTCGCGACCTGGGCGTTCGTCCGCAGACCGTAGGGTTCTTCCCCCGGACGGCGGACGTGCCGTACGCGCGGTCTCCCTACGCTCGCAGCACGATGCAGAGGGCTCCGTCTCGAAGGGGTGGTGCGGCCGCCGTCCCCACCCACCCGACAGGCTCGCCGGGCCCGGCGGGCGCCGCGCTGCCGGGCCGGGACCGACCCTGCGCGGAGCGGGCGGCGCAGGCGGCGAGGCGTAGGACGTGCGGGGACCGGTCCGCCGCGCACCGTAGCCGACGTACTTCAAGTGCATCTTCTGGCATGTTGCACCGCAACACTACCGTGCGTTGCGTACGTGCGGTTCGGCATGGAGGGCCAGCGGCATGACGGGGGATCCACGGATGGTTCGAGAGGTGACCGGCGCGCATGGTCGCTGAGACGCTCTGGACCGCAACGACCCGGATCACGACCGTCGGCCCCGCGGAGTCGCTCCCCTACCGGATCGCCAAGCGCGCGCTCGACATCGTCTTCGTCGTGGCGACCGGTCTCGTGATGGCGCCCGTCCTCCTCCTGATCGCGCTCGCGATCCGTCTGGACAGCCCCGGTCCCGCGATCTTCGCGCAGGATCGGATCCGAGGACGCCGCGTCGGCCGCGACGCGGAGGGCAACGAGACCTGGGAGCTCGAGCCGTACACCCTCTACAAGTTCCGCACGATGGAGGTCGACGCCGACCACACGTTCCACCGCGAGTACATGGACGCCTACCTCGCCGGCGACGAGGAGCGGCTGCGAGCGATGCGGCCCGGCCGCAAGGAGGGCGAGTCCTTCCGTCCCGCCCACGATCCGCGCGTCACGCGCGTGGGCGCGATCCTGCGCAAGCTGAGCCTCGACGAGCTGCCGCAGCTGTGGAACGTCCTGCGGGGCTCCATGACCCTGGTCGGGCCCCGGCCGCCGATGCCCTACGAGGTGGACCGGTACACGCCGGAGCATCTCCGCCGCCTCGCCGCCACGCCCGGCCTGACCGGGTGGGCCCAGGTGCAGGGCCGCGCCGGGATCCGCTTCAAGGAGATCCTCCGCTTCGACCTCGACTACATCGCCCGCCGCAGCTTCTGGTTCGACCTCAAGATCTTGGTCCTCACGCTGCCGGCGGTCCTCACCGCGAAGGGAGCCGATTGATGCCGCCCGTCGACCTCGCCGTGATCGGCGCCGGCTACTGGGGGCCGAACCTGGTCCGCACGTTCCTGGAGATCCCCGACGTCCGCCTGGTCGCCGTCGCCGACCGCGACGAAGCCCGCCTCGAGCACGTACGGACGCGTCACCCGCAGATCGAGCGCCTCGTCACCGACCACCGCGCCCTGTTCGACATCGGGCTGGACGCGGTCGTCGTGGCCACGCCCCCGGAGACCCACTTCGACATCGTGAAGGACTGCCTCGAGCACGGGCTCGACGTGCTGGTGGAGAAGCCGCTCACCACCGACCCCGCGCTCGGCGAGGAGCTGGTCGCGCTCGCGGCCGCACGCGGACGGATCCTGATGGTCGGCCACATCGGCGCGTACAACCGCGCGGTCACCGCGCTGAAGGAGATCGTCGACAGCGGCGAGCTGGGGGAGATCCTCTACGTCGACGCGGTACGCGCGGGCCTCGGACTGTTCCACCCGTCGCTCAACGTGATCTGGGACCTGGGTCCCCACGACGTCGCGATCTTGCTCCACGTGCTCGGCGAGGCGCCTGACAGCGTGAACACGCGCGGCGTCGCGTGCGTCCAGCGTTCGGTCGAGGACGTCGCCTACATGACGATGACGTTCCCGAGCGGCGTGCTCGCGCACATGCGGATGTCATGGCTCGACCCGTTCAAGTCGCGACGGATCACCGTGGTCGGCAGCCGCAAGATGGTGGTCTACGACGACCTCGAGAGCCACGAGAAGATCAAGATCTACGACAAGAGCGTCAACGCCGTTCGTGAGACGGAGACCTTCGGGGACTTCCAGTTCGCCTATCACTACGGCAGCGTCGTCAGCCCCTACATCCCGCTCGAGGAGCCGCTGCGCCTGGAGGCGATGCACTTCGTCGCGTGCGTCGTCGACCGCGCGACCCCGCTCACCGACGGCAACAACGGCGTTCAGGTCGTGCGGGTGATCGACGCCGCGCAGCGCTCGCTGAAGGCCAACGGCCAGCCGGTCGCGATCGACGCCGGCCCGCCCGCGGGTACGATCCAGCTCACCGACGCCGTGTGGATCGAGGACGCCGCCCCCGACGGCGGCGAGCTGGTGCAGCTGACGATGGAGCCGGCGGAGGCCCCGCAGCTGCCCGCCATCGACGCCTGAACGCGAACGGCCCGCGCTCGCGCGCCTCGACCGGACCCTCGCGACCTCGTCACGCCGAGGCGCGGAGCGCCGCGCGCTCGCGGTGCCACGCCACCTGCGCGGCGAGCCCGTCGCGCAGCACGACCCGGGGTGACCAGCCGAGCACCGCCGCCGCGCGGTCGATCGAGCCGCCGGTGCGCACGACGTCGCCGCGCTGAGCGTCCTCGAACCGCAGCCTCAGCGGGCGTCCGGTGAGCTCCTCGATCAGCGCCGCGACCTCGAGCAGCGTGGCGGCGGTCCCCCCGGCGACGTTCACCACGGTCCCCGGCGCCACGTCGGCGAACCCGGCCAGCAGGTTGGCCTCCACCACGTCGGCCACGAACGTGAAGTCGCGGACCTGACGCCCGTCGCCGAAGACCGGGAAGGCCTCACCCGCGAGCGCGGCCTCGATCATCCGGTGCATCGCCATGTCCGGACGCTGGCGCGGCCCGTAGACCGTGAAGTACCGCAGCGACACCGTCGGCACCGCGAAGTTCGACGCGTAGACGCCACACAGGTGCTCTGCGGCGAGTTTCGTGACGCCGTAGGGGCTGACCGGGTGGGGCAGGTCGTCCTCGTGCGTCGGGTAGGCCACGGCGTCGCCGTAGACCGACGAGCTCGAGGCGTAGACGAACCGGCCCACGCCGCGCCGCGCCGCCGCGGCGAGCAGCCGCTGCGTGACCTCGACGTTGTGCTCCACGTAGGACCCGAACGCCTCCCACGAGGCCCGGACGCCCGGCTGCCCGGCCTGATGGAACACGACCTCCACGCCGTCCAAGAGCCCGTCGAGGTCGGCGGTGCGCAGGTCGTCGGTGCGCACACGGCAGCCCGGGAGCCCCTCGAGGCCGCCGAGCGAGGCCCGCTTCTGCGCGAGGTCGTAGTAGTCGGTCAGGCAGTCGACCGCGAGCACGCGGTGCCCGTCGGCCACCAGCCGTTCCACGAGGTGGCTCCCGACGAACCCGGCGGCGCCGGTGACCAGGACGGAGGCGGGCTCCATGACGCGCCCTCAGGCGTCGACGGTGACGAGGTCCGGCAGGATCCCGTTCTGCGCGACGAACGCCGCGGCTTCCAGCCGCGAGTGCACGGAGAGCTTGCCGAGGATGTTCTGGATGTGGGTGCGTGCGGTCTGCGGGCTGATCACCAGGGCCCGCGCGATCCCGTCGTTGTCGGCGCCCTCGGCGAGCAGCGCCAGGACCTCTCGCTCGCGGCGGGTCAGGCGCGCGATGCGGTCGTAGGCCTGGTCCTGCTCCTTGCGGCGACGGATCAGCCCGGTGAGCAGCGGGCCGAGCATCCGGGGCGGCACCAGGACCTCGCCGCGGTGGACCGCGCGGGTGGCGGCCACCAGGTCGGCGAGGGGCGCCTCGCGGGTGAGGTAGCCGCTCACGCCGGCGTCGAGCAGCTCGACCAGCCGGCGCCAGTCCTCGTCGAGCCCGAGGACCAGCACCCGGATGTGGGGCACGCGCTCGAGGAGGATCCCCGTCGTGCGGGAGGCGTCGGTGACGGGGAGATCGCCGTCGACGATCGCGACGTCGGGCAGCGTGCGCTCGGCCTCCTCGACCGCCTCGGGGCCCGTACGAGCCTGCGCCACGACGTGGAGGTCGCCCTCGTTCTCCAGGCCGGTCCGCACCGCCTCGCGGAACAGGGCGTGCTGATCCGCGAGCAGGATCCGGATCGGCTCCCTCTCTACGGTCACAGGATCTTCCCCTCTACGCCACGATCTCCACACGGAACGCACCGGATGGTCGGACGGTACCGACGGGGTCGCAGCCGCACACCCGGCCGTCGGCGTATCCGCGCTACGACGTCCGCATGAGCCGCGAACCTCCGACGCCTACGTAGGACTCCCGGTCACCCTGGACGGGCACGAGCCGGTGCCGCACCGCGAACGTCGCGGCCTCCAACCGCGAATGGACCTGAAGCTTGGTGAGGATGCTCTGCACGTGCGTCCGCACCGTGTTCCTGCTGATCCCGAGCCGTCCCGCGATCGCCCCGCCGTCGGCGCCCTCCACGAGCAGCGCCAGAACCTCCCGCTCGCGCGCGGTGAGCAGGCTCGCGAGCAGCGCCACGTCGGCGTCGCCGCCTTGACGCCGGGCCGCCGCCCGCAGCCGCTGCGGCAGGACGATCTCGCCCTCGCACACCGACCCGATCGCCTCGACGAACCGGGCCACCGGCGTGTCCTTGGTCAGGTACCCGCGGAACCCGAGCCGCAGAGCCTCGTCCGCGACCGCGCGGTCCTCCAGAGCGGTGAGCACCACCAGCCGCGTGGTCGGGCGCTCCTCCAAGATCGTGCGGCCGGCCGACAGCCCGCTCTGGTCGGGCAGCGCGAGGTCCATCAGGACCACGTCGGGGTCGGTGCGCAACGCCTCGCGGACCGCGTCCGCGCCGTTGGTCGCCCGGCCGACCACCTCCATGCCGACGTCCTCGAGCTGGATCGCGATCGCGTCGGCGAACAGCGTGTGGTCGTCGACGATCATGACGCGCATCGCGCGGCCCCCTTGCCGGCGGCCGGCAGCAGGACGTGGAAGGTGGTGGCGCCGTGGTTGGACTCGACCCAGAGCCGGCCCTCGTGCGCCTCGACGACCCGCCGCACGATGAACAACCCGAGCCCGCTGCCGTTGCGCGCGCGGCCGGAGACCGTCCCGCGGACGAACGGGTCGAAGATCGACTCCCGCTCCTCGGGGGGGATCGCGGGCCCGACGTCGCTCACCTCGATCGAGACGAACGCGCCTCGCAGCCCCACGCCGACCTCGATCTCGGTCGCGTGGTCCGCGTAGGCAACGGCGTTGCGCAGGAGGTTGAGCAACGCCGAGCGGACGTGGGCGGCATCGACGTAGGCGACCGCGCGCTCGGAGCCGGAGAGCCGGAAGTACGGATGCCCCGTCTCCAGGCGGCAGGCGTCGATCGCGTCCTGCGCGAGCTGGACGACCTCGGTCTCCGTGCGCTCCAGCGGCTGCGCCCCGACCGCCCACGCGAGCAGTCCCTCGGTCGTCCCCACGATGTGGTCGAGCTCGCGCAGCGAGCTCTGCACGACGGCGCGCTGGCGCGGGTCGGCGTCGCCGCGACGCTGCACCAGCTCGAGCACGGCGCGCACGCCGAGCAACGGACCGCGCAGCTCGTGCGCGGTCCACGCGATCCCGAGATCGAGCTCGTCGCTGCGGCGCTGCGCCGCGCGAGCCGACCGAAGCAGCGGCAAGACGTCGGCGAGCACGGCGCTGACCAGCTCGATCGAGGCGGCCACATGGGGGTTCGCGTCGCCCGCCAGCAGCACGGCGTCGCCGGCGTCGGCCCACATCGCGTCGGCGATCCCCGTCGCCTCGGCGAACCGCGCCTCCGCGACGCGACGCGCCTCGGTCCCGCTCCAGGGCTCGAGCCCGTCGAGCGCGCGCCGCACGTCGACGCCCGCGGCGCCGGACACGCCGGCGAGCGACGTGAGCGCGAGCGTGTCGTCCTGATCGACGCACCACCCGGCGACCGGGACGTCCAGTCGAGCCGACAGCGTGCGGACCGCGGCGTCGACCGCCGCGGCGGGCGACCGTGCCTCGGCGAGCGCCGTGAGATGCCTCGGCGCGTCTGGATCGTCGTCGGGCGCTCCCGCTCGGTCGCCGCCGACCTCGCCCGCCAGCGCGCGTGCGAGACCGTCGGCCACCGCGAGGATGTCGTCGTGGGCTGCGAGGAGCGCGCGCGCCCGGCCGAACACCTCCAGCACCCCCACCGGTCGGTCCTGTGCGAGCAACGGGTAGGCGCAGAGCGCGAACCCGTCCCCCGCCGGCGTCGGTCCCACCGGCTCTCGTCCGTCGAACGCGGCACGCCTGCGCGCCGCTCGGGTCCTCGCCATCGACGGGATCGGAGGGTCGGTCCATGCCACCCGCAGCCTGCCGGCGGCGTCGGGCTGCGCGAGCGCGAGCGCCACGTCGGTACCGGCCGCCGCTCGGATCCGCGCCGACGCCGCCTCCATGTCGGGCCAACGCCCTACCCGGCCTACCCTGCGGTCCTTCCCCGCCCGGGACACCCCGGCCCGGTCCTCCAGGAGCATCTGCTCCACCGCTGCCTCCCCCCGACTACTTCCTTCGCATGAGAGAGCCGTCCTCGCACGTACGGGTACTCCCCCAACCGGCCGAACCCTCGCGCCGGCTTCCGTACGTCGAAACGGCTACACCGCCCTACGTAGGAACGTAGCCTAGAACGCGTCACGCGTTCAGTGCAACCCTCTGGCCATGGATATTCCACCTTCGATGCACCCGGGTGGGGAAGGCCACGACGCGTTGCGCGTTCCCGCTCGCACGTCGTCGTCCCGAGCGGAACAACCCTACTACCTGATGCGGTCGTAGGAAACATACGGTCCTCGATCTGCGTCGTTCGGATGGCGTCGACCGACGCCGCCCCGTACCCTCGGTGGCACCCCCCGGGAGGCAGACAGGCGCCGGATGGACGCACCGTCGGACAGCGGATCGGACCGCCTTGCCCTCGAGATCGGGAGGGCGCTGCGAAGCGTGCGACGTCAGCGCGGCTGGACCCTGCGCGCCGTCGCCGAGGCCTCCCGCGGAGAGTTCCGCCCCACGTCGGTCGCCGGCTACGAGCGCGGCGAACGCCACATCACGCTCGACCGGTTCATCCGGCTGTGCGAGGTCTACGGCGTCCCTCCCGAACGCGTCGTGCTGGAGATCCGTCGCAGCGCCGAAGGCCGGCCGGTCGCCACGGTCGACCTCGCCGCGCTGGAACGGCTCGAGACGCCCGAGGGCAGGCTCCTGTCCGGGTTCGTCCGTCAGGTCGAGGCCCTGCGCAGCGAGCCGCCCGGGTCCACGCTGACCCTGCGCGCCGGTGATCTCGCCGTCCTGGCCACGGCGTCCGGACGCACCCCCGAGGAGCTGCTGAGGACGCTCGAGCGGACCCACCCCTCCGAGCCGACGGACTGACCGACCCGCCCGACGGTGCCGGGACTCCCGGCCCGGGCCGTCCCCGGCATGTGGCTCCAGGCTGGACGTGCACGGTGCGAAGGAGGTGCACGGGTGGCGACGGCGACCAAGGTCGACTATGCCAAGCGGCTGGGCCACCTGTACCGGGCACACGACGAGCCCGAGCTGGTCGAGGTCCCGGCCCTGACCTACCTGATGGTGGACGGGCACGGCGAACCCGACGGCTCGCGAGCGTTCCGCGATGCCGTGGACGCCCTCTCCACCGTCGCGTTCGGGGTGAAGCTCCGCATCCGCAGGCTGGACGGGATCGACTACGACGTCATGCCGCTGGAGGGGCTGTGGTGGATCCCCCACGCCCGGGTATGGGACTTCGCCGACAAGTCCGATTGGGACTGGACGTTGATGGTGCTGCAGCCCGACCTCGTGAGCGAGGCCCTCGTCGAGGAGGTCAAGGAGCAGGTCCGCCGCAAGCGCAAGCGGATCCCCGCGCTCGACGGGCTGCGCTTCGACATCCTCCAGGAGGGGCTGGCAGCGCAGGTCCTGCACCACGGCGCGTGGGCGAAGGAGCGCCCGACGCTCGAGCGTCTCTACGACTTCGTGAAGGAACGAGGCTTCCTGCCGACCGGCAAGCACCACGAGATCTACCTGTCGGATCCGAGCCAGACCCTGCCCGGCAGGATGCGGACGATCGTCCGCCAGCCCGTCTGCGAGCTGAGCGCGAAGCCCTGAGCACGCGTGTCGGCCGCCGGGAGTAGGCTCGGTCGATGCCGGTCGTGGCGTTGCGCGCGCCGTTGCGGGCGCTCGCGGGAGGCAACGCCGAGCTCAGGCTCGAGGGTTCCACCGTGGGCGAGGTGATCGCGTCGCTGCAGCGCGCGTGGCCCCGCACCACCGGATGGATCGTCGACGAGCGAGGGTTGATCCGCGCGCACGTCAACGTGTTCGTCAACGGCGAGCGCGCCGACGTGACCACGCCGGTGAGGGCCGAGGACCGTCTGCAGGTGATCGCGTCGATCTCGGGAGGAACCTGATGCGCGAGCTGTTGGTGGGCACCAAGAAGGGGTTGTTCGTGCTGCGTGGCGACGGCGAGGGGCCGTACGAGATCGCCGGGCGACACTTCGCCGGCGACGTCGTCGAGTACGCGATCCGCGACGCGCGCACCGGCCGCTACTTCGCGAGCGTCACGAACGGCTTCTATGGGCCGCGCCTGTTCTTCACCGACGACCTCGGCGCCGAGTGGCAGGCCGCCAAGGGCCCGGTCTTCCCCGAGGAAGGCGACGTCTCCCTCGAGCGGATCTGGATCGTGCAGCCCGGCGAGTCCGACGGACTCCTGTGGGCGGGGGTCGCGCCGGCGGCGCTGTTCTCCAGCACCGACGGGGGCGAGTCGTGGACGCGCAACGACGCGCTGTGGCAGCACCACGTCGAGGGGAACTGGCAGCCCGGCGCGGGTGGGCTCGCGCTGCATTCGATCTGCCCGTGGCCCGGCGATCCGGACCGGCTCGCGATCGGCGTGTCCGCCGCTGGCGTATGGCTCACCGACGACGGCGGGAGCACCTGGCGCACCGGCTACCCGGGCCTGGTGCCCCTGTACATGCCGGAGGAGGCGCGCGCCGACACCAACGTCTTGTGCGTGCACAACATGCGGCGCGCGCCGCTTCGACCCGAGCGGCTCTTCCTCCAGTTCCACGGGAGCGTCTACCGAAGCGACGACGCGGGCGAGACCTGGACCGACGTCGCGGCCGGCCTGCCGAGCGGGTTCGGCTTCCCGATCTCGGTCGACCCGGCGAACCCCGACTGCGCGTTCGTGATCCCGCTGACCGGCGCCGAGGACCGCGTCACCCCCGACGGGGAGGTCCGGGTGTTCGCCACCACCGACGGCGGGGCGTCCTGGCAGGCGCGCGCGGCCGGCCTTCCGGCCGAGGACGCCTTCCTCACGATCCTGCGCCAGGCGTTCGACCGCGACGGCGAGGGCGACCACCTGGGGCTCTGGTTCGGCGCCACGAGCGGCGAGGTGTTCGGCAGCGTCGACGCCGGAGGGCACTGGTTCACGGTGGCCGAGCGGCTCGCGCCGGTCACCAGCGTGCGCGTCGCGTGACGGATCTGCCCGACCTCGCACCCATGTCGGAGCCGGGGTCTATGGTGGAGCCATGGGAACGGTCATCTCCCTCGCCGAGTACCGGGAGCGGCATCCCGAGCGCTCGGCGATCGGTCGTCTGGACCAGGCCGTCGAACGGCTCGACCCGCTCGTGCGCGCCCGTGGCGACCGGCTGACCCCCACGATCGAGCGCGAGCTGCGCGCGATCGCGACCGCGGTCTCGGCCGGCCTGCCGCGCGAGGCGGCCGACCGTGCGGAGCGTCTGGCGAACATCCTCGAGCACCCCGCTGCGTCGGGCTGATCGCCGCCGCCGCCTTCCTGTCTCGCCCAGCGCCGCGCGCATAGACTCGCGCGGTGGACGAGTCGAGCCGCCGGTCGCTGATCCGAGCCGTCACCGCCTTCCTCGTCGTCCTGGTCGTGGGAAGCGTCGCGGTCGCCTTGGTGGGCAGGGCGACCGGGCCCGGTCAGAGCGCGTCCACGCCACCTCCTCCCGCGACGTCCAGCAGCGCCGGCCCGCCGGTCGCGGCCACCCCGCGGGCGTGGCTCGCGTGGGTGCCCGGAGGGCTGCCCGACGGGTTCGACCGGGCGCTCAGCTCGCTCGACGTCGTGACGTCGACCACGATCGCCACCGCCGACGTCGCGTGGATGACGCGGGCGACCAACGCCAAGGGCAAGGTCGTCCGCTCCCCCACATCCCCCTACCTGACGCCGATCGACGTCACCGGGGTCGCACCGACGTTCGCCTCCTTCCTGCCCGAGCCCGAGCGGCGTACGGTGGCGAGCCTCAAGCCGGGGCAGGGCCTGCTCTCCGAGACCGCGGCCCGGCTCCGCGGGATCAAGGGCTCCGGGACGATCACCTTCGACACCAACAAGACCGTGAAGATCGTGGGGACGCTCCCCGACGTGCTGATGGGCGGCTACGAGCTGCTCGTCACCCGGTTCACCGGCACCACGATCGGCGTCACGCACGATCGCTACGCGCTGTTCGACATCCGGCCCGGGCCGAGCCCGGTGCCGGTCCAGCTCGCCGCGCAGCTGATCCCGGCCCTGCCGGCCGACGCGCCGTACCCCGACGTGGAGGTCCGTGCCCCGGGCGACACGCGCTACCTGCGCGCGAACGACGGCGAGCTGCCCCTGGCGCTGCTCAAGCGCCAGTTCAACGAGTTCACCGCCTACCCGTCGACCACGTCGCCGGGCATGCTCCAGATCGAGCAGACCTGGGTCCAGGACAACATCCAGTCCGTGCAGGTGCCGATCCTGGGAACCGTCACCTGCAACGTCCGGGCGATCGGCCCGCTCAAGAAAGCGATGCAGCTCCTCACGAACTCGGGCAACGAATCGGCGGTCACCGCCGTCGGCGACTGCTACAAGCCCGTCTTCCAGGTCGACGGACCCGGACCGCCCATCTCGGCGCAGACGTTCGGGGCCGCGATCGAGCTCAACCCGCAGTCCAACGTCCGCGGCCAACCGCCGCAGCAGTCCTCGAAGCTGGTCGGCGCGATGGCGAAGGCCGGGTTCGGGTGGGCCGGCAAGGACGCGTACCCGCAGGGCGCCCTGTTCCGCTACGCGAAGATCCCGGCCTGATCGCCCGAGCGGGCGACCGGGTCCGGGCATGAACGAGGGGAGCAGGTATCAGGCGCTTGCCTCGCAGTGCTCTGGGAGCCGAAGCCGCAGGCCTCGGGTCCCTGAGCATGCCTCCCGCGGCATGACTCGCGCGTGGGTCCTGCTCCCCTCGCGGGTGCCTCGCGGCATCCACCTGCACCGTACACCCGGGCGCCGCGCACCCGCAACCGGCGAGGGCCCGCCGGGATCAGGCCGTTGTGCCGTGGTCGCCTGCGCCCATCGACGCGCCCTCCGGCGAGCCGACGACGACGTGATGACGATCGATGCGCGACCGCACCGCGACCCAGATCAGCACCCCGCCGACGGCCGCGGCGCCGACCACCGCGGCCGCCGCGCCGGCGCGCTTGGGCGGCACGGCAGAGGCGATCCGCGTGCGCAGCCGGACCGGATTGCGGAAGTCACGGATCTCCCACCCGCGCTCCTCCGCGAGGTGCCGCAGCTCCTTGTCGGCGTTGACCGCGACCGGGTGTCCCACGGCCTCGAGCATCGGGAGATCGGTGACCGAGTCGCTGTACGCGTAGGACCCCGTGAGGTCCAGTCGGAACCGCCGGGCGAGCTGCTGGATCGCCTCGGCCTTCTGCTCGCCGTAGGCGTAGAACTCGAGCTCGCCCGTGTAGCGGTTGTCGGCGCCCACCTGCGCGCGCGTGGCGATCACTCCGGTCACCCCGAAGTGCCGCGCGAGCGGCCGCACGACCTCCTCCGGCGAGGACGACACGATGAAGATGCGCCGCCCCGCCGCTCGGTGCTCGCCGATCAGGTCGAGGGCTTCCTCGTAGACGTAGGGGTCGATCACCTCGAGGAGCGCCTCCTGCACGAGGCGCTCCACCTGACCGCGGTCCCACCCCTTCGTGAGCTGGAGCATGCCCTCCTTGAGGCGCTCCATCTTCCGCTCGTCGGCGCCCACCAGCAGGTACACGAGCTGGGCGTAGGCGCCGCGCAGGAGCTGCCCCCGCGAGACCATGCCGGCGCGATACAGGGGCCGCGACAGCGCGAGCGAGGACGACCGCGACACGATCGTCTTGTCGAGGTCGAAGAACGCGGCCTCGGTCATGGAGGAATCGTACGGCGCACCACCGACCCCTCGAGCGAACCACACGGTGTCCCGACCCTCACCGGCGCAGGGACGATCGATGCGACGCGAGCCATGCGAGCTCGGCATCGGCGAGCGCGGCCTGCCGGGCCAGGAGCGCCGCGGTGGGGGGGTCCGGAGCGACGGCCTCGGCGGCGCGCACGTCGTCGCGGTGCGCGCGGACCGCCGCCTCGTGCGACGCGAGCGCGCGCCGGCGCTCGCGCGGCTCCATCGTGGCGAGGAACGCGAGCGCGGTGCCCGCCTCGGTCTCGTACGGCGCGGGCGTCCCGAGGCGCTCGGCCAGACCCTCGGCGAGGCGGCGCCGGCCCGCGTCGGTGAGCTCGAACACGCGGCGGTCGGGGCCGGCGCCGCCGTCCTGCGTCCGTCCGGTCACCGCGCCCTGCCGCTCCAACCGTTCGAGGGCCTGGTACACGGAGGCCCGCCCCACCTCGACCCAGGCCGACCACCCTCGCTCGCGGATGCGCTCCACGAGCTGATAGCCGTGGCGCGGCTCCTCCGCGAGGAGCCCGAGCACGATCACGTCGACCTTCGCCACCGTCGGCACGCGCACCTCCGCCCTACTGGTCCGTTCCAGACTAGCGGCGAGAGCAAGCTGCGTGCGCGTGCCGCGTTCACGCGGGGGGCGCCGCCGGGGCGACGGCCCCCCGCGGAGGCGACCCTCAGATCGAGGCGCGCCCGAGGCACGTCTCGCCGGTCGACGCGTTGGCCGCCTTGGCCTTGAACGCGTCGGTGCCGCTCGCGCCGTCGGTCCGCAGGTGCACGGTGAACGAGCCGCTCGGCGCCTTCGTCACGCGCTTGGCGGCGAAGATCCGCGTGCCGTTCTGCGCGATCCGCACGCGCCAGGTCTGCCCGACCTTGTTCGAGTCCACCTCGTACTCGACCTGGATCCTGCCCCCGTCCTCGGGACGCAAGCGGAGCTTCCAGACGCTCGCGCCGCTGCACGAGCCCTTCTTCGTCACGTCGCCCGAACGGGCCTGCGCCGCCCCCGGGATCGTCCCCACGAGCGCGGTGACCAACGCCACCGACGCGATCGCCTTCGCGGTACGGGTCATCGGAACCCCTCCTTCCGTGTCCCCGACGATCGGGAACACGCGGGGTCTCCGGCCCCGGTCGGTAAAGGGTTCGTGAA
>JBLMXP010000119.1:0-21246 GCA_050257835.1 Planctomycetaceae bacterium | reverse complement strand
TGCTTGCGTTCGAGCAGCACGACGTCGCGCCACCCCAGGTGCGTCAGGTGGTAGGCGATCGAGGTGCCGATCACCCCGCCGCCGACCACCACGACCTGCGCGCGGGAGGGCCGCTCCCTCGTCGTCGATCCGCCTGCGTTCACGTCGGCGCTCACCGCGATCTCCTCTCATGCGGGTCGTCCGGCCGCTCGCGCGTGTGCGCGTGCCGGATCGTGCGCCATGCTAGCGAGACGTCCCATGGGGTCGGTACCCGAACGGCCCCGTCCGCCGTGACGAAGGCCCCATAGGAGCGACCCGCTCCGACGGAGGAAGGCGTTTGCTCGCGAGCATCACGAACTGGATCTTGAGCCTCCACGGGGCCGCGGCGGTCGCGATCGTGTTCGCGGTCCCGGCGCTCGAGTCCTCGGCGTTCGTCGGGTTCGTCTTCCCCGGCGAGATCGCGGTCCTGCTCGGGGGCGTCCTCGCCTACCAGGGGCGGATCCCGCTCCCGGTCGCGATCGCGGCCGCGGTGCTCGGCGCCTTCGTGGGTGACGGGATCGGCTACTGGATCGGCCGCCTGTGGGGACGGCAGGTCCTCGGCGGGTTCCTGCGGCGGGTCCCGATCGTGCGGACGCGAGCCGACGAACACCTCGACGCCGCGGAGTCGTACCTGCGCCGGCGCGGCCCGCACGCCGTGGTGATCGGCCGGTTCACCGCGGCGCTCCGCGTGATGGTCCCCGGCCTCGCCGGGATGGCCGAGATGCCCTACGGGCGCTTCGCCCTGTTCAACGCGATCGGGGCGTTCCTGTGGGGCACGACGTTCGTGCTGCTCGGCTACGTCGCCGGCGCGGCGTGGGAGCGCGTGTCGAAGGACGCGGGGTACGTGGGGTTCGCGCTGCTCGCGCTCGTCCTGCTCGGGCTCGTCCTCACCCGTGCCCTCAAGCGGGTGCGCGAGGGGGGCGAGCGTCTGAGCGACCGTGCGGCGGCGGTGCGGCCGGTCGCGTGGGCGCGCGGGCGGTTCCCGCGCACGTCCGCGTGGCTCGCGGGCCGCGTCGACACGACCACGCCGCGCGGGTTCCTGCTGAGCGTGACCGTGGTGGCGGCGGCGCTCGGCGCCTGGACGTTCGGAGGGCTCGCGCAGGACGTGGTCGCCCACGAAGAGGCCGCGCTGTGGGATCCGGGCGTCACGCGCTTCGCCGTGGCGCATCGCACCGAGGCGCTCACGGTGGCGATGCGGAGCGTCACCTGGCTCGGGTCCAACGCGGTGCTGATCCCGCTGGTCGTGGTCGTCGGCGCCTACCTCGCGCTGCGGGCGCGCGACGGGCGCGCGGCCCTGGCGCTCGTCCTCGCCCTCACGGGCGCGATCGTCCTGTACGAGACGTGGAAGGGGGTGATCGCGCGACCGCGGCCGCCGGTGGCGATCCACCTGATGCACGTCGGCGGCGCCTCGTTCCCCTCCGGTCACGCCACCGCCTCGGCCGCCGTCTACGCGACGCTCGCGGCGATCGTGACCCGGCGCTTCGCGCGCCGGACGGCCGCGGCTGCGTGGGCGATCGGCGTCGTCGTGGTCCTGGCCGTCGGCGTCTCGCGGGTCTACCTCGGCGTGCACTGGTTGACCGACGTCCTCGCCGGCTGGTCGCTCGGCGCCGCGTGGGCGTGCGTGCTCATCACCCTGCTGCTGGTGTGGCCCGCCGGGCGCGAGACGCCGATCGATCCGGAGCCCTCCGGCGCGACCGTGGAGCCGACGGCCTCGGGCCGGAGCATGCGCGCGTGACCGCGACCGTCCGGCAGGCGCTCGCGAAGGCGCCGCGTCGGCCGCCGCCGGGTGCACCGGGCGATCCGGGACGGTTCCCGCCGGGGTCGGTGGCGCGCCGGGTGAACGCCGAGACGCGGCTGCTGCTCGGCGGGCCGCGCGCGCTCCTGCTCCAGCTGGCGCACCCCTCGGTCGCCGCCGGGGTCGCAGACCACAGCGACTTCCTCACCGACCCCTTCGGTCGTCTGTGGAACACGCTCGACCTCACGCTCACGATCGGCTTCGGCGACCACGCCGCCGCGACGGCGGCTGCCGCGCGTGTGGCGCGGACCCACGCGACCGTGCGCGGCGAGCGCGGCGGCGATCCCTACCGCGCCGGCGATCCCGACCTGCTCGCGTGGGTCCACGCGACGATCGTCGACACGGCGATCGAGACCTACGCGCGGTTCGTAGGAAGGATCGGCCCGGGCGCGCGCGAGCGGTACCTCCACGACATGGACCCGCAGGCCGCCGCGTTCGGCGTCCCGACCGACAAGCTGTGGCCCGACCAGGCGTCGTTCCGCGCGTTCGTCGACCGGACCGTCGAGGGGCTCGTGGTCTCCGACGAGACGCGCTCGCTCGGGGCCGCCGTGCTCGCGCCCGACGTCTCCGCGCCGCTGCGTCCGGCGACCGCGCTGCTCCGGTTCGTGACGGCCGGGCTCCTGCCCGCGCGGCTGCGCGCGCCGTTCGGGCTGGGGTGGTCGCCCGCGCGCGAGCGGGCCCTCGCCGGGGTGGCGGCGACGATCCGCGCCGGGGGCCCGCTCCTGCCCGACGTCGCCCGCCGCTGGCCGCAGGCGCGCGAGGCCGACGCGCGCCTCAGCGGCCGGGTTCGCGACGCTGGGGCTGGTTCGCCCTGAGGTTCTCCGCGGCCAGGCGCGCGGTCTCCTCGACCCGCCTGGCCCGCGTCTGCGGACGCTTCGCGCTCGCGATCCAGTACAGGATCATCTTCTTCGACGACGGCGGGAAGGCGTCGAAGTGGCGTGCGGCGGCCGGGTCGGCGGCGAGCGCCGCCGCCAGGTCCTCGGGCACCTCGAGCGCGTCGACGGCGCTGAGCGCGTCCCAGGACCCGTCGGCCTTCGCGGCCTCCACGACGGCGAGCCCCGCCGAGGTCATCCGGCCCTCGGCCGTCAGCCGAGCGACCCGCTCCTTGTTGCTGGCCGACCACACGCTCCCGGACTTGCGGGGGGTCATCGTCAGCCGGTAGTGGTGCTCGTCGACGGGGTTCGCGCGCGAGTCGATCCACCCGAAGCAGAGCCCCTCCTCGACCACCTCCACGTAGGTGGCGCCGGGAGGGGCCCCGCCCTTCTTGCGGACCAGCACCCAGACGCCCGTCGATGATGCGTGGTGGGCGCGGAGCCATCGACGCCACGCGGCGCGATCGGCCACCTCCACGGTCTGCATCGACCTCACGTGACCGTGTAGAAGCCGTCGGGGACGCGTCGCCGGTCCTGCACGTGGCCCCACCGGAAGGTCTCGACGGCCACGCCGTCGCCCCCGTCGGTCGCCACGACCACCTGCTCGGTCCGCCCGTCGCGGTCCTGCACCGCGACGCGCACGCGGGTGCGCCCGTCGCGGACGAGCACCAGCTCCGTGCCGGCCAACGCCACCACCGGCTGGGTCGTCACACCCCCGAGGACCCACACCGCCCGGGAGCCGGACAGGTGTCGCTGCAGCGACGGCATCAGGGCCTGGGTCCGCACCCGGTTCTCGGCGACCGCGCGGCGATACCTCGTCATCACCACGACGAACGCCGCGAGCGGCACGAACCCCAGCACGGTGAGGACCCCGCTCGGGGCGGCGAGGACCGCCACGACCCCGAGCGCCACCGCGCCGCCCCCCACCGCCCACGCGGCACGCGTGGCGCAGCGCTCGAAGACCCGGCCCTGGACCGTCGGTTGCATCCAGGCGCATGCTACCCGGGCGCCGGCGCCGAGCCCCTCAGCGGTCGCGCGAGGCCACGTACCGCTCGGCGAAGCGGTGCAGCAGCTCGTCCTGCGGCGGGTAGACGCCCTGGAGGAACCCCTTCGACCGCACCCCGCGCTGGGCCCGCTCGCACACGTCCCAGTCCTGGCGCGAGACGAGGTCGAGGAACTCGACCATGTCGGCGCCGGTCGCGTCGCCGCCGGCCTCGAGCGTCTCCGGGCGGAACAGGTAGTCCGACACGATCGTCGTGTGGTCGGGCGAGCGCGGGTACAGCGCGTAGGTCATCACGCCGGTCGAGAGCAGGTTCACCATCAACGTCGGGAACACCGTGTAGCCCCAGTAGGTGCGGCAGTCGACCTCGCTCAGGCCGGGCAGGAACGGCAGCTCGGAGGTCCCCGACAGGGTGAACGTGGTGAGCCCCTCGTCGAGGGTGGCGCCGAGATCGGGACGCTCCGCGTCCACCACCTGGCCCTTGCGGTAGATCGGCACGAGGTGCGCGAGCTCGGGGTGGACCGAGGGACAGTGCAGGCACTCGTTGTAGTTGTCGTGGACGATCTTCCAGTTCGCCTCGACCTCGTAGACGACGCGCGTGCCGAGCCGGAGCTCGCCGAGGCGGTACCGAGCGTAGTCCAGCGGGCCGTCGGGCTCGGCCGCCAGCTGCTCGAGCAACGGGGTCGGCTCGGGCGCCTGGTTCACGAACACGAAGCCCTCCCAGACCTCGCACGCGACACGGCGCAGCCCGTAGGCCGAACGATCGAGCCCGTCGGAGGCCCGCACGTTCGGCGTGCCGACGAGGTTGCCCTCCAGGTCGTAGGCCCACGCGTGATACGGGCAGACGAACGCGCCCTTGGTGTTGCCCGAGGGCTCCTCCTTCAGGACCGAGCCGCGGTGGCGGCACACGTCGTAGAACGCCCTGATCGCGCCGTCGCGACCCCTGACCACGAGGATCGTCTCGCCCGCCAGGTCGCGTGTGAGGAAGTCACCGGCGTTCGGCACCTCCTCGGCCCGGCCGAGGCAGCACCACTCGGCGGTGAAGACGGTCTCGCGCTCACGCGCCCACACGTCCTCGGCGTAGTAGTCGGCGGCGGGAAGCCCCGGATGGATCCGGGGACGGACGTCGGTCTGCTCCAGCATCGACACCTCCACGGGTCGGACAGGTCAAGCCTTCCC
The DNA here is from genome assembly GCA_050257835.1 of Planctomycetaceae bacterium. Classification (GTDB taxonomy): domain Bacteria; phylum Actinomycetota; class UBA4738; order UBA4738; family HRBIN12; genus AC-51. The sequence continues at coordinate 16,382 of JBLMXP010000119.1, read as the reverse complement.
GACCGGGCCCGCCCCCGTCAACCGGGGACGACCTCCGGTCCCTTCGACCCGTCCGTTCGGTCGTAGGCGCGGCCCCATGCCTGCCGTACCGTTAGCGCGATGTTCTCGTCTGGCACCCTGCTCTCGATCCTGCTCGTCGTCGCCCTGGTCGCCGCGGTCTACCTGCTGCTCGGTGCGAGCGAGCGCCAGCGCGCGAAGCAGAAGGGCAAGAGCGGCAAGAAGGCGATGCAGCGCGCCATCCGCCGTCCGCAGGCACGCTGGAAGCGGCACCTGCCGATCGTGCTCTTGATCGGGGCGGTCGCATGCCTGGTCGTGGCGCTCGCGCAGTTCCGCACCACGCAGACCGGCAAGCCCGGCACCGTGATCCTCACGATGGACGTCTCGGAGTCGATGAACCAGCAGGACGTGAGCCCGAGCCGCCTACAGGCCGCGGTCGCCGCCGCGCGGACGTTCCTCGACCAGCTTCCCGCGAACTATCCGGTCGGCCTCGTCACGTTCGCCGACACGGCCACGGTCGTGACACCCCCCGTCCAGGACCACCAAGACGTGAGCGCCGCGCTGAACGACCTCGCGCGCGGCAAGGGCACCGTGATCGGCGACGGGCTCGAGACGGCGCTCGGCCAGATCCAGCACGACTGGCAGGCCAACGGACAACGGCCCTCGGCGATCGTGCTGCTCTCCGACGGCCGCGACACCGGGAGCGCGACGCCACCCGAGCAGGCGGCGAAGGACGCCGCCGCCGTGGGGGTTCCCGTCTACACGGTGGTCCTGGGGACCTCCGATCCGAACGCGAAGGGCGCGGCGAACGCGGTGCTCCTGCGAGCGCTCGCAGAAACGACCGGCGCCACGTCGTTCACGGCCGGCTCGTCCACGGAGCTCAACCAGATCTACGCGGAGCTCGGGACGCAGCTGTCGACCCAGCTCAAGATCAGCAACTCGGCAGCGCTGTTCGTGATCGCGGCGGTGCTGCTCGCGATCGCGGCCGGCATCACCGTGCTGCTGGGTCAGCGCTCCGAGTTCTGAGCCGCATCCACGGAGACCTGCCGCTCCTCCAGCAGCCTCATGAGGGTCCGCGCGTCGCGGATCGCCGCGCCGCCCGTGTCGTTGTTGAAGTAGGCGAACACACGGTCGGCCGGCAGCGCCGCGAGCAGATCCGCCCAGCGACGGAGCTTCGGGAGCGGATACCCGGACGCCGCGCGGGTCCCCTGGTGGAACCGGACGTAGGACCACCCGCCCGTGACGTGCGAGGGCGAGCGGGCGCCCGGTCGGTCGGCGAGCACCCAGGCCGCGCCGGCCGCGTCCAGCGCCGACAGCACCTCCGGGGCGTCCCACGACGCGTCGCGGAACTCGAAGGCCGGGAGCATCCCCCTGGGGAGGACCCCCAGGAACGCGCGGAGCAGCTCGAGTTCGACCGCGAAGCCCGGCGGGAGCTGGAACAGGACCGGCCCGAGCTTCCCGCCGAGCAGCGAGGCTCGCTCCCACAAGGTCGCGACCGGCTGCGCCGCGTCTCGCAGCCGACGGACGTGCGTCACGTACCGGCTCGCCTTCACCGCGAAGGTGAATCCATCGGGCGTCTCCTCGCGCCAGCGCTCGAAGGTCCCCGGGGTGGGCAGCCGGTAGAACGAGGCGTTGACCTCGACCGTCGGGAACCGCTCGGCGAACCAGCCGAGCCAGGCGCGTTGGGGCACTCCCCGCGGGTAGAAGCTGCCACGCCAGTCCGCGTAGACCCAGCCGCTCGTGCCGACCGTCGCGCGCATCGCACCCCTCCCCCCGTCACGCTACGACCCGCCCGGCCCGCTCGAACAGGGCCGGTCGGGGGGTGGACGGCTCGACGAGCCTCCCCGAGGATGGCGGTGCAGGGAGTCGAACGAGGGGGTGTCCGATGTCGACCGTCACCGACCACCTGTCATCGGAGGGGATCGCCTTCGAGGTGCTGTCCCATCCACGGGCCTTCACCGGGATCGACGAGGCGCGCGCGCTCGGGATCGAGGCCGACGCCGTGCTCAAGACGGTGATCGTCGACACGCGTGGCGACCACGTCGCGCTGGTCCTGCCGGCCGGCGAGCGCCTCGACCTGGAGCTCGTCCGCGAGGCCGTCGATGACCCCGACGCGTCCCTGGCGAACGAGAACGAGCTGACGCGCGACTTCGGCGGGTTCGAGCTGGGCTCGTTGCCGCCGCTGCCGCGCCTGCTCGGGATCGACGTGTGCGTCGACCTCGAGGTGAAGGGGCACGGCCCGGTGGTGTTCGCCGCCGGCAGCCAGACCGAGTCGGTCCGCGTGGAGGCCTCGGATCTGTTCGCCAACGAGCCGGTCCGGTTCGCGCAGTTGATCGAGGCGTGGAACCGCGGACGTTCGTGATCGGGCGTCTGCGACGATGACCGCGTGACCGAGCGCGTGTCGGCCGCCGTGATCGGCGGCGGGGTGATCGGGCTCGCGTGCGCGCGGGCCCTGCGTCGGCGCGACGTGGACGTCGTCGTGCTCGAGGCCGCGCCGGCGGTGGGCCACGGCTCGTCGGCGCGTGCGAACGGCGGGTTCCGCGCGCAGTTCACCACCGTGGCGAACATCGCGTTCTCGCTGTACTCGATCGGCGAGCTGGAGGCGCTGGAGCGCGAGACCGGGCTGCTGTCGATGCACCAGACCGGCTACCTCCTGATGACCGGGACCGCGACCGGGGAACGCGGCCTGCGCGCGGCGATGGCCCTGCAGCGGGAGCTGGGCGTCGACACGCGATGGCTCACACCCGACGACGTGGCGGAGATCGCGCCCGAGGTCCGGCTCGACGGCCTACGCGGCGGCACCTTCCACGCCCGCGACGGCTTCCTCGACCCCGCGGGCGTCGTGGCCGCGCTCGACCGCGAGGCGCGGGCGCTCGGCGCCGACGTCCGCACCGGCGCCGCGGTCTCCGCGCTCACACGTGGCACGGACGCGTGGCGCGTGACCCACGCCGGCGGCGCGCTGACGGCCGAGGTCGTGGTGAACGCGGCGGGCGCCGACGCGCGCGCGGTCGCGCGCCTGGCCGGCGCGGACGTCCCGGTCGAGCCGGTGCGGCGCAACCTGGCGCTGTTCCTCGACCCACAGGAGCGCGCGCCCACCCCGATGCTCGTCGACACCGACACCGGCGTGCTCGTGCGGCGCGAGGCCCGCGGCGGCTGGGTCGCCGCCTACTCGAACCCCGACGACCCGCCGGGGCGCGACACCACCGTCGATCCCGCGTTCTTCGACGATCTCGCCGCGCGGATCCCCGGGCGGTTCCCGTTCCTCGAGGAGCTGCCACTGGACCGGGCGCGCTGCTGGGCCGGACTCTACCCGGAGACGCCGGACCACCATGCGATCGTGGGGTGGGACCCGGTTGCGCCCGGGCTCGTGCACGCGGTCGGGTTCGGTGGGCACGGCGTGATGCACGCCCCGGCCGCCGGACGGGCGGTCGCCGAACTGGTCGCCGACGGCGCGTGCGCGACGTTCGACCTGCGGCCGCTCCGCCCGTCGCGGTTCGCCGAGGGCGACCTGGTCGTCGAGACCGCGGTCCTGTGAGCGCCTCAGCCGTAGCGAGCCGGGGCGAACGGCGCGAGGTCGACCCCCGCGTCGGCGTCGGCGAGCAGCGAGGCCACGACCCGGCCGGTCACCGGCGCGAGGGTCAGCCCGAGCATGTTGTGCCCGGCCGCGACGACGACCCGCTCGTGGCCCGGCACCGGGCCCAGGAACGGCAGACCGTCGGGCGTGATCGGCCGCGGTCCCACCCACTCCTCGTCGCGCGCCGCGAGGTCCACCCCCCGCACGAAGGGCGCGAGCGCGCGCACGATCGCCTCGACGCGCCGCGCGTTGAACCGGTCGGTCGTGCCGTCGAACTCCATCGTGCCCGCCACGCGGAGCCGGCCGTCCATCGGGGTGGCCATCACGTGCGCGACGCCGAACGAGAGCACGTGGGTCGGCATCGGATCCGGCCGCACCGCGAAGCTGTACCCCTTGCCGGGGTACAGGGGCAACGAGAGCCCGAGCGGCCCCACCAGGTCGCGGGTCCACACGCCGGCAGCGATCACCGCCCGATCCCCCTCGACGCTCCCCTGCGCCGTGTCCACCTCCGTGCCGTCCGCCGTGTCGCGGACCGCCGTGACCATCGCGCCCTCGCGGAGCTCGACCCCGCGGTCGCGAAGGGCCGCCGCCAGCTCGTCGACGAAGCGCGAGGGATCGATCGACCGCTCCTCGGGCAGGAAGACGCCCGCGCGGACGGCCTCGGAGAGCGCGGGCTCGAGCTCGCGGACGTCCTCGCCGTCGAGGACGTCGCTCGGCTCGGCGCACAGACCTGCCTGCGCGGCGCGCGCGATCGCGGCGCGCTCCTCCTCGGCGTCGCTCCACGAGGTGTGCGCCAAGACGTACCCGGCGTGGCTCGCGTGGGTGCCGACGCCGGCGGCGGCGAGCGCGTCGTAGCCGTCGTTCGCCCCGCGCGCGAGGTCGGCCATCGCCGCCAGGCCCGCCTCGAAGCGCTCCTGGGTGGCGGCCTGGCGGAACCATCGGAGGAACCGCGCCATCCGCGGCGCGTAGGCGGGATGGACGTGCAGCGCCGCGTCGGGCCGCGTGAGGTTCGCGAGCGCGTGGCGGATCATCCCCGGCGCCGGCAGCGGCTCGGCCATCGACGGGCAGATCGCGCCCGCGTTGCCGCGGGAGGCGCCGCCGCCGGGCCCGCCGCGCTCCAGCACCACGACCTCGAACCCAGCCTCACGCAGGAACCACGCGCAGGAGAGCCCGACGAGGCCGCCACCGACCACGACCACGCGTACGCCGCTCACCGCGGGACACCCTAGCCGACCCGCCCGAACCCTGACGTTCGGCCCGTGGGCCTTCCACCGCTGGTGCGCGAGGATGGCGACGGAGGGCACGTGTCGTGCGCATGACCGACTACGAGGGGACCCGGCGGAGCTTCCGCCTCGAGGTGCCCGAGCGGTTCAACGCTGCGCGCGACATCGTCGGCGCGTGGGCGGCCCGCGAGCCGGACCGCGTCGCGGTCGTCGCGGTGGACCAGCACGACCGCGAACGCCGGATCACGTTCGGCGAGCTGCTGCGGCGTGCTCACCGCGCGGCCAACGCGCTCGCCGCGCACGGGGTCGGCGCGGGCGATCGCGTCTTCGTGATGCTCCCGCGCGTGCCAGCGTGGCACGAGGTGCTGCTCGGCTGCCACCTGCTCGGCGCCGTGCCGATGCCCGGCACCACGCTGCTCACCGCGCACGACATCGCGTACCGGATCGGGCAGGCGGAGGCGGTCGCGGCGGTGACCGACGCCGAGGGCGCCACGCGGGTGGCCGAGGCCGGCGCGCCGCTGAAGCTCGCCGTCTCGATCGACCCGGACCCGCCCGACGGCTCGTGGCGCGTCTGGGGCGACCTCCTCGCGCCGGCCTCCGACGCCGCGCCCGACGCCACCACCCGTGCCGACGATCCGCTGCTCCTCTACTTCACCTCCGGCACCACCGGGATGCCGAAGATGGTGCTGCACACCCACGCGTCCTACGGGATCGGCCACGAGATCACCGCGCGGTTCTGGCAGGACCTCGGTCCCGGCGATGTCCACTGGACCGTGTCGGACACGGGCTGGGCGAAGGCCGCCTGGGGCATGCTCTACGGGCAGTGGCGGATGGGCGCCGCGGTGGTGCTCGCGGACCAGCGCGGCAAGCCCGACTTCGAGCGACTGCTCGCCACGATCGGCGAGCACCGCGTCACCACCTTCTGCGCGCCGCCCACGATCTTCCGCCAGCTCGTGCTGCTCGATCTCGCGCGGTTCGACCTGTCGAGCCTGCGCCACGTGGTGTCGGCGGGCGAGCCGCTGAACCCCGAGGTGATCGACGTGTGGACCGCGGCCACCGGGCGCACGATCCACGACGGCTACGGGCAGACCGAGACCGTGAACCTCGTCGCGAACTACCCGTGCGTCCCGATCCGCGAAGGGTCGATGGGCAAGCCCGCCCCCGGGTTCGACGTGGACGTCGTCGACGACGACGGCACGCCGCTCCCGGTGGGCGAGGAGGGACACATCGCGGTGCTCGTCGAGCCGGTGCGCCCGGTCGGGCTGTTCCGCGAGTACTGGCGCAACCCCGAGGCGACCGCCGCCGTGTTCCGCGGTGGGCACTACTTCACCGGCGACCGCGCCGTCCGCGACGAGGACGGCTACCTCTGGTTCGTCGGGCGAGCCGACGACGTGATCACCTCGAGCGCCTACCGTATCGGCCCGTTCGAGGTCGAGTCGGCGCTCGTGTCGCACGCGGCCGTGGCCGAGGCGGCGGTGGTCGGCAAGCCCGATCCCCTGCGCGGGGAGATCGTGAAGGCGTTCGTCACGCTGGTCGGAGGCTGGGAGCCCTCCGACGAGCTCGCGCGCGAGCTGCAGGAGCACTGCAAGCGGGAGACGGCCCCGTACAAGTACCCGCGCGAGATCGAGTTCGTCCGGGAGCTGCCGAAGACCGTGAGCGGCAAGATCCGCCGCGTCGAGCTGCGGGAGCGTGAGCGAGGAGGGGCCTGATGGCCGGAGCGGTCCTGACGTGCGAGGGGTTGCGCAAGACCTTCGGCGAGCGCGTCGCCGTCGACGGGGTCGGGTTCCAGATCGCGCCCGGCGAGACCTACGGGCTGCTCGGCCCCAACGGCGCCGGCAAGACCACCACGATCTCGATGGTCTGCGGCCTGCTCACGCGCGACGCGGGCACGGTGTCGCTGGCGGGCAAGCCGCTCGACACGAAGACGGTCGACGTGAAGTCGCTCGTGGGGTTCGTGCCGCAGGAGATCGCGATCTACCCCGACCTTTCCGCTCGGGAGAACCTCGCGTTCTTCGGCAAGCTGTACGGGCTCGGGGGACGCGAGCTCGCCGCGCGCGTGGACGAGCTGCTCGGCACGGTCGGGCTCGCCGACCGGGCCGGCGAGAAGACTGTCGGCTTCTCGGGCGGGATGAAGCGCCGGTTGAACATCGCGCTCGGCCTGCTGAACCGTCCGACCCTCCTCGTGCTCGACGAGCCGACGGTCGGCGTCGACCCGCAGAGCCGCAACGCGATCCTCGAGTCGGTGGCCGCGTTCTCCTCGCAGGGGATGGCCGTGCTCTACACGACCCACTACATGGAGGAGGCCGAGCGCCTGTGCGACCGCGTCGGGATCCTCGACGAGGGGCAGCTCCGCGCCGAGGGCACGCGCCGCGAGCTGGTCGCGCTGATGGGCGAGCACGACCGCGTCCACCTGGGCGCGCGCGGCGACGTCGCGGCCGCGACCGCGGCCCTGCGCGCGCTCCCGGCCGTGCAGGGGGCCACACCGTCGGACCACGGGATCGACCTCCTCGTGAGCGACGCCCGCTCGGCGCTTGCCGAGATCGTCCGCGCGGCGGCCGAGGCCGGCGCCGAGATCGGCGCCGTGGAGGTCCAGGAGCCGAACCTGGAGGCCGTGTTCCTCCACCTCACCGGCAAGGCCCTGCGGGACGAGGGCTGAGCGATGGCGGCGACCGGGCGGGCCGCGCGCGCGATCGCGTCGAAGGATCTCCTCCGACGCCTTCGCGATCGGACCGCGATCCTGGTCGCGGTCGTGCTGCCGTTCGCGCTCGCCGGCATCTTCGCCCTCACCCTCGGCGGCGCCGACACCAAGGCCTTCACCGCCACGTTCGGCGTCGTCGACCTCGACGGCGGCGCGCTCCCCGCGCACTTCCGCGAGGCGCTCGGCGGGCTCGACTTCGCGACGGTGCGCACGGTGGGCACCCTCGACGAGGCGGAGCAGCAGGCGAAGGACGGCACGCTCGACGCCGCGTTCGTGTTCCCGCAGGGGTTCACCGCGAGCGTCCAGCGCGGCGCGGGCGCGCGGCTCCGCGTGCTGACCGCGCCGTCCTCGACGATCGGCGGGCTCGTCGCGACCTCGTTCGCGCGCTCCTTCGCGAGCCAGCTCGACGCGATCTCGGTGGCGATCGCGGTCGCGGCGCCGCCCGGCGCCACGCCGGCCCAGCTCGCCGCGCTGCAGGCGAGGGCGCAGGCGACGCCGGCCGCCGCCGAGGTCGTCGACGACCGCACCTCCTCCAAGACCTACTCCGCCACCACGTTCTTCGCGATCGGGATGGCGGTGTTCTTCCTGTTCTTCACGGTCGAGTTCGGCGTGCGCGGGCTCTTGGAGGAGCGGCAGGACGGCACGCTCGCGCGGCTGCTCGTCGCCCCCGTCCCGCCGGCGTCGATCCTGCTCGGCAAGGCGTTCGCGAGCTTCGCGGTCGGGCTCGTGGCGACCACCCTGCTCGTCGTGGCGAGCACGCTGCTGCTGAACGCGGACTGGGGCGCGCCGCTCGGCGTCGCGCTCCTCGTGCTGAGCGGGGTCCTCTGCGCGGTCGGCGTCACCGCCCTCGTCACGACGCTCGCGCACACGCCCGCGCAGGCTGGTTCCTACACGTCGATCGTCGCGGTCGTCGGCGGCCTGCTCGGCGGCACGTTCTTCCCGATCTCGCAGGCGCCCGGCGCCCTCGCGACGCTCCGGTTCCTCTCCCCGCAAGGCTGGCTGATGGACGGGTTCCAGCGACTCGCCTCGGGCGACCCCGCCTCCGCGGCGATCCCCGCGATCCTCGGCACGCTCGTGATCGGCGCGGTCTGCGCCGCGGTGGCGTGGCGCCGCGCCGCGCGGCTGGTGGAGGTCTGAGATGCGCTCCGCGGCCGCGATCGCCGTGATGAACCTCCGCCGGCTCGTTCGCGACCGGACGTCGGTGTTCTTCGTGTTCGTGTTCCCGTTCCTGATCATCCTCGCGCTCGGCGCGACGTTCGGCGCCGCCTCGACCCCGAAGCTCGGCGTCGTCGACACCGGCGCCGGCGCGCTCGGGCAGGACCTCGCGCGCCGCCTCGACGCGACCGCCGACCTGTCCGTCGTGACCTACACGGATCCGTCGTCGCTCCGCGACGCGGTCGAGCGCGGCCGCGTCGAGGGCGGCCTCGTGATCCCCGACGGCTACGACGGCCGCGTCCGCGCCGGCGAGACCGTCCCGCTGGACTACGCGGCGCGCCCGAGCAGCGGCGGCGAGCAGCTGCGCCTGACGGTCGCCTCGGTCGTCGACGAGCAGGGCGTGGCGGTGCGCGCGGCCCGGGTGGCCGTCGCCGAGGGGAGCCAGCCGGACTTCGCGTCGGCGTACGCGGCGGCGCAGGCAGCGGCGAAGGTCGTGCCCGCCGTCGCGGTGTCGTCCTCGGTTGCGGGGGCGAGCGGGGACGACTACACGATCGCGAACGGCGCGGCGCAGGAACTGGTGCTGTTCGTGTTCGTGACCTCGCTGTCGGCCGCGTCGATGCTGATCGAGTCTCGGCGCCTCGGCTGCTCCCGGCGGATGCTCGCCTCGCCCACGCCGGTGCGCGACATCCTGCTCGGCGAAGGGCTCGGCCGCTACGCGATCGCGCTGCTGCAGGCGATCTTGATCGTGCTCGGCACCGCTTTGCTGTTCCGCGTCTCGTGGGGCGACCTCGCGACCACGGGGCTCACGATCGCGCTCCTGGCCGCGACCGCGACCGGCGCCGCGATGCTGATGGGCGCGGTGCTGCACAACGAGCAACAGGCCGGCGCGCTCGGCGTGTTCCTCGGCCTCGGCCTCGCCGCCCTCGGCGGCGCGATGGTCCCGCTCGAGATCTTCCCGCCCGTGATGGAGCGGGTCGCCCACCTCACCCCGCACGCGTGGGCGATCCAGGCGCTCGACGACGCGATGGCCGGCGCGACCCCCGCCGAGGTCGCGACCAACCTGATGGTGCTCGCCGTCTACGCGACCGTGCTGATCGCGGGCGCGACGATCCTGTTCCGACGCACCCTCACCGGGCCGCAGGCCTGACGCGCGGACGCCCGAGCCGGCTCAGCCCTCGGGCCCGGGCGGTGTCTCGGGCGCGGGCGGCGCTTCGGGCGCGGGCGGCGCTTCGGGGGGAGGTTCCTCGCTCGGCGGCTCGGGCACCTCGGGCATCGCCGGCGTGGCGGGCTGCGTCGCCTCAGGCTCCGCAGGCTCCCCCGCGGGAGGTTCGGCCGGCCGCTCCGGCTCCGCGGGAGGCATCGCCGGTTCGGACATCGCCGGCTCGGGCTCCGCCGCCTCCTCCGTAACCACGGGCTCGGTCGTGGCGGGCTCCGACACGACGGGCGCGGCTGCCTCGCCCGCGGGCGCGATGGGCATCTGCTCGCCCTCGCCCTCGACGGGCGCGATCGGCGGCGTCTCGTCGCCGAACCCCGTGATCGCCGGCGCCGCCGGCTTCTTGCGACGCGACGCGAGCACGACCAGCACGATCACCACGATCAGCACGACCACGCCGATCAGCACGTAGAGCAGGATGCTGCTCGAGCTGGTCGCGATCGCGCTCCCGACCGCGTGGATCTGGGTCGTCTCGCCGATCTTCGGCGTCCACGTCACCGTGTTGCCATCCGCGGTCCCGCTCCCTGCGTCGGAGACGGCGCCGGGGAACGTGACCGCGATCGAGACCTGGAACGACTGCATCATCGTCTTGGTGGTGGGGTCGTTGAGGTCGATCCCCGCCTGGCCGCTCGTCAGGTCGAGGTTCCCGTCGACGACGAAGGTGTCGCCGCTGCGCGTGATCTTGAGATCGCCGCCCTGGCCGTTGATCTGGTCGAGGGTCGCGCCCGAGAACGTGTAGGTCTTGCCGACGAAGGTGTCGTCGGAGTAGTCCGACGTCTGCACGTTCGGCACACCGGAGGGCACCGGGGCGCCGCTCGCGGTCATCTGGTTCAAGACGTCGCTCGCCGACTGCCCGGTCATCTGGATCAGCTGTTTGGACACGCCGAACGTCACCGTGCCGTCCACCGTGTTGTCCGGCTTCAACGTCAGATGCTCGTCGAGCTTCAAGCACCCCGACAGCAGCAGCGCGATCGCCGCGAACGCCAGCACGCGCCCGCCGGTCCGGAGCATCCCTCTCATCGGTTCCTCCTCGGAACAGGTCGAGGCGAGCCTACCTCCCTGCGCCCCGCCGCCGTGGAGCCGCTCGGGTCACGTCCTCCTCGGACCCCGCGTCGTCCCGCTACGCTGCGGACCGATGCCGGACGCTGGAGGTGCGCCGTGGAGCTGAGCACCGTGCCGATCGAGAACCCCGAGGGGCTCAACCTCATCCTCGGGCAGTCGCACTTCATCAAGACGGTCGAGGACCTGCACGAGACGCTGGCCGGGTCGTCGCCGTCGCTGCGGTTCGGGATCGCGTTCTGCGAGGCCTCGGGCAAGCGTCTGGTGCGGATCTCCGGCAACGACGACGATCTCGTGGCGCTCGCCGCGCGCAACGCCGAGGCGATCGGGGCCGGCCACTCGTTCCTCGTGTTCCTGCGCGACGGGTTCCCGGTGAACGTGCTGAACGCGGTCAAGCAGGTGCCGGAGGTGTGCCGGATCTTCTGCGCGAGCGCGAACCCGGTCGAGGTCGTCGTGGGCCACACCGAGCAGGGCCGGGGGATCCTCGGCGTGGTCGACGGCGAGCCGCCTCTCGGGATCGAGACCGACGAGGACGTGGCGGAGCGCAAGCAGCTGCTGCGCACCTTTGGCTACAAGCTGTGATGGACTGAAGGACCTTCTCAGGAGGGAGAGCGACATGGGCCCCGAATGGATCGTCGTGCTGTTCCTGCTCATCCCGGTCCTGTTCGGCGCGGTCACGATGGTGCTCGCCGCGAACAACGGCCGTGACAGCGCCGCCGAGAAGGTCGGCTGGTTCCTGCTGGGGTTCTTCTTCCCGCTGGTGGGGCTGGTCGTGGTGCTGGTCATCGGTCCGAAGAACCCAGTGGCGGGCGGCCCTCAGGCGCCGCCGCCGCCGAGCTAACCGCGGCCGTCGAGGAACCGGGCGACGGCCCGGCCGGCGACGACCTCCCCGATCGCGAGGCAGGCGGTCGCGGCAGGCGACGGCGCGTTGCGCACGTGGATCGCACCGGGCGCCTCCTGGAGCAGGAAGTCGTCAACGAGCGTGCCGTCGGCGTCGAGGAGCTGGGCGCGGTTGCCGGCGGGAGCCGGCTCGAGGTCGTCGGCGGTGACCCCCGGGAGGTAGCGGCCGATCGCGCGGGCGGTCGCCGCGCGGGAGGCGTCGCGCGCGTACTCCTCGACCGTCTCCCGCGGGTGGCGGAACGCGAGGCGCCACAGGCCGGGGAAGGCGAGGGCGTCGCGGAGGTCACGCGCGTCGAACGAGAACCGCGCGTAACCCTCGCGCGCGAAGGCGAGCGTCGCGTTGGGGCCGGCCCACACCTGGTCGTCGATCCTGCGGGTGAGGTGCACGCCGAGGAACGGCAGCCCCTGGGCGGGGACCGGGTACACGAGGGCACGGACGCGTGCGGCCGCGCGCGGGCGCAGGCGGAGGTAGGCGCCGCGGAACGGGACGATCCGCCGCGCGTCGCGGTCGCCACTCATCGCGGCCACCCGGTCGGATCGGAGCCCCGCGCAGGAGACCACGCCTCCCGCCAGCAGGTCCGCTCCCGACGTCAGCACGAGCTGCCGGTTCCCCGAGGGCTCGAGGCCGAGGACCTCGGTGCCGGTGCGCAGCTCGCCGCCGGCCGCCGCGATCTCGCGGGCGAACGCGCGCGCCACGCCCGCGAAGTCGATCACGCCGGTCTCGGGCACGTGCAACGCGCGGAGGCCGCCGACCTCCGGCTCGAGCTCGGACCACCCCCCGGGCGAGAGCATCGCGAGCCCGCGCAGGCCGTTGGCCTCGCCGCGCTCGCGGAGCGTCTCCAGACGGGGCAGCTCCGCGGGCTCGATCGCCACCACGAGCTTGCCGCACCGCCGCCGCGCGACGCCGTGCTCGTCGGCGAAGGCCTCGAGCTGCTCCTTGGCTCGTCGGCACGCGAGGGCTCGCCAGGAGCCCGGCGCGTAGTACAGGCCGCTGTGGAGCACGCCCGAGTTGCGGCCGCTCTGGTGGCGCGCGGGCTCGGGCTCCTTCTCGAGCACCACCACTCGGGTGCCCGGACGCGACCGGAGCAGCTGATAGGCGGTGGCGAGGCCCACGAGCCCGCCGCCGATCACCACGACGTCGGCGCGGTCCGTCATCGCCTGCCACCGTACCGGGCGCCGGGCCGCGCGCGGCCGCGCTACGGGCAGGACACGAGCGAGTCGATCCCGGTCCCGCCGGCGCAGCGGTCGTGGCCGAGGCCGCCGTCGAGGAAGTCGATCCCCGGGCCGCCCGAGAGACGGTCGGCGTCGAGCATCCCCCACAGCACGTCGTTGCCGCCGCGGCCGAAGAGCCGGTCGTGGCCGCCGTAGCCCCACAGGACGTTCGTGCCGCGGTCGCCGAGCAGGCGGTCGGGCCCGTCGGCCGAGCCGTTCACGTCCTCGATCGAGCGCAGGGTGTCGGTGCCGACGCCCCTGCCCTTGGCGACGCCGGCGGCCAGGTCCACGAAGACGCCGCGTTGGGCGCAGCCGGACCCGACGCAGAAATGGTAATCGGCGGTGTCGGCCCCGCCCCCGCCGTCGATCCGGTCGTCGCCGCCGAGCCCGCCGAGCAGGTTCGGGCCCTTGCTGCCGAGCAGGACGTCGGCCTTGCGGCCGCCGATCGCGCCCTCGACCGACAGCAGGTCCGCTCGCCCGCCGCCGATCCAGGCGCGTCGCGTCGCCAGGTTCACCTTGACCGGCACCGTCGCCCTGGGATAGGCGACGATGTCGACGCCGGGACCGCCCACCACGAGATCGTCGCCGCCGATCGGCTCGATCACGTCGTCGCCGGCGCGACCGCAGAGGACGTCGGTCCCCGGCGTGCCGATCACGAGCCCGGTGCCCTTCGTGTCGCTCACCGTGCAGTCGGTCGGCCCGAGGATCCTCGTGGCCTGCGTGGCGTCGTCGTTGCTCGCGTCGGGGTCGGGCTCGTTCGCGCTCACGCTGACGTCGAGCGTCGCCGTGCCGTGGATGTCCGCGTGGACGCCGAAGGTCACCTCCGCGCTCTGCCCGGCCGCGATCGTCGCCCACATGCACGTGACCGTCACGCCCGAGACGCTGCATCCGGCGGCCTCGGACATCGACACCTCGGAGGGGAGGGTCGCGACGGCGCTCACCCCGGTCGCGTCTTGCGGACCGGCGTCGGCGACCGCGATCGTGTACGCGAAGTCGCGACCGCGGAGCACGGGGTCGGCGGAGTCCGTCGCCGTGACCGAGACGTCGGCGCCGGTCGCGGCGCGCACGGGCGTGGGCAGCGACAGCAGCGCCAGCGTCGTGAACAGCAGGACCGTCGGACGACGGGGCATCGTCGGGGATGGTACCGGCCTTCAGGCCTCCGGCCGGGAGCTCACCAGGGGACGCCGATGCTCCGCGCCAGGAGGTAGACGAGCGCGCCGGCGGTCGTCGCCACCGTGATCGCCGCCAGGGCCACGGTGGGCAGCCGCTGCCACCACCCGACGATCCCGCCGAGCAGCACGGCGGCCAGCGCGATCGCGAGCTTCGCGCTCATGCGCGAGGGCGCCAAGAACCGGTGCGTGTCGCTCACGCAGAGCGCACCCACCGACAGCCGGTACCCGGTCGGGCAGACCCAACGCGGGTAGAGCAGCGCGACGGCGCAGCCCGAGAGCGAGACGAGCACCCCGGCCCCCACCGTCCACCCGCTCGCGCCATCGGGCCGGCCAGGACGCAGCAGGACCCTCCACGCGACGACAGCGCCCGCGACGGCCGCGGCCGCGCCGCCGATCACGAACACCGCGCCCTGGGCCGCGAAGTAGTCGCAGATCTGATTGCCGAGGGGCCCGCCCAGGCGGCACCCGACGTAGGACCACCCGCTCCACACGCACACGATCCCCCCGACGAACAAGCATCCGGCGACCACCAGACCGGCCGCGCGACCCCGCGGCGAGATCGGGTCGGCGGCTCGCCGACGCTCGTTCACGTATCGCGCAACGCTCGCTCGCACGCGCGCCATGCTCGCAGACGGGTGGTGGTCATCGCCCCGGATGTCCGCTAGGGTGAGGCCTTCGCGCATGCGGACCAGCCCCCGGATAGTCCTCATCGTCGCGTTGGTGGTAGCACTGCTCCTCGCCGCCGACGGGCAGTCGTACGCAGGAACCCGTGCTGCGCGCACCCGACACAAGCTCCTCGGCTTCGTGAACGATTTCCGCAGGTCAGAGGGGCTCCCGGTGCTCAAGATCGACCTGGTCCTGTCGAAGTTCGCGTGGCACCACTCCCTGAAGATGGCGCGGGAGCGGAGCCTGTTCCACAGCACCCTGCTCGGGACCAAGGTGAAGCAGCGGGGCGGCAGCACGTGGGGGGAGAACGTGGGGATGGGCGGCTCGCTCTGGTCCGTGTTCGCCGCGTGGAAGAAGAGCGCCCCCCACCTGCGGAACCTGAAGTACCGCAGGTTCCGTCACGCGGGGATCGGTGTGGTGTACGCGCACGGCGCGTACTGGATCACCCTCGACCTCTACGGCGGCTGACCCCTCGCGCAACACGGCCACGGGACCCCCTTCCCCGACGGCCGACCGGCCCTGCCCGTCCTCTCGCGACGGCGGTAGCGTGCAGGTGGACGCCGATCGAGGAGGTGCATCGTGGACATCAGCGTCGGTGACCGGATCGCGGTCGAGACCGAGCGGGTCGGTCAGCACGAGCGCGAGGGCGAGATCCTGGAGCTGATCCAGGGCCCGACCATCTCCTACCGCGTGCGGTGGGACGACGGTCACGAGTCGATCCTCACGCCGGCGGCCGGCGCGATCCGCAAGCTGGTGCCGCGGTAGGCCTCAGCCGGCCAGCGCGCGGATCTGCCGCAACGCCACCGTGAGCTGGGACAGGTCCGTCACGCCCTCCACCGACAGGGCGTGCATGAATCGCTGCAGCCGTTCCACGCGTTCGGCGTGCAGCTCCAAGAACCCGTCGACCGCGGCGTCGATCGGGGCCCCGCCCGCGCTCGCGATGACGTGCTCGCAGAGCTGCCGGCGGACCGCGAGCAGGTCGTCCTCCGTGCTCTGACGCGCCCACCGCTGCCACCGCGAGCCCGTCGCGAGATCCTCGAGCCGCTGCTCCAGCCAGTCGATCCGCAGGCGCTCGCCGAGCAGGAAGAAGCCCCGGGCCACCTCGAGCACGGAGCGCCCGGTCGCGTGGGCCACCGCGACGATGTCGGGCGCGTGGACCAGCTCCGGCTGGAACGCGTGTCGGCGCGCGACCGTCTGGGGCACGCCCGTCGCGACGAGCTCCTGGGCGGCGGCCTCGTGCTCGGCCCGCCAGGCCTCCGGCCCGATCTGGTCGAGCGCCTCGGACAGCTCGGCGAACGCCTCGCGCGACTCGGCGACCGCCTCGGCGAGGCGCTGGCCGGCGGCCTGCACGAGGTACCAACGCGAGGTCGTCTCCACCAGCCAGTCGACCCCGGCGAGCAGCTCGTTCTGCACGTGCGGCTCGATCACGCCGTCGAGCGCCTCGATGTCGGCCCCGCGCTGGACCGCGCCGGAGACGTCGCGCGCGATCCGGAACGCGCGCACCACGTCGGCC
>JBLMXP010000118.1:0-9283 GCA_050257835.1 Planctomycetaceae bacterium | reverse complement strand
TCGCCTTGCTCGCCGTCGTGCTCCTGGGGGTCGCCTCCTTGGTCGTCCGGGCGCGCGCCGGCAGCCCGGAGGTGCGCGCGCAGGTGCGCTGGCTCGGGTTCGCGGGCGGGGTGGCCGTGGTGTTCTTCCTGCTCTCCGGGATCGGCGGGGGCGACGCGGCGATCGCGAACGTCGCCTGGCCCCTGTTCCTCGCGACGCTGATCCTGGGGATCCCCGGAGCCGTCGCGATCGCGGTGCTCAAATACCGCCTCTACGACATCGACCTCGTCGTGTCGAAGACGATCGTCTTCGGCGCGCTCGCCGGGTTCATCTCGCTCGTGTACGTCGCCGTCGTCGTCGGGCTCGGCACGATCTGGGGCGGCGCCCACGACCCCACCCTGTCGATCGCCGCGACGATCGCGATCGCGCTGCTGTTCGCACCGGTCCGCGCGCGGGTCCGTCGGTTCGCGAACCGGCTCGTCTACGGCGAGCGCGCCACCCCCTACGAGGTGATGGCCGGGTTCTCCAAACGGGTGGCCGGGACCCTGTCGGTCGAGGAGGTGCTCCCCGGGATGGCCGAGGCCGCCGCCACCGGGGTCGGCGCGCGCGTCGCGCAGGTGCGGGTCCTCGCGACCGAGGGCGAGCGTGTCGTCCGGTGGCCCTGCGACGCCGACGCCCCGGCCTCCTGGGACCGGAGCCTCGAGATCCGCCACCAGGGCGAGCCGGTCGGATGGATCGACGTCGCGAAGGACGCGAACGACCCGCTCACCACCGCGGAGGCCCGGCTCCTCGAAGACCTCGCGTCCCAGGCGGGCCTCGCCCTGCACAACGTCCGGCTCACCGACGAGCTCGCGCTGCGCACGGCCGAGGTCGCCGAGCAGACCGAGCGCCTGGCGGCGTCGCGCCAGCGCCTGGTCGCGGCGCGCGACGAACAGCGGCGGCGTCTCGAGCGCGAGATCAGCGAGGGCCCCGCGGCGCGCCTGCGCGACATCGGCCACGACCTCGAGCGCGCGCGCGGGCTGGCCGAGCAGGACCCGGCGCAGGCGGCCGAGCTCCTGGACCGGCTCGGCGAACGAGCCAACGCGACGCTCGAGGCGCTCCGCGACCTCGCCCGCGGGATCTTCCCCCCGCTCCTCGTGGACAAGGGGGTGGTCGCGGCGCTCGAGGCGCACGTCCGCAAGGTGGGCGCCGACACGCGGGTCGTCGCCTCTGCCTCGTTCGCCGAGCAGCGGTTCGACGCCGACGTCGAGGCGTGCCTGTACTTCTGCTGCCTGCAGGCGATCCAGAACGTGCTCCGCCACGCCGGGAACGCTCCCACCACGGTGCGTCTGGACGCGTCGGAAGACGGCGTCACGTTCGAGGTCGCCGACGAGGGACCGGGATTCGACCCACAGACCACGCCCGAAGGCGCCGGCCGGGCGATCATCCGCGACCGCGTCGAGGCGCTGGACGGTGTCCTCGACGTTCGGACGCAGCGGGGCCGCGGCACCGTCGTCGCCGGGCGTCTTCCACGGCAGGTTCCGGTGCCCGCATGAACGAGACGATCGCCCGGCGGACCAGCCTCGGCCTCATCGTCGTCGCGACCGTGCTCTTCGTCCTCGTCCTGGCGCTCTCGGCGGACGCGTCGAAGCACCCGCCGGGGTCGGCGATCGTGGTCGGACGCCCGCTCGGGAGCGAGGCCGTCGGCGCGCTCGACACGATCGACCGACTGATCGCCCGCGACGCCACACGCGTGGCGACGGCAGCGACGATCGGCAACGTCCTCGCGATCTTCCTGGCGCTCCTGTGGATGGGCACCGGGGCCCTGATCGTGTCGCGGCAGGGTCGGAACCTCGCCGGCTGGGTCTTCGTGTCGATCGGCTTCGGATGGATCTGCGAGGCGTTCGGAGCCGCGGTGACGACGTGGGCGCTCTACGGCGCGCACCCGATCCCCGCGCGTGGCCTGTTCGCGCTGATGGGCGAGGCGTCGCTGCTCCCGGTCCTGCTGCTCCCGCTGCTCTTCCTGCTGTTCCCCGACGGGCGGCCACCGGAGCGATGGCGCTGGCTCGAGTGGGCGATCTTCGCGGCGATCGGCGCGATCCTCATCGGGTACGTGCTCGGGCCCGGACCGCTGAACAACTTCGTGGACGCGGGGATCCTCTACATGAACCCGGTCGGGATCTCCGCGCTCGGGGGTGCCGCGAACACGCTGACGGGCGTCGGCGTGATCACGATGCTGCTGGGCGCTCTCGCGACGGTGTTCGCGATACGCAGTCGCTACAAGCGGTCGACGGGAGAGGCACGCCAGCAACTGCGATGGTTGGTCGCGGTCGCGACCTCGGCGGGTCTGTTGCTCTCGCTCGGCATCGTCGTCACGGTGCTCGGTGGGGTCGTCGGCAGCAACGAGGACAAGGGCCCGCCGATCTTCCCGGTCGTGCTCGTCCTGTTCGCCCTGACGATCACCCTCGGTGTGCCGGCCGCCTACCTCGTCGCGATCTTCCGCTACCGCCTGTGGGACCTCGACGTCGTGATCCGCAAGGCCCTGATCGCGCTCGTGCTGGCGGCGCTGATCGCGGTGGTCGTCCTGCTCCCGTTGGTGCTCGCGAGCCAGGTCGCCCTGTGGGAGGGCACGCCACGTCCGCTCGTGATCGCGATCGGGGTCGGGCTCGGCCTGCTGATCGTCCCGCTCCTGCGCCTGGCCCGTCGGCTCGCGGACCGGTTCGTGTTCGGGAAGCGCGCGACCCCCTACGAGGTGCTGACGGAGTTCTCGGGCCGGATCGGCGAGACCTACGCGGCCGACGAGGTCCTCGCCCGGATGGCGCTCGTGCTCGGCACCGCGACCGGCGCGACCCGGGCGCGCGTCCTCCTTCGGATCGGCCACGACCTGCGCGAGGAAGCCTCGTTCGGTCACGGCCACGGGGAGGAGACGCGAGTGCCGGTCTCCTTCCAGGGCTCGGAGCTCGGCATGCTCGCGGTCACGATGCCGGCGAACGACCCGATGGACCCGTCGAAGGAGCGGCTCGTGACCGACCTCGCGGCGCAGGCGGGCCCGGTCCTGCACAACGTGCGGCTGATCGAGGAGCTCCGCGCGTCGCGGCAGCGCCTCGTCGCCGCCCAGGACGAGGAGCGTCGCAAGCTGGAGCGCGACATCCACGACGGCGTGCAGCAGCAGATGGTCGCGCTCTCGGTCAAGCTGCGCCTGGCCGACACGATGGTCGACCGTGACCCGGAGAAGGCGCATGCGGCGCTCGCCGGGCTGCAGAACGACGCCGCCGCCGCGCTCGAGGACCTCCGCGACCTCGCGCACGGGATCTACCCACCCCTGCTCGCGGACCGAGGCCTCGCGGCCGCGCTGCAGGCTCAGGCGCGCAAGGCGGCGGTCCCGACGACGGTGCACGCCGACGGGGTCGGCCGTTACCCGCGCGACGTCGAAGCGGCTGTCTACTTCTGCGCGCTCGAGGCGCTGAACAACGTCGCCAAGTACGCGGGCGCCACGCACGCCACGATCGCGCTCGGCCAGGCCGACGGGTACCTGACGTTCACGGTCCGCGACGACGGCGCGGGCTTCGACCGGTCGACGATCGTGGCGGGCGCGGGGCTGCAAGGCATGGCCGACCGGCTGGACGCGATCGGGGGGTCGTTGGCGATCGACAGCGCGCCCGGAGCGGGCACGACCGTGACGGGCACCGTACCTGCGGCACCGGTGGCGGGATGACCCGGCCTCGCGCCGAACGGACGGCGCTGGCGATCGCCGCCGTGACCGCGTCCGTCACGGTGTCCGGCCTCGTCCTGCTGTGGCTCAACCGTCCCGTGATCTACGGGAACGACGTGCTCCTGTTCTGCCTGTTCACGGCGACCACGCTCGCCTACACGGCCGCGGGCTTCGCGATCGTGCGGCGCGCCCCAGTGCACGTGATCGGGTGGCTCTGCCTCGGTACCGGCTTCGTGCTCGAGCTGGGCATCACGCTCACCCAGTACGGGCTCTTCGCGCTCGCCACCCGGCCCGGATCGCTCCCAGCACCCGCGCTCGGGCTCGTGGTGGCGAACGCGACCCCGCTGCTCACCCTCACCGGGATCATGCTGATCGCCCACCTGTTCCCGACCGGACGTCCCGTCGCACCTCGGTGGCGGTGGTTGGTCGCGGCGACGGTCGCGGGCCAGACGGTCGCGCTCGTCACGACCTTCTTCCTCACCGACCGGATCACCGACATCTGGTCCGACGAGCTGAGCCACGCCGGGGTGAGCACCGCCAACCCGCTCGCGATCGGCGACGTCGGGATCGGCCGGGCGCTGAACCTCGTCGGCGTGCTCCTGTTCGTGACCGGCGCGGTCGGCGCGGTCGTGTCGTTGTTCGTGCGGCGCCGGCGAGCGACCTCCGACGAACGCCGGCAGATCCGGTGGCTCGCGGCCGTCGGCGAGGCCGCGCTCGGGTGGATCGTCCTGATGCTGCCGGTGATGCTGCTCACGGATCCGAACGGCCCCGCCGGGGCCGCCTTCTGGCTCGTGATCACCCCGCTCGTCGCGCTCGGGCCGCCGGCCGCGATCGGGATCGGGATCGTGAAGTACCGGGCCTTCGACATCGACGTCGTGATCCGCAAGACGGTCGTGGTGGCGGTCATCGCGTTCACCCTCACGGTGCTGTACCTGGGCGTGATCGCGCTCGCGACCGTGCCCGGCGCGCCGCGGCTGCTCGTCGGGGCGGCGTTGCTCGTCGTGACCTTCAACCCCGTGCGACGGGCTGCGCGCTCGATCGCCGACCGCGTCGCGTACGGCCGGCGCGCCTCTTCCTACGAGGTGCTCTCCGACTTCTCGGATCGGATGGCGGAGACCTACGCGTCCGACGACGTCTTGCCGAGGATGGCCACGATCTTGGCCTCGGGGACCGGGGCGGCGACGGTCACCGTCTGGTTGCGGATCGGCGACGAGCTCCGGCCGGCGGCGAGCGCGGGCGATGCACCGTCGTACGAACCCGTGCGGATCGCCGGCGATGCGCTCCCCGCCCTCGGCCCCGGGGAGGCGGTCGAGATCCGCCATCGGGGCGAGCTCCTGGGCGCCCTCAGCCTGTCGATGCCGGCCAACGATCCGCTCGACCCGGCGCGCCGCCAGCTCGTCCAGGACATCGCGTCGCAGGCCGGGCTGGTGCTTCGCAACGTGCGGCTGATCGAGGAGCTCCGGGCCTCGCGCCAGCGGCTCGTGGTCGCGCAGGACGAGGAGCGGCGCCGGATCGAGCGCAACATCCACGACGGCGCGCAGCAGCAGCTCGTCGCGCTCGGGGTCAAGCTGCGCCTGGCCCGCCAACTGGCCGAGCGCGACCCCGTCCGAGCGACGGAGATGTTGGAGCAGCTGCAGGCCGACAGCGCCGCGGCCCTCGAGGACCTGCGGGACCTCGCGCGCGGGATCTACCCGCCGCTCCTGGCCGACAAGGGGCTCCCCGCCGCGTTGGAGGCGCAGGCGCGCAAGGCCGCCGTCCCCACGACGGTCCATGCGGACGGGATCGACCGCTATCCGCGCGAGATCGAGGCCACCGTCTACTTCTGCGCGCTCGAAGCGCTGAACAACGTCGCGAAATACGCCGGCGCTACCCACGCGACGATCCGCCTCGAGCGCGCCGATGGGCGGCTGGTCTTCACGGTGACCGACGACGGGCAGGGGTTCGACGCGACCGCGACCTCCTACGGCACCGGCCTGCGGGGCATGGCCGACAGGATCGAGGCCTCCGGGGGCTCGCTCGAGGTCACGAGCGCGGCGGGCGAGGGCACCACCCTGCGGGGCTCGGTTCCCGTCACCGCCTGAAGGGCCGTCCAACCGTATCCGAGCCGCGCTGTTACGGTTCGAGGCACCGTCGGGAGAGGAAGGCTCGGAGATGTCCGCTCGCATCACCCGTCCACTGCTCGCGCTGTCGGCGGCGCTCGCCGTGGCGGCGTCGATCCTCGCCGTCGCGCCGTCCGCCTCGGGCGCCGTCGGCTCCCCGCGGCCCGGCGCCACGGCGCCCGCGCCGGCGCTCGACGTCCGCCGTCCGGTCGCCTCGCCCACGCAGCTGGCCGCCGCGACGGCGCGAGCCCGCGCCGACCTCGGACGCGCGCTCGGCCGTGAGGGCGTGCTCCAGCTCGACCCCCGCACCGGGACGCCGCGCGTGGTCGCGCGGCTCGACGGGTTCCTGACCCCGCCGAGCGCAGCGCCGGCCGCGAGGGTCGCGATGGGCTTCGTCCGGTCGCACCTCGCCGCCTTCGGCCTCGCACTCCGCGACCTGCGCACGTTCGTGCTGGTCCGCGACTACGTGAGCATCGACGGCACCCACCATCTGTCGTGGACGCAGCAGGCGGGCGGGGTTCGCGCCTTCGACAACGGGCTCAAGGCCAACGTGACGGCGAACGGGCAGCTGATCAACCTCTCCGGCTCACCCGCGCACGGGCTCGGCGCGACGGGCTCGGGCGCGCGCCCGTCGCTGTCCGCCGGGGCCGCGATCGCTCGGGCGCGCGCGGCGGTGGACGCCCCGGCCGCGAGCGTGCGCGGCGACACCGCGCAGCTCGTCTGGTTCCAGGGCGGTCGCTCGCGTCTGGCCTGGCAGACCTTCACGAACGTCTCCCCCGACGAGCGCGACGTCTCGGTCGTCGACGCCGCCACCGGTGAGGTCCTGTGGCGCGCGAACCTCGTCGACGCTGCGACCGGCACGGGCACGGCCTGGGAGTACTCGCCCAGCTCGGCGGTCACCGGGACCGTCGCCGATCAGCAACCGATCACCTTCCCCGTCGACTCGAACGCGAAGCTCGCGGGGAACAACGCCCACGTCTACCTCGACGCGAACGACGACAACGTGCCGACCTCCTCCGACGAGGTGCCGTCCAACGGCGGCTTCGACTGGAGCGCGCCCGCCGACGTGAACACCACGACCACCGGCCAGAACTGCGCGCCCAAGCACCCCTGCACGTGGGACAAGAACGTCTCCAAGAGCTGGCAGGCCAACCGGATGCAGGACGCCGTGCAGGTGTACCACTACCTGAACGAGTTCCACGACTGGCTGCGGCGGGCGCCGATCGGGTTCAACGAGGCGGCCGGGAACTTCCAGCGGAAGAACACGAGCGGCAGGGGCGAGGGCGGCGACGCCGTCCAGGGCCAGGTCTTCGACGGCGCGAACACGAACCGCGGTCTGCCCGACGTCTACCACTACAACAACGCGAACTTCTTCACGCCGCCCGACGGCAAGCCGCCCGTGATGCAGATGTACCTGTTCCGCGCGGACAGGTACACGCCGAACTGGCCGTCCGCGAACGCCGGGGACGACGCGTCGGTGGTCTACCACGAGTACACGCACGGCCTGTCGAGCCGCCTCGTCACCTACCCGAACGGGTTGGAGGCCCTGAACCTGTCGGAGTCCGGCGCGATCGGCGAGGCGACCAGCGACTGGTACGCGATGGACTACCTCGTCGGCGACGGCTCGGGCACCGGTGCGCCGGGGCTCGACCCGAGCTGGGTCGTCGACACGAACGCCCCCGGGGAGGTGATGGTCGGCAAGTGGATCACGGGCGGCGAGGGGATCCGCTTCCAGGCGATCGACTGCTCGGTGGGCGCGCCCGCCGCGGCCTGCCCCGCCGCCGCCGACACCGCCTCGGGCGGGTTCACGTTCGGCGACTACGGGGAGGTGGCCGGCTACCCGGAGGTCCACAGCGACGGCGAGATCTGGGCCCAGACGCTCTGGGACCTTCGCGAGCGGCTCGGTCAGAGCGTCGCCGAGCGACTGATCACTCGCGGCATGGAGCTCGCGCCGCCCGAGCCGTCGTTCCTCGACATGCGCAACGCGATCGTCCAGGCCGATCTCGTCGACGACGGCGGCGCGAACGCCACCGCGATCTGGAAGGTGTTCGCGCACCGGGGGATGGGGTACTTCGCGTCGGTGACCGACGGCAGCGACGTCACGCCCGTGCAGAACTTCGCGATGCCACCGTCGTGCAAGTCCGATCCGTGCGGCACGATCGGCGGGCGGATCCGCAACGCCCTCACCGGAGCGCCGCTCGCCGGCGTCACCGTCGCGATCGGCGGGCTCGACACCGGATTCACCGGGTCGAACTTCGTCGCGAAGACCGATGCGAAGGGGCACTACGCGATCAAGCACGTGCCGTTCCACACCTACGCGGACCTGATCGTCGACCGCCGCGCGATGGAGCCGCTCGTCCTGCACCGGGTGAGCGTGAACGGCGCCGAGACGGTCAGCCCGTCGTTGTACCGCGATTGGGCGGCCGCGGACGGTGGCGCGAAGATCGTCGCGTTCACGCGGCCCGACTACTCGGGGTACGGCTGCGGCCCAGACGGCGCGATCGACCGGTCCCTGGTCACCGGCTGGGGCAGCGACGCCCCCAGCTACGGCGGCAGCGGCACGACCGGCCCGCGCTCGATCCAGATCGAGCTGCCCGCCGCCGTCGACGTCCTGGCGTTCCTGATCGACCCCGGCGCCACGTGCGGCGACGTCGCCAACGCCGGGGTGAAGGCCTTCGACATCTACACGAAGGTCAAGGGCGGCAGGTGGGTCCTGTCGTACTCGACGAAGGACGCGCCGGCGCAGGGGCGCCTCACGAAGCTGACGCCGAAGCCGGGGACGACCAAGCACGTGCGGTTCGTGAAGCTCACGATGCGGTCCAACCGTGGCAACAAGTACTACATGGACATGACCGAGCTGGCGGTGCGCGGGCGATGAGCCGGTGGGCCGGGGGGCCTCAGGAGCCCGCCGTCGCCGCCGCCCAGGCGTCTTCGAGTCGGTCGGGCCCGAACGAGGACTTGGGGACGTAGGCCGCGGCCCCGCACTCCGCGGCACGCGGCGCGTACTCCGCTTCCTCGTAGGTCGACAGCAGGAGCACCACGACCGGGCCCCCGGCGGCGAGGATCTGCCGCGTGGATTCGAGCCCGTCGATCCCGGGTAGGTTCACGTCCATCAGCACGAGGTCGGGCGCGAGCTCGGCTGCCATCGTGACCCCGTCCTCGCCCGTCTCGGCCTCGCCGGCCACCTCGAACCCGTCGGTCATCTCCACGACCAACCGAGCCGCGGCCCGGAAGGGCTCTTGGTCGTCGACGATCAGCACACGCACGGTCATCGGCACAGACCTCCGACGACACCGTACGGCCGGATGCGGCGACGAACAGTGATGCCAGCACCACTGTTCGCTCAGGTGGCACGCCGTCCGCCCGCGGCGAGACTCAGCGTCGATCCGGCGTGTCGCGCTCCTCGCGCTCCTCGCGGCGCTCGCGGGAGCCCGGCTTCTTGAGCGCCGCGGTGCGCGCGAGGCGTGCGCGGATCACGCTCGGGTCGGATCCGGCCGGCTCCTGACGCGCTCCC
>JBLMXP010000117.1:0-7404 GCA_050257835.1 Planctomycetaceae bacterium | reverse complement strand
ACGGCAAGGCGAAGGAGGTGCCGGCCGCGATCGCCAAGGGCGTCGAGGAGGCCCGGCGCAAGATGTTCGAGGTGCCGATGATGGGCACGACGATCCCGCACGAGGTGCTCGGCGAGGCCGGCGCCGGGGTCGTGCTGCTGAAGCCGGCGGCGCCGGGGACCGGCGTGATCGCCGGCGGCCCGGTGCGCGCGCTCGTCGAATGCGCCGGGATCAAGGACATCTTGTCCAAGTCGATGGGGTCCTCGAACCAGATCAACATCGTCAAGGCCGCGGTGAACGGGCTCCAGTCGCTGCGCAAGCCCGCCGACGTGGCGAGGGCGCGCGGCCGCGAGGTGCACCAGGTCGCCCCCAAGGCGATGCTCGAGGCGGTCGAGGCCGCCGAGGTGCGGATCAACGCCGCGCGCGCCGAGGCGCTCACCGAGCAGTACGGGATCGCGGAGCCGGCGCCGTCGGCGCCGCGCGGGGGCCGCCGATGAGCCAGCTCAAGGTGACCCAGGTCCGCAGCGTGATCGACCGGCCGAAGGATCAGAAGGACACGATCCGCCGGCTCGGCCTGCGCCGGATGCACGACACCGTGGTCAAGGAGGATCGCCCCGAGATCCGCGGGATGCTCGCGAAGGTCCGCCACCTCGTCACGGTCGAGGAGGTCGCCACGACGGGCCGGGCGCGAGGATCCAGGAAGCACGAGCAGCCGGCCGAGCCGGCGCAGGAAGAAGGGGACCAGTGAAGCTCCATCACCTGCACCCCGCCGAGGGCGCGACGAAGGACCGGACGCGGGTCGGCCGCGGCCGCGCTGGCGCGCGCGGCAAGACGGCGGGCCGCGGCACGAAGGGCACCGGCGCCCGCAAGAACGTCCCCGACCACTTCGAGGGCGGGCAGATGCCCCTGTCGAGGCGGATCCCGAAGCTCAAGGGGTTCAAGAACCCCAACCGCGTCGCCTACGCGGCGGTGAACGTCGAGCAGCTCTCGAAGTACTTCGACGGCGAGGTCTCGCCGGAGTCGCTCTACGCGCACGGCCTCGTGCACAAGGGGCAGCCGGTCAAGATCTTGGCCCGCGGCGACATCGACAAGGCGCTCACCGTGCGCGCCCACGCGTTCTCCGAGGCCGCGAAGGCGAAGATCGAAGCCGCCGGCGGCCGTACCGAGACGATCGCCTGAGGGGTACCCTTACCGGACCGTGCTGCGCGCATTCCTGAACGCGTTCAAGGTTCCGGACCTCCGGAACAAGATCCTGTTCACGCTGTTCATCATCGCCGTGTACCGGTTCGGCTCGCACGTCCCGGTGCCGGTGGTCGACGTCACGCAGCTGAACCAGGCCGCCGAGGGCGGCTTCCTCGCGTTCATCAACCTGTTCTCGGGCGGCGGGCTCACCCGGTTCTCGGTCTTCTCGCTCGGGATCATGCCGTACATCACGAGCTCGATCATCATGCAGCTCCTCACGGTCGTGATCCCCAAGCTCGCGCAGTGGCAGGACGAGGGCGAGACGGGCGTCAAGAAGATCAACCAGTGGACGCGCTACGTCACGGTCGTGCTCGCGCTGCTCCAGTCGACCGGGCTGATCTTCCTGTTCAACAACCCTCAGGCGGTGGGGCTGCAGACGAGCATCTTCCCCAACAACACCTTCACGGTGCCCAACGTCTTGCTGATCGTGCTCGTGATGACGGCCGGGACCGCGATGATCATGTGGCTCGGCGAGCTGATCACCCAGCGGGGCGTCGGCAACGGGATGTCGATCCTGATCTTCGTCTCGGTGATCAGCCGGCTCCCGTTCGAGGGGAACTCGATCCTGCAGGCCGGCGGCGCGGGCAAGTTCATCGTGGTCCTGGCGATCGGGATCGGGATCGTGGTCGCGATCGTGTTCATGGACCAGGGGCAGCGCCGCGTGCCGGTGCAGTACGCCAAGCGCGTGGTGGGGCGCAAGATGACCACCGGGGGCAGCACCTACCTGCCGCTCAAGGTGAACCAGGCCGGCGTGATCCCGATCATCTTCGCGACCTCGGTGATGTACTTCCCGGTGCTGATCGCGAGCGTCGTGCACGCGCCGTGGCTGCAGAACTTCGTGAACAACTACATCAACAACCAGCGGAGCCTGCTGTACATGGTGATCCTGGCGACGCTGATCATCTTCTTCTCGTACTTCTACACGGCGATCCAGTTCGACCCCGTGCGGACCGCGGACAACCTGCGCAAGCAAGGGGGCTTCGTCCCGGGGATCCGCCCCGGCCCGCCGACCGCCGACTACCTGAACGACATCCTGGTCCGCATCACGCTCCCGGGCTCGCTGTTCCTCGCAGCGATCGCCCTGATCCCGACCGTCGTGCTCGCCGTGTGGAACCTCAACCAGTTCCCGTTCGGCGGCACCTCCATGCTGATCGCGGTGGGCGTCGCGCTCGAGACGATGAAGCAGATCGAGTCGCAGCTGTTGATGCGCCACTACGAGGGGTTCCTGCGGTAGCCGGCCATGCGGTTCGTCTTCCTCGGACTGCCCGGCGCGGGGAAGGGGACCCAGGCGCGGGTCTTGTGCGAGCGGCTGGACATCCCCCAGATCTCGACCGGCGACATCCTGCGCGAGCACGTGCAGAGCGGCACCCCGCTCGGGATCGAGGCGCGCACCTACATGGACCACGGCGCCTACGTGCCCGACGTCCTGGTCGTGCGGATGGTGCAGGAGCGGCTGCAGGAGCCCGACGCCACGAAGGGCTTCGTCCTGGACGGCTTCCCACGCACGGTGCCGCAGGCGGAGTCGCTCGAGGCCGCCCTGTCCGACGCGGGCACGCCGCTCAGCGCCGTCGTGAAGTTCACGATCTCGGACCGCACGGCGATCCTGCGGATCACCGGCCGCTACACGTGCGGGGTCTGCAAGCGCACGTACCACATCGAATGGAAGCCCCCGGCGAACGACCTCCCGTGCGACGTCGACGGCGCGCCGCTCGAGAAGCGGAGCGACGAGGACGAGCTCACGGTGAAGCGCCGGCTCGCCACCTACCGCCAGCAGACCGAGCCGCTCGAGCAGTTCTACTGGGAACGGGGCATGCTCCGCGAGGTCAACGCGGAGGCGCCGCCCGACGACGTGACCGCGCGCATGCTGGACGCGCTCGCCGACCTGCTGTGAGGGCCCGATGATCATCCG
Source organism: Planctomycetaceae bacterium (assembly GCA_050257835.1). Lineage (GTDB taxonomy): Bacteria > Actinomycetota > UBA4738 > UBA4738 > HRBIN12 > AC-51. Next base: position 4,274 of record JBLMXP010000117.1, on the reverse strand, counting down.
CAAGTCCGCCGACGAGCTCACGAAGATGCGCCGCGCCGGGCGGATCACCGCCGACACGATCGAGAAGGTGCTCGAGGCCGTGCGTCCGGGCGCCTCCACCCTGGACCTGGACCGTGTCGCCGAGGCGCACATCCGCGCCGAAGGGGCGGTGCCCTCGTTCAAGGGCTACCGTGGGTTCCCCGCCACGATCTGCGCGTCGCTCAACGACGAGATCGTCCACGGGATCCCCTCGCGGAACCGGACGCTCGCCGAGGGCGATCTGCTGTCCCTGGACTTCGGGGCGATCTGGGAGGGCTTCCACGCCGACTCCGCCGTCACCGTGTTCGTGGGCGGCGTCGCGCCCAGCGAGGACGCCGAGCGCCTCGTCCGCACCACCGAGGCCGCCCTCGAGGCCGCGATCGCGACGGTCCGTCCCGGCGCGAAGCTCTCCGACGTCGGCCACGCGATCGAGACCGTGGCCGGGGCCGCGGGGCTCGGCATCGTCCGCGAGTACGGCGGGCACGGGGTCGGGCGCAAGCTCCACGAGGACCCCTTCATCCAGAACTGGGGCCCGCCCGGGCGCGGCCCCGACATGCGGCCGGGGCTCGTGATCGCGCTCGAGCCGATGCTGAACCTCGGCGGCGACGACACCCGCGTGATGGCCGACGGTTGGACCGTCGTGACGGCCGACGGCACGCTGTCGGCCCACTTCGAGCACACCGTGGCCGTGACCGAGGACGGCCGGGAGATCCTGACGGCCCGCGACGGCGCCCGGGCCGCCTGACCTGCTGCCGGCTACCGCCGCGAGCCGACCTCGCCGCCCCGGCTGGTGCGCCGGCCCGCCCACGTCAGACTGAGCGCGAGCAGGACGAGCCCGGCGGCGGTTCCGACGGTCCGCGACGGGATGTCGCGCACGGGGGTGAGGGCGGGCGCGCCCAGCGGTGGCCCCGTGCTGAGCGACCCGACGACGGTACCCGTCGGGCGCGCGTGGGGCGTTCGGGCGTGGGGGACGGGCACCGGCGCCTTCGCGTCGGGGTTCGGGACGCTCCGCTTCACGCCCGCGCGCTCCTCGGCCTCGCGAAGCCACCGGACGAGCGAGGACATCGGGTCGACCGCGTCGTGGTTCACGTCGAAGAAGCAGAAGTGGACGTGGGGGACGCTCGCGTCGCCCGTGGCGCCGCAGTGCCCGATCACCTCGCCCTTCGTGACGTGCATCCCGGTCTTCAGGTTCGCCACGTAGCGGCTGAGGTGCGCGTAGTACCAGAAGCTCCCGTCGCCGCGCTGGAGGTAGGCGGCGTTGCCCCCCAGGGAGTCGTAGCCGTAGGCGATCGTGCCGTCCTCGACCGCGAGCACCGGCGCGCCGTAGCGGCAGAGCACGTCTTGGCCGTGGTGGGGATGGTAGTAGCCGTCCCAGCGCGGGGCCCCCCAGGAGTCGGACCAGTCCGCCGGCCCCTCCACGATGAACGGCGCGTAGATCCGCCGGGCGATCTTCGCCTCCGACCAGCCCTGGTGGCGGCGACGGATGGCCAACGCGTCGAGCGGGGCGGTGTTGTAGGTGCCCCAGTGCGGGTCGGGCGCCCACCCGCGCCAGTCCTTCTCGCCGGGGTGGGCGTGGCGGCGCGGTCCGGGCATCGTGAAGGTCACGCCGCCGCCGGTCGCGCCTCCTGGCCCCGTGCCGCTCCCGGAGCCGCCCGATCCGCCCGATCCACCGGGGGGCGGGAGCGTCATGCCCCCGCCCGGGTCCGTGGGTGAGGGAGACGAGGGCGTGTCGGACGGGCTGGGCTCGGTGCTGGGCGAGGACGACTCGGTGGGGCTCGCGGTGGGGGAGGGGCTCTCCTGCGCGATCGCGGGGGCCGCCAGGGCCACCAGCAGCGCCATCAGCAGGAGCAGGGCGGCGGTTCCCGCGCCCCGGCCCGTACGGCGGCGTGCTCCGGTCGACGGCACGCGACCACCGTAGCCACCTAGGGCGCAGGCCCCATCGCGCGCCCGTCCCGCGACCTAGGGGCCGTTCGACCCGGCGCCCGCGCGTGGACATCCGCGCTGACCTGCCCCTATACTGGCCGCTCGCCCCGACCGGAGGTGTGTTCCACGCGCCGTCGACGAACGGGGGATCCCGAACGAACAGGAACAGCCGGAGCGTGGCCAAGGACGACGTCATCGAGGTCGAGGGGACGGTGATCGAGCCCCTGCCGAACGCCATGTTCCGCGTGGAGTTGGAGAACGGGCACAAGGTGCTCGCCCACATCTCGGGGAAGATGCGGATGCACTACATCCGGATCCTCCCGGGAGACCGGGTCAAGGTGGAGCTGTCGCCGTACGACCTCAGCCGGGGCCGTGTGGTGTACCGGTACAAGTGAACGAGGAACAGCGATGAAGGTGCGTCCGTCCGTGAAGAAGATCTGCGACCGGTGCCGCGTGATCCGCCGGCGCGGGCGCGTCCTGATCATCTGTTCGAACCCGCGCCACAAGCAGCGCCAGGGCTGAGGAGAGGCAACGTATGGCTCGTATCGTCGGCGTCGACCTACCCCGCGACAAGCGGCTGGACATCGCCCTTCGCTACATCTACGGCATCGGCCCCACCCGGGCGTACCAGATCGTCCAGGGCACGGGGATCGACGGCGGCACCAAGGTCCGCGATCTCTCCGAGGACGAGGTCGTGCGGATCCGTGACTTCATCGACCGCAACTACAAGGTCGAGGGCGACCTGCGCCGCGAGGTCGCGCAGGACATCAAGCGCAAGATCGAGATCGGCTGCTACCAGGGCATCCGCCACCGCCGTTCGCTGCCGGTCCGGGGCCAGCGCACGCACACGAACGCGCGCACGCGCAAGGGCCCGAAGAAGGCGATCGCCGGCAAGAAGAAGGTCCGGAAGAAGTAAGGGGACACCCGATGGCGAAGCCCAAGGCCAAGAAGACCAAGCGCCGCGAGAAGAAGCACGTCCTGCACGGACAGGCGCACATCAAGTCGACCTTCAACAACACGATCGTCACGATCACCGACCTGCAGGGCAACACGCTCTCGTGGGCGAGCGCCGGCAACGTGGGCTTCAAGGGCTCGCGCAAGTCGACGCCGTTCGCGGCTCAGCTGGCCGCCGAGAAGGCCGCGCGCGCCGCGCAGGAGCACGGCCTGCAGAAGGTCGACGTGTTCGTGAAGGGCCCGGGCTCGGGCCGCGAGACGGCGATCCGCTCGCTCGCCGCCGCGGGCCTGGAGATCGCCGGGATCCAAGACGTGACGCCGGTGCCGCACAACGGCTGCCGGCCGCGCAAGCGCCGCCGCGTCTAGCACGCGCGCGGACCCCGGGCGCATCCGCGTCCGGGAGACCCAGATGGTGGGGAGCAGTGGATGATCCCCCGCCGAGGAGGGATGCACGTTGTTCATCGTCGCGAGGCCTCAGATCGCTGAGGACCAGCTCTCGCCGACCCGCTCGAAGTTCACGATCGAGCCGCTCGAGCCCGGGTTCGGCTACACCGTCGGCAACTCGCTGCGCCGCACGTTGCTCTCGTCGATCCCCGGGGCCGCGATCTCGTCGGTCCGGATCGACGGCGTACTGCACGAGTTCGCCACGATCCCGAAGGTCACCGAGGACGTCACCGACATCATCCTCAACCTGAAGGAGCTCGTGGCCCGCTCCGAGCTCGAGGAGCCGACCACGATCTACCTGAAGGCCAAGGGGCCGGCCGAGGTCACCGCCGGCGACGTCGCGCCGCCCGCCGGGATCGAGATCCTCAACCCCGACCTGCACATCGCCACGATCGGCAAGGGCGGCTCGCTCGAGATGGAGATGACCGTCGAGCGCGGGGTCGGCTACCGGATCGCCGACAAGAACAAGAAGCCGCGCGACCCGATCGGCGTGATCCCGGTCGACTCGATCTTCTCGCCGGTGCGCAAGGTCTCCTACTCGGTCGAGAACACCCGTGTCGAGCAGATGACCGACCGCGACCGGCTGATCCTCGACGTCGAGACCGACGGCTCGGTCTCCCCGCGCGAGGCGCTCGCCTCCGCCGGCGGCACCCTGCTCGAGCTCGTCCAGCTCTTCTCCGACCTCGCGGAGGCGCCGAGCGTGTCCGTCGGGCCGGCCGAGGACGAGGAGCTCCCGACCGACTACCAGATCACGATCGAGGAGCTGAACCTGTCGGTACGCTCCTACAACTGCCTGAAGCGCGAGGGGATCAATGCCGTCGGCGACCTCGTCCAGAAGTCCGAGGGCGAGCTGATGGACATCCGCAACTTCGGGCAGAAGTCGATCGACGAGGTGAAGGCCAAGCTCGAGGAGCTCGGCCTGAGCCTTCGGGAGG
>JBLMXP010000116.1:0-17075 GCA_050257835.1 Planctomycetaceae bacterium | reverse complement strand
GTGGCGGGGACGCCGCACGAGGACCCCGCGTCGCTCGACAACGAGTACTGGCGCGGGCGCGTGTGGCCGCCGCTCAACTACCTCACGTCCGGAGGGCTCCGCCGCTACGGCTACGACGAGGACGCGGCGTGGCTCGCGGCCAAGGGCGACGAGCTGTTCCGCCGCGGCTGGGAGCGGCGCCGGCGCTCCTGGGAGAACTTCAACCAGCGCACCGGCGAGGGCGGCGACTCCCCCGACGCAGAGCCCTTCTACACGTGGGGGACGTTGCTGCCCCTGCTCGCCGAGGCCGACCTGCTCGACCTCGACCCGATCGACGGGCTGTGCGTCGGCTCCCCAGCGCCGGTCGTCGCCGAGACCACGCTGCCCACGGGCGCGTGGGGCACGCTGCGAGCCGTCGCGGAGCCCGACGGGGTGTCGCTCCACGGCGCCGACGGTCCGATCTTCCGAGCGAGGGGCGCGCGCTGCCGCTTCCGCCGTGTCGCCCCCGCCGAGGACGCGCTCTCGCTCGTCCTGCCCGCCACCGTGCAGCCGATCGTGTTCGAGGTGCCGTGGGCGGTCGCCGGCGCCACCCTCGACGGCGAGGCGCTCGTCCCCGGCGCCGACGGCACCGCGGTCCCCCCGGGCTCGGCCGGGCGAGCGCTCCGGCTCCTCCGAGGCTGAGGCCTCAGCCGAGCGCCGTGCGTCGCACCCGCGGGTCGATCACGATCACCGCGAGGTCCGCGAGGAGGTTCGCGGTCACCACGACGAGCCCGGCGCAGAGCGCGATCCCGATGATCAGCCCCGTGTCGAGGCGACGGATCGCGCCGAACAGGTCGCTGCCGACCCCAGGGATCGAGAAGACGACCTCGACGACGGCGACCGTCGCGAACAGGCCCCCGACGTCGATCGCGAGCAGCGAGAACAGCGGCACCAGGGCGTTGGGCAGCACGTGGCGGCGTCGGATCCGCCCGATCGGCTCCCCCCGCGCCTGCGCGAACGTGACGTAGGGCTTGTCCATCTCCTCCAGGAGCGAGTTCCGAAGGATCCTCGCGAACACGAGCCCGTAGGGGACCGCGACGGTCAGCACCGGCAGGACGTAGGAGCGCCACCCGTCCGTCCCGCCGAGCGGGAACCACCGCAGGCGGAAGGCGAACGCGTACAGGAGCAGCAGGCCCACGAGGAACGTCGGGATCGCGCTCGTCGTGCCGGCCGCGGCGATCAACGAGCCGTCGGCCACGCGCGACCTGCGGCCGGTGACGAACAGCGCCAGCGGGATCCCGATCGCCACCTCCCCCACGAAGGCGAGCGCCGTGAGCGCGAGCGTGTGTCCGATGTCGCGCCCGATCACCGACCGCACCGGCTCGCTCCGGGAGAAGGAGAAGCCGAGGTCGAAGTGGGCGTAACGCTCCAGCGTCGAGACGTAGCGGTCCCAGGCGGGGCGGTCGAAGCCGTACGCATGGCGGATCTCCGCGACGGTCTGCACCGAGGCGGTCGGGCCGGCGAGCTGCCGCGCCGGGTCGCCGGGGATCGCCTCGACGAGCAGGAACCCGAGGGTCGCGAGCACCCACAGGGTCACGAGCGCGAGGAGCAGCCGCCGGACGACGTAGCGGCTCACCGCCCGATCACCTCGAGCTCGCTGGTGGTTCGCTCCGTCGCGACCGCACGGCGGCGCGGCTGGCGCAGGCCCTCCCCGATCAAGGTCGTCGCCGTCACGAACAGACCGAGGTACACGGCCGGGAAGACGATCAACCCGGGATGCAGGCGGTAGTAGCCGAGTCCGGCGCCGATCATCGAGCCGATGCTCGCCTGCGGCTCCTGGATCCCGAGACCGAGGAACCCGAGGCTGCTCTCGAACAGCGCCGCCCACCCGACGCAGAGCGCCGCGTAGGCGAGCACGATCGGCAGGACGTGCGGGGCGATCTCGCGCGCGAGGATCCGCACGCGCCCGGCCCCGAGCGACCGCGAGGCCTCCACGAACGGACGCTCGGCGACCACGATCGCCTGCCCGTAGGTCACCCGCGCGAGCGGCGCCCAGAAGACGGCCACGAGCGAGACCACGAGCGAGCCCACCCCGGGCCCGAGCACCGCCGCGAGCGCCGCCGCGAGCAGGAGCGCGGGGATCGCCAGACCGATGTCGGTGGCGCGCATCAGCAGGTTGCCGGCGACCCCGCGCGACGACGCGGCGAGCAAGCCGATCGCGAGACCGATCAGGGTGGCGAGCGCCACCGCGGCCGCCGAGGCGCCGAAGGTGATGCGGCCGCCGTAGACGAGCCGCGACAGCACGTCGCGACCTTTCGCGTCGGTGCCGAGCGGCCACGCCAGGCTCGGACCGAGCGGGCCGCCGTCAGGCCCGAGGCCCTCCACGCTTTGGAGGTACGGGTCCTTCGGCGCCACGAGCGGCGCGGCGATCGACACGAAGGCGATCACCGCCAGGATCGCGACTCCGATCCACAGACCGACGCGCCGGTCCGCTCGAGGGCTGGCGATGGCCACGCCCGCTGGCGGCGGCGGCGTGTCGGGGATCCGCAGCGCGGGCGTGTCGCTCACCCGAGCGCTCCTTCGCGAACCTCGAGCGGGTGGTGGCACGCGAACCCGTGGATCGCGTCCGGATCAGGCCACGGCTCGACCTCGGTGCACACCTCGTCGGCCCGCGAGCACCGGGGCGCGAACGCGCAGGGCCACAGACGGCCCGGGAGCGGCGGCGGCTGGCCCGGGATCGCGCGCAAGCGCTCGCGCGCGCCCCCCTCGCGCGGAAGCGACGCGAGCAGCGCGCCGAGGTACGGGTGTCGGGGCGACGCGAGCAACCGCTCGGTCGGCCCGGTCTCCACGAGCCTGCCCGCGTACATCACGGCCGTACGCGCCGTGGCCTCGGCGACCACTCCCATGTCGTGGGAGACCAGCAGCACCGCGGCGCCGACCTCCCGGACGAGCGCGAGGAACACGTCGAGCACCTGGGCCTGCACGATCACGTCGAGGGCACTCGTGGGCTCGTCGGCGATCAGCAGGGACGGCTCCACCGAGACCACGCTCGCGATCACAGCGCGCTGGAGCTGCCCGCCGGAGAGCTCGTGCGGGTACTTGTGGCCGATCGCGGCGGGGTCGGCCATCCCCACCGCCGACAGCAACCCGCAGACGCGGTCCCAGGCATCCCGCTGCGACAGGCCGCGATGCAGCTGGAGCGGGCGCGCCAGCTGCGGACCGACGTGGCGGAGCGGGTCGAGCGCGCCGAACGGGTCCTGCGGCACGAACCCGATCCGGCCTCCTCGCACGCCGGCCGTGCGGTCGACGCCGCCCTCGACCACCGTGTCGCCCTCGAACACGATCGACCCGCCGAGGACGCGCCGACCCTCCCCCAGCAGCCCGGCCACCGCCAGGCCGAGCGTGGTCTTGCCGCACCCCGACTCGCCGACGAGGCCGACCACCTCGCCCCGGCCGACCTCCAACTCGACCCCGCGGACGATCTCACCGTCCGGCGTCCCGACCCGCAGGTCGAGGACCTGCAGGACCGGCGCCTCGGTCAGCTCGCCTTCACCCAGCAGGACTTCCAATCGAACGGCGCGTACGTCGGGATCGTGACGAGCGCGCCGACGCGCTGCGTCGTGATCGCGGGCCAGTCCACCTGCATCACGCCGACCCCCGCGGCGTCGCTGATGATCGTCTGCTGGATCTGCTGCAACAGCGCGTCGCGCTGCGGCCCGAACGACAGGCCGTCGGACTTCGCGAGCTGCGCGTCGACCTCCTTGTTGCAGTACCGGGCGACGTTCAGCCCCGGCGGGGGCACCTGCGCACACACGAAGTTCGTGGAGATGAAGTCCTGGCCGTCCGGGTAGTCCTCGCGCCAGTACGTCGGGAGCATGTCGTAGTTCTTCGGGTTGTTGTAGCCGTTGTCACCGAAGTAAGCGGCCTGCTGCAGGCCCTTGATCTCCACGTTCATCCCGATCGCCTTCAGGTTCTGTTGCAGCGCGGTGGACATCGCCGTGGCGAACGGGTCGGTGGCGTCGTAGATCACCTTCAGCGGCTGACCGCTGTACCCGGCCTGCTGCAGCAGCTGCTTGGCCTGGCCTGGATCGAAGGGGATCGCCTGCAGGTTCGGGTCGGACTGTTTCGTGACGCTCGCGTAGATCTGCGTCCAGGGCTTGGCCTCGGAGCCGAACTGCTTCGTGACGAGATCGCGGTCGATCGCCATCGCGACCGCTTCGCGCAGGGTCGGGTCCTTGAGGATGCCTTCGTTGTTCAGGGCCCAGTAGTAGACGGTGGGCCCGGTGGTCGGCGTCATCGTGATCGAGGGGTCCTGCTGGAGCTGCTGGATCGCCGACTGCGGCAGGAAGAACGGCTCGGCCGGCGCGTCGATCGTGCCGTTCTGCAGCTGCAGGACCTGCGTGTTGGGGTCGACGTTGAGCGAGATGTCGAGCTCGTCCAGGTAGGGGTACCGCGGGTCGACGTAGCCGGGGTTCTTCTTGAGGATCAGCGACTGCCCCTTGTTCCACTGCGACACGTAGAAGGGGCCCGCGCCGACCGGCTCGTCGCCGAACTTGTCCCCTGCCGCCTGCACGGCCTCCTTCGGCACCGGCCACGAGGTGGCGATCGTGAGGTCGTAGATGAAGGTCGAGGTCGGCTGGGTGAGGGTGATCTGCAGGGTCGAGGGGTCGACGACCTTGATCCCGGACACCGACGACGCCTTGCCCGAGGCGAACTCCGAGGCGCCCGCGATCGGGTAGAGGTAACCCCCGCCCCACGACGGCGCCGGCTTCGTGTTCGGGTCCAGGGCCCGCTCCATCCCGTAGGCGGCGTCCTCGGCGGTGACCGCGCGCGGCGTGAAGTTCGGCCCGGCGAACATCGCGTCCGGACGCAGGGCGATCGTGTAGGTCAGGCCGTCGCTCGAGACCTTGGGCATCCCCGCGGCGAGCGCCGGAACGATGGTCCCGCTCGAGTCGACGTGGTACAGGCCCTCGTAGAGCGCGCCGGCCGTGAGCGAGTAGTCGATCGTCGAGACGGCCTGGGAGTTGTCCAGGGTCACGACGTCGTTCGCGTCGGCGAGCTTCAGCGTGCCGCCCGTCGCGGGAGCGCCCGCGCCTGAGCCGCTGGAGCTCGCGGTGCTGGTGGTGCTCGTCGACGAACACGCGGACAGCGCGACGGCGACCACGACCGCCGCGAGCGCCACGCGCCAGGACCTATGGACCATCGTTCCCTCCTCGTCGTTGCGCGGGTCCCGGGGGCCGACGTGGGGACGCCGATGCTCCTCGGGGGTCAGGTGGGAGACTACGCCGGTTCGATGAGCGACGAGCGGGACATCCTCGAGGACCTGCGGCGGCGGGTGGCCGCCTCGCCCTTCCACCACGGCTTCGGCATAGAGGTCGTCGACGCCTCGCGCGGCGAGGTGCGCCTGCGGTGGGAGGCGCACGAGGAACACCTGAACCTGCAGGGCCTGATCCACGGCGGCGTGCTCGCGACCCTCGCCGACACCGCGATGGGCCTGGCCGTGCGTTCCGCGATGCGGCCCGGGCGGCGCCACGTCACGATCGAGCTCGGGGTCCACTATCTGCGACCCGCGCGGCCGGGCCCGCTCGAGGCCGTGGGCAAGGCGGTGCGGGTCGGCACCCAGGTGGCCTACGCGGAGGCCGACGTGCGCGACCACGAGGGACGGCTGCTCGCACGCGCGAACGGCACGTACTCGGTCGGCTCGCTGAAGGAGCCCCAAGGTAGGCCCGGGGAGGATCAGTAGTCGACGTCGAGGGTCGCCATCGTGTCGGCGATCTGCGACAGGACCCCCTGCAGCCCGAGCACGAGGCCCATGTTCCCCGCGACCTTGATCTTGCCCATCATGAAGCCGGTCACGGGCGACAGCTCTCGCCTGGCGAGCGCGACCGCGGTCTCGTAGCTCTGGGTGATCGTGGCGTCGGCGCTGTCCGCGTCGCCGACCCCCATCGAGATCGCCCCGTCGGCGATCCGGGTCCAGTAGTGGGTGTCGCCGTCTGAGGTGGTGATCACCTGCTGGATCGTGGCGGTCTTGCCCGCGGCGGCCTGCGCGAACTCCTGGTTGCCGTTCAGACTGGTGGTCAAGGTCTCGGCCCATTCGGGTGACAGGAACCGCACGCCCACTCGATCGCTCCTTCGCGTCCCGGAACCGCGAGGATACCGGCCGGGCCGCGATCAGTCGGGGAACAGGTTCGGCTCGGTCCAGTGCGTGTCGTCGGCCAGGAACCACAGCGCGCGCCGGTCCCCGAGCAGCTTGATCGTATTGATGCTGGTGTTCGGGGGCAGGAAGAACATCTCCTGCTCCTCGATGTCGAGGCACCAGCCGAGGTAGGCGTTGATCACGCCGCCGTGGCACACGACCCACAGGTCGCCCCCGTCGTGGCCGGCGAGGGCGGCCTCGATCGCTCCGACCACACGCTGCTGGAACGCCTCGAACGACTCGCCGCCGGGCGCGAGGAAGAACAGCGGGTCCTGGAACAAGATCCGCTGCGGGATCTCCGGATGCTCGACGAGCAGCTCCTCGAACTCCTTGAACTCCCAATCGCCGCCGAACCACTCGGCGAGGTCGTCGAGGTAGCGAACCTCGGCGCCGGTCTCCTCGACGAACGGCGCGATCGTCTGACGCGCGCGCGCGAGCGTGGAGCACAAGATCGCGGCCGGGGGCGGCATCTTCCTGAGCCGCCGGGCGAGGGCCCGCGCCTGCTCGCGGCCGGTCTCGTCCAGCGGCGGGTCGGCCGCGAGCCCCCGCGGGGTCTGGGCCTCGGCGGTGGAACGGGCGTCGGCCTTGCCGTGGCGGATCAGGTAGAGCCGGCGCTCCTCCGGCTGGCTCATCGCGCGCCCTTGCCCGTGGGATGACGCTCGCGCCAGTCCTCGGCGTAGGCCTCGACGTCCTCGCGGAGCCAGATCCGGCCCGACGCCAGCGACGTGATCGGCTCGGGGAAGTGACCTCGGTCGATGTAGGTGATCACCCGCCGCTTGTCCCAGCCCATGATCTCCGCCGCCTCGGCGACCCCGACCACGCGGGGGATCACCTCGACCGTGAGCGCCGCGTCGTCGCCGGCCACCTTGCGGAGCTCGTCGAGGCAGCCCCACCGCGAGGTCCCGGTGACCTCGACGAACATCGGCGCGTCCAGCACGTGGGCGTACCACCGCCCCCCGGACTCCCACATCCGCGCCCGCACAGGATCGGCCATGCGCGGATGGTACCCGGGTGTGATGGCATCACGCGACCCCGCCGTCCGACCGTGGAGGTTCGCTCAGAACGCGTCCGGCTCGCCGCGTCGCAGGAGTCCCTGGCGGCGGAGCTCGGAGCGCCAGCACTCGGTGTGCCAGTGCCGGCGGTCGTCCGGGGCGCCGTCGGGCACGACGACGAGGTGCCAGAGCCCGGGCCGCACCACGTGGTCGCAGCCGGGACAGCGGTACGGCTTGTCGCCCACGACGTGGCGGATCTCGTAGCCGGCGACCTCCGCCCACGGCGGCGGCGCCGATCGCGGCCGGTGCGCCGCCGACGGCAGGTACTCGAGCGGCGCGCGACGGTTCTTCCGGGGCATCTATGGATGGTCTCGCACGAACGCCGCGACGTGGGGAGCCAGGGCCGCCCCGCACGCGCGCGGGTCGTCCTTGCGCGAGCGTTCGAACGAGTGCCCGGCGCCTTCGAACGGGACCAGCACGGCGCGTTGGCCGAGCCGCTGGACGACCTGCGCGAGCACCTCGGGGGTCGCGAACGGGTCCTTCGTGCCCTGCAGGAACAGCATCGGTTGCGTGAGCCCGTAGAGGTGCTCGTCGCGGACCTGCCCCGGCTTGCCCGGCGGGTGCAGCGGGTAGCCGAGGAACACGAGCGCGTGCGCCCCCATCCCCTCGGCCGCGGCCATCGACGCGATCCGCCCTCCGTAGCTCTTGCCGCCGGCCAGGACGCTCCGGCCCCCTGCCCGCCGCACGGCCTCGTCGAAGACCGCGCGGTAGGCGGCGATCGCGTTCGCCGCGGAGTCGGGGCTCCTGCGCCCCGCCTCGAGGTAGGGGAAGTTGAACCGTATCGTCGCGATCTCCTCCTCCGCCGCCGCCTCGGAGAAGCCGGTGAGGAACGGATGGTCCATCCCCACGCCGGCCCCGTGCCCGACGACGAGGACCGGACCGCCGGCCTCGACCCACGCGGCGGTGACGTCGCCGCGTGGGGTGGTGACCGCGAACCGCTGCTCCTTCGCCACGGCCTCGAGCCTAAAGGACCGTTGCGGCACCTGCGTGGCATCATCGACCGATGACCGGCCAGCTCTACCTCGGCACGTCGGGGTTCGCCTACGACGAGTGGCGCAAGGGGGTCTTCTACCCCGAGGACCTCAAGAAGGACGACATGCTGGCGTACTACTCGTCGCAGCTGTCGTCGGTGGAGATCAACTACACGTTCCGCCGGTTCCCGTCGGAGAAGACCTTGACCACCTGGCGGGAGCGCGCGGCCGACGGGTTCGTGTTCACGCTGAAGGCGAACCAGCGGATCACGCACTGGAAGAAGCTGAAGGACGTCGGCGACGACGTGCGCGACTTCCTCGCGCGCGCATCCTTGCTCGAGGACCGCCTCGGCTGCGTGCTGTTCCAGTGCCCGCCCACGCTCGTCTACGACGCCGATCTGCTCGAGGGCTTCTTGGCGACGCTGCCGTCCTTCGGCGGCCCCGCGTTCGCGATGGAGTTCCGGCACGCCTCGTGGGCCGAGGCGCGCGACCGGCTCCTGGAAGCCGGCGTCGCCTGGTGCGTCGCCGAGACCGACGAGCACGACCCCAAGCCGGAGGACCTCTCGTGGGAACCCGTCGGCTACCTCCGCCTGCGCAAGACCGAGTACACGGACGAGGAACTCGAGACCTGGGCGGGCAGGATCGGGCCCGCGATCGACGGGGGCGCCCGCGTGTTCGTCTACTTCAAGCACGAGGACGAGGGTGCGTCGCCGAAGATGGCGAAGCGCCTCGAGGACATCTTGCGCTCCAAAGCATGAGGCAGATGTCAACGTCTTCGGGGCCACGGCCATGCAACAGACTGGCCAACAACGTGTGCCTGGCGTCCAACACGAACGAGGCTGGCGACGCGAAGGGTCCAAGGAGGTGCGGGACGTGCTCGTTCCCCGCATCGTGAAGTGCTTCGTGATCGGCAGCGGCCTCGCTTGCGAAGACGCCGGCGAGCACGAACTCAGGGGTGTCCCGGACCGTTTGCGCCTCCACCGGGTGATCCCGTGATCGAGCGCCCCGAGGTCCGGTACGTCAAGAGCGGCGACGTCTCGATCGCATACCAGGTCTTCGGGGAAGGACCCGTCGACCTGATGTGCCTGCCGGGCTTCGTCTCGAACCTGTACTGGAACTGGGAGTCGCCGGGGTTCCGGCGGCTGCTCACACGCCTGGGCGCGTTCGCGCGGGTGGCGATCCTCGATCGGCGTGGCGTCGGCCTATCCGACCGCCTCTCGAAGGATCTCCCCCCGCTCGAGGTCCTGATCGATGACGTCCTGGCCGTGCTCGACGCGGCGGGGATGAACCGGCCGGGCGTGTTCGGGTGGCAGAGCGCGTCGAACCTGGCCATGCTGCTGGCAGCGAGCAACCCGGAGCGGGTGTCCGCCCTCGCGACGTTCAGCGCCAATCCGTGCGGGGTCCGCAAGCCCGACTGGCCCCATTCGTGGGACGAGGCGGAATGGGACGAGTACCTGACCGACCTCGCAGCCGGCTGGGGGACCAGGGCGTGGGTCGACGAACACACGCGTCGATTCGCACCCGACGACGCTGGTGCTCCCTGGGTGATCCACATGTTCCAGATGGCCGCTAGTCCAACGACGGCCGGTCAGATGGAGCGCCTCGACATGCAGACCGACGTGCGGCATATCCTCCCGTCGATCCACGTGCCGACGCTCATCCTTCATCGACCTGACTGCTCCTCGTATCCCGTCGAGATCGCCAGGTACCTCGGTGAACAGATCGATGGGGCGACCGTGGTTGCCGTCCCTGGCCGAGATGACCCCCCATACATGGGCGACGTCGACGCCATCGCCGATGAGATCGAGGAGTTCCTGACCGGTGTCCGGCACGGGCCGGAGACCGACCGAGTGCTCGCCACGGTGCTGTTCACCGACATCGTCGACTCCACCTCGATGGCCTCCGGCATCGGCGACGCCCGCTGGACGGAACTCGTGGCCGACCACGACGAGCTCGCACGCCGCGCCATCGAGGACAACCGGGGCCGCTACGTCAAGCACACCGGCGACGGGCTGCTCGCCACGTTCGACGGGCCCGCGCGCGCGGTGCGATGCGCGCGAGAGATCGTCGATGCCGTGCGCCCGCTCGGGATCCAGCTCAGGGCCGGCGTCCACACGGGCGAGATCGAACTGGCCGAGGATGACGTCCGTGGGATCGCCATCCACATCGGCGCCCGCGTGATGTCGCTCGCCGCGCCGTCCGAGATCTTCGTGTCATCCACCGTGAAGGATCTGGTCGCTGGCAGCGGCCTATCGTTCGAGTACGCGGGCGAGCATGAGCTGAAGGGCGTGCCCGACACGTGGCGGCTGTATCGGGTGGTCGCGTGAGAGAACTGAAGAACTGGCCGTGCTGAAGGACGGCCGCGACCGCCTGCACCTTCGACGACACGATGGTCGTGGAGCGGCGCGCGAACTGAAGCAGATCAGACAACACTTTGGGCAACATCAGCGCCGCGAGAGATGTGGAACCGCTGGTCGTGGGAAGCTTGAGATGCGCACCACCCGGTGCCAGAGCCCGGGTGTGATGCAACGTATCTGGGCTAGGCCGCGATCACTTCAAGCATGGAGATCTCGGCTCGCACACCGAGCCGGCCGGCTTGCGGTCCTCGACCTCCGCGAACCAGACTGACCGCGTGAAGAGCGACTGCGTCCTGCCCCCGTGGGGGATCGGCGAGCACGCGCGCAAGCGCGTCCCCGACCGGTGGCATCGGGTGACGTCATGACCCGAGTCCCCGAGACACGGTACGCGCGCGCCGCCGACGGGATCCATGTGGGCTACCAGGTGGTGGGCTCCGGTCCTGTCGACCTGGTGTTCGTCCCGTACGACTACTCCAACATCGAAGCCGCCTGGGACTTCCCTCCATTCGTTTCGTTCGTCCGGGGCTTGGCCTCGATCGGCCGCGTGTTGGTCTTCGATCGGCGTGGCAGCGGCACGTCGGACCGTTCGTGGACGGGCGAGGCGGCCACGATCGAAGCGCAGATGGACGACATCCGCGCCGTGATGGACGCGGCGTCGTCGGAGCGGGCGTTCTTGTTCGGGATCGAGAGCGGCGCGTCGCTCTGCTTCACGTTCGCCGCGACGCACCCGCATCGCACGTCGGGGGTGATCGTGCAGGCCCCGATGGTGTGCGGAACACCGACGGTCGACTACCCCGCGAGCTGGAGCAGAGAGATGTACGAGGAGTATTTCGAACGGGTCGAGCATGCGTGGGGCACCGACGTGTTCGTCCGTGAGGTCCTCGAGATGCTGTCGCCGTCGCTCCTGCACGACGAGACCGCAGTGCGAGCGTACGGGAGGCAGCTCCGGCTCTCCGCCAGCCCGGGAGACGCGATCGCCCGCGATCGAGCGGTGATGGAGACGGACGTCCGCCACATCCTCCCGTCCGTCCAGGCTCCGACGCTCGTCTTGCATCGAACGGGCGACCGCATGACGAAGGTGGACGAGGGGCGATACACCGCTGAGCACACACCGGGTGCGCACATCGTCGAACTCCCGGGGGACGACCACCTCTACCCGCTCGACGATCTCGTCCCCCACATAGCGGCGTTCGTCGAGTCGCTCCGCGTCGAGCAGGCGGACTTCGACCGCGTCCTCGCGACGGTGCTGTTCACCGACGTGGTCGACTCCACCGTGCAGGCGGCGGCGCTCGGTGACGCCGGCTGGCGCGATGTGCGTGCTCGTCACGATCAGATCGTGCGCTCGCAGATCGCCCGGTACCGCGGACGGGAGATCAAGACGATGGGCGATGGGTTCCTCGCGACGTTCGACGGGCCGGCACGCGGGGTGCGCTGCGCGACGGCGATCGCCGACGCGGTCGGCCCCCTCGGCATCGAGATCAGGGCGGGATTGCACACGGGCGAGGTGGCGATCGAGGGCGATGACGTCGCGGGCCTCGGCGTGGTGATCGGTGCCCGGGTGGGCGCTCTCGCCGGTCCCTCGCAGGTGCTCGTTTCCCAGACCGTGAAGGATCTCGTTGCAGGGAGCGGCCTGATCTTCGAGGAGGCCGGCGAGCACGAGCTGAAAGGCGTCCCCGACCGATGGCATCTGTATCGGGTGGTGAGCTGACCCTCGACGACGCAGAGGGAGGCAACGGGAGATGGATGCTCGTAACGCTCGCCCCTGACGGGGAGGAAGTCGGCGTTCCTCATCCACGCCGATCCACCACGGTCGTCGGTTGCCGGTCGGCGCCGACCCCTCCAGGATGACGCGATGCCGACGTTCATGGACCGACACGATCTTCCCGGGCTCACAGCCGAACAGGTCGCCGAGATGCACGTGAAGGATCTGCAGATCCAGGACGATCACGGTGTGCGATTCCTCACCTACTGGTGCGACGAGGACCGCGGCTCCACCTTCTGCCTGGTTGACGGACCCAGCGCCGCGCGCGTCGAGGAGGCGCACCGCGCCTCGCACGGGGAGGTCCCGCACAAGATCCTGGAGGTCGACCAGCGAGCCGTGACGTCGTTCCTCGGCTCGATCACCGATCCGGACGCCGGCTCGCCGTGGGCGGCCTCGGCGTTCCGTACGATCATGTTCACCGACATCGTCGGGTCAACGAGCATGCTCGAACGCATCGGCGACGTCGCCGCGAAGGAGCTCGTGCTGTCGCTCGACGCGCAGATCCATGACCTGCTCGACCGGTTCGGCGGGAGCTGGATCGGCCACACGGGCGACGGCGTCGTGGCGTCGTTCGCGTCGGCAGCCGACGCCCTCGCCTGCGCCGTGGCGCTGCAGCGCGCGGTCGACGCGAGGACGGATGACCCCGCGCCCCTGCAGCTCCGCATCGGCTTGGCGGCCGGCGAGCCGATCGCCGAGGGCGACCGACTCTTCGGCGCCACGTTGAACCTCGCGGCACGCCTGTGCGCCGCCGCTGCGCCCGCGACGATCTACGTGCCCGCATCGATCCGTGAGCTCGTGCTGGGGAAGCGCTTCACGTTCCTCGACCGCGGGCAGGCGATGCTGAAGGGGTTCTCGGAACCGGTGCAGCTCTTCGAGGTGCCCTGGGCGGAGAACGTCCCCGCCGAGCTCAGTCGCGACCCATGATGGTGGCCACGTCGGCTTCGTTGCCGGCGGCGTCGGCCAGCGTCCACCACGCCGGGGCGAAGTCGTCACGCACGAGCCGACCGCCCGCTGCGAGCGCCGCCGCGACCCGGGCCTCGGCCTCCTCGTGCGGCACCCACACGCCGACGTGGATCGCGCCGTCCCCGTCGGGGCGCGCCTCTTCCATCGTCTCGAACCAGACGGCGGGGCCGCGGTAGGCCGGGTCGACGAGATCCTCCTCGGGGCTGTCGGGTCGGCGGGCGTAGCCGAGCACGGCCTGCCAGAACGGCATGACCTCCGGGTTGGAGAGGGAACCGACGACCAGGAGCACGCTCTGCACGCCCGACGGGTCGGCGGACAGGCCCTGCTCGCGCGCGATCGCGGAGATGCGCACGGCGAGGTCGACGTCACGCCTGGTCATCCCGTAGTAGTCGTCCGCGATCGTGACCAACCGGACCGTCACGCCGCCCGCACGGATGTCGACGTCGGGGTAGCGCTCGGTGCCCGCCAACCCGCCGATCGCCGGGACGAAGCGGGCGCTCGTCGCGAACGAGTCGGTCCGGAAGAACGCGCACGCGCCGTCGCTGACCACCCGCCATCCCTCGACACCCGCGGCGTCGAGAAAGCCTTGCCCGCTGATCGCGTCGATCATCGTGCCCTCCTCAGCTGCCGACCTCGGTCCAGCCTAGGACCACGCACATGGATCGTGCGCCGAAGGACCGAGCTGGTCAGCGCGCCGCCGACGTCGTCGCCGGAGCGGCGAGCAGCACCTCGGGGTCGGGCTGCTCGTGCTCGCCGGCGGCTCGTCCGCCGTTCACACCGAACAGCCGCTTGCGCCACACGAGCCACACGACGATCGCGACGTTGATCACGAGCGCGCCGATCCTGATCACCGTCACGCGGCGCATCAGCGCGAGGATCTCGAACGGCAGCAGCCCCGAGGTCGCGACGACGGTCAGGTACTCGGCCCACCGGCGCTCGTGCCACAGTCCGATCGCCTCGACGAGCTCGAGCACGAAGTACGCGAGCGACGTCAGCATCAGCACGTCGAGGGTGCCCGCACGCACGCGCGACAGGCGTCCCAGCTCCGTGACGATGAACCCCTGTGAGCCGCCCTGGCTCGAGTTCGCAGCGCCCGCCCTCAGCGCGTTCAGGATCGACGACGCCTCGGCGTGCAGCGGCCCGATGTCGAGCCGGATCAGCAGGGCCACCACGAACAACAGCCCGAACAGCACGACGTGGACGATCCGGTCCAGGGCGATCACCCGCAGGACGATCGCCTCGCGCAGCTCCTCGCCCCGGCGCGGGAGGCGGATCTCGGCGAGCGGCGGCAGCGTCTCGGCGGCCGCGTCCGCGGCCTCCGGCTTCGGCACCTCGAGCCAGGCGTCGCACCGCAGGCAGCGCGCGAACCGGCGACCGTCGGGAACGTCGACGCCGACACCGCCGTCCTGCGGACGCAGGGTCGCGACCCCGGCCGCCGGCAGCACGTGGCCTCGGCGCGAGCACACGAACGTCTCTGGGTGCCAGCCGCTCCCCCACAGGCGGCGTCCCACGCGCCGGAACCAGTTCAGCATCGCGTGCGCACCTTAGACCCCCGGGCTCAGCCGCTCGCGGAGGGCGCGCTCGATCTCGTCGAGCTGCGCCGGGTCCAGGAGCTTGCGGCCGAGCGCGTCGCGCACGTAGAAGGCGTCGACCACGCGGCCGTCGTAGGTCGCGACCTTCGCGAGGTGGACGTCCAGGTGCAGGTCCGCGAACGTGCGCGTGACGTCGTAGAGCAGCCCGATACGGTCGGGCGCCCCCACCTCGATCACCGTCGAGAACTCCGACGCGTCGTTGTCGGCGTGGACCGTGACTGGGGTGCGGACCTTCGAGGGCGGGTAGTGCCGGCGCTTGTCGGCGACCCTGCGCTCGAGACTGATCGAGCCCTCGATCGCGCGGCGCAGCGCCGTGCGGAACTCCCGCCAGCGCGCCTCGGTGATCTCCGGGTCGAACGCGCCTTCGACCTCGAACAGGTCGACCGCGGCGCCGTCCTCGGTGGTGAAGACCTGGGCGGACAGGATCGAGATGCCGCCGAGCGCGAGCGCGCCCGCGATCCACGACAGCAGGCCCGGGCGGTCCACCGCGACCACGAGCACCTCGTAGGTGCCGGCGCGGGAGCCGTGCACGGACACGGAGCGCACGTCGTGCGAGCCGAGCGCCGGCGCGATCGTTCGGTAGTGGCGCGCCGCCTGCGCCGCCTCGACGCTCAGGAAGTAGCCACGGGGCATCCGCAGGACGAACCGGTCGACCTCGGCCTCTGGCTCGTCGGCGAGCAGGTCGCGCACACGCTCGACCCGCTCGGCGAGGCGCCCTGCGAGCTCGTCGCCCATGTCGCCCCGCTCGAACACGCGCTGGATCTTCCCGACGAGCTCGCGGATCAGGGTCTGCCGCCACGGGGTCCACGCGGCGGGGCCGGTCGCGTACGCGTCGGCCTTCGCGAGCAGGTACAGGGCCGCCAGACGCTCGGGCGTACGGACCCGCGCCGCGACGTCGAGGAGGAGGTCCTCGTCGGTGAGATCGCGCCGGGTCGCGGTGTCGGGCAACAGCAGGTGCTCGGCGACCATGAACGTCGCCAGGTCGGCATCCGCCTCGGCGAGCCCCATCTCCGCGATCTGGGCGCGCGCGATCTCGGTGCCGGCGGGGACGTGGTTGCCCGCGCCGACCTTCCCGATGTCGTGGAGCAAGGCACCGATCAGCAGCCCGTCCGGGTGCGCGACGTCCGCGACCGCGCGAACCTCGACGGGGTCCTCCGGGTCGCCGTCGCCGGCGAGGATCGTCGCCATCCGAGCGGCTGCGGCGGTCAGGTGCGCGTCGACCGTGAACCGGTGGTACGGATCGCGCTGCGGACGGCAGCGCACGTCGGCCCAGCACGGCAGATACCGCTCGAGCAGGCCGAGGCGGTCGAGCGCGTCGAGCATGGCGACGCCGCGGGAACCCGCGCGGAGGATCCGCGCGAACCCCGCGCGCGTGCGCTCCCCCCACGGCACCGGCGACGCGATGTCCGCCGCGGCGATCGACTCGAGCACGGCCACGGACGCGACCGCTCCCGCCTCGGCGAGGTCGGCAAGCGCCTCGAGCACGTCGTCGGCGTCGGCCAGGGCCGGCGCCGGCGCGCCGGGGGTGGCGAGCAGCCGCTCGATCGCGGACGCGACCGCGGCCTCCACGTCGCGGGCATGGGCGAACAGCGCGCGCATCAGGCCGTCGGTGGCGAGCAGACGGGGCTCGTCGACGAACCCCATCCCGCGCGCGACGTCGGGCTGGAGGTCCAGGAGCAGCCGGTCGCTGCGCTTGCCCGTCTCCAGGTGGACCGCGCTCCGCGCGCGCACGAGGAACTCCTCGGCCGCGTCGACGGCCGCGCGCTCGTGCGGCCCCAGCAGGCCGGCGTCCTCGAGCGGGCGGTCCACCGCGACCTCGAGCCAACCGAGCGAGGCCACGTCGCGGAGCCCGCCGCTCCCCTCCTTCAGGTCCGGCTCGAGGAGCTGCGCGCACGAGCCGAACCGATCGGCACGCTCGGCCGCCGCGTCGCGCAGGCGCCGCGCGAACCTCGGCGGGTCGTCCGTGGCAAGCGCCCGCGCCGGCGCGAGGGCCCGCGTGAGCGCCGCCTGGTCGCCCGCGAGCAGCCGCGCGTCCAGCATCGCGGTCAAAGCGTCGAGCCGCTCCCTCGCCGCCTCGAGACACTCCCGCGGGGTGCGAACGGCGTGCCCGACCGCGAAGCCGCTGTCCCACAGCGGGTACAGCAGCGCGTCCGTCACACGGCGCACCTCGACCGGGTCCACCTCGTCGTACAGGACGAGCAGGTCGACGTCGGAGGCGGGCAGC
>JBLMXP010000115.1:0-2619 GCA_050257835.1 Planctomycetaceae bacterium | reverse complement strand
CGGGCGCGGGCGCCCTCCACACGGTCGAGCAGCCAGGCCACCTTGGTCCCCGAAAAATAGGGGTCGAGCAGCAGGCCGCTGATCTCGGTCACGCGCGGCTCATGGCCATCCTGGCGCAACTGCTCGCAGCGTTCGGCGGTGCGCCGGTCCTGCCAGACGATCGCGGGATGAACGGGACGGCCAGTGCGCCGCTCCCACACGACCGTCGTCTCGCGCTGGTTGGCGATCCCGATCGCAGCCAGGTCGGCGGCGCGGAGGCCGGCGGCGTCGAGCGCGTCGGCGGCCGCCGCCTCGACGCTCGCCCAGATCTCGTCGGGGTCGTGCTCGACCAGGCCGGGGCGGGGAAAGGACTGCCGGATCTCGCGATATCCCCGCCCGAGCGTCCGCAGCTCGTCGGAGATCACGAGGCAGGTCGTCCCGGTCGTTCCCTGGTCGACGGCGAGGATCACGCCCGTAGTGTGGCCGACCACCCACCCGTGGACACGCCGGCATGCGTCGACTAGCGTCCGAGAGGCAGTGCCGTCAGGACCGACCCGTCACGCCGGACAGCGCGGCCGCCGTTCCAGGGGCGACCCCTCCCCTGACTTGGTGACGGCGGCCCCGACCCGGTACACCGATCCGCGCGCCCACGACCTGCGCGCGGAGTACCTCGCCACGTTCGGCGGCGACGAGATACCCGTTCCCGTCGAGTCGATCGCGGAGGACCTTCTCGGGCTGCGGATCGAGCGCCGCGAGCTCGGAGAATGCTCGGGGATCCTGCTCCCGCGCGGCCGCCTCGTCCTCCTGAACGCGTCGGAGGCGACGAGCGGCGAGACTCCGACGCGCCGGCACCGGTTCACGATCGCCCACGAGCTGGGGCACTGGGTCTGTCACGCGAAGGGCGGTTCCGAGGCGGCGGCGAGCTACTGCCGCGCGAGAGATCTCGTCCAGGACGCCGACCGGGAGCTCGAGCGCGAGGCGAACGTCTTCGGCGCCGAGCTCCTGATGCCCGAGGCGGCCGTGCGCGACGCGTGGGCGGCGTTCCCCGACGTCGCCGCGGTCGCGGCGCGCTTCGACGTCTCGCCGCTCGCGACGCAGTGGCGGCTGTACAGCTTCGGTCTGGCCGCCCGCCCCGCGTGAGGCTCGCTCAGAGCAGGATCCGAAGCGCGAGATCGACCGTGCAGCCGCGCTCGAGCAGCGAGACCGCGAAGTGGAGGTCGACCTCGGGAGACGTCGCGAGCACGGCGGCCGACTCCGCGTCGTAGCCGGCGCGCTCGAGGACGTCGAGGCGCCACAGCTCCACGCGCTCGAGCTCGAAGTTCGTTTCGGTGACGTCGACGATCGACATGGCCTCTTCCTTCTCCGAACGTTCTTCCTCACCTGGGTATTCGCGTAAACGCGATCTCCGGTTCGGGAGTTGTACGCACCGGACGTGCGGGAATTGCTGCATCCCGGTGAAGGAGGTGTAAATCCTCGGGGCCGGCCCCACTTGCGGCCGGCGGCCCGGGGTTCGTAGGATCGGCCGATGCGCGTCCACAAGAACGCGAAGATCGACCTGATCAAGGGCGTGCCCCTCTTCGCCAACTGCTCGAAGGTGGAGCTCCAGCGGATCGCCTCGCTCGCGGACGAGCTCGACCTCGCCGAGGGGGCGACGCTGATCAGGGAGGGGGAGCGGGGGCGTGAGTTCCTCGTCGTGGTGACCGGCACCGTGCGTGTCACGCGGGGGGCGAGGAAGCTTCGCGACCTCGGCGCGGGCGACTTCATCGGCGAGATCGCACTCGTCTCGGACGTGCCGCGGACGGCGACGGTGACTGCGACCTCCCCCGTGCGCCTGCTCGTCATCACCGACCGCGAGTTCCGCCAGCTGATCGAGCAGATGCCCTCGATCGCGACGAAGGTGCTGCAGAGCCTCGGCGAGCGGCTCCACGCCGACGCGATCTAGCCTCCCGCGCGGCCTCCCTGACGGCGGGCCGCGCCGCGCCCGACCCTCTGGGCCGGGACGCGATGGCAGAATGCCGCGGCGGTGAGCCTCGTCGCCTCGATTCCCTCGCCCGGCTCGGGCACGCTCGACCTCGGCCCGTTCACCATCCACATGTACGGCCTCACGCTGCTCGCGGCGATCGCCGTGTGCACGTACGTCACCGGCCGACGCTGGGTCGCGCGTGGCGGCGACTGGGACCTCATCTTCCGCTGTGCGGTCTGGGGGGTCGCGGCGGGGATCGTCGGCGCGCGGATCTACCACGTCGTCACGAGCTGGAACGAGGTCCCGAACGAGTGGTGGGGCGTGTTCGCGATCTGGCGCGGCGGGCTCGGCGTGTGGGGCGGGATCGCGGCGGGGTGCCTCGTCGGCGGCATCGTCGCGAAGCGCGCCGGCGCGGACGTCTGGCTGCTCGCGGACTGCCTCGCGCCCGGCCTCCTGCTCGCGCAGGGCATCGGCCGCCTGGGGAACTGGTGGAACCAGGAGCTCTTCGGCAAGCCGACCAGCCTGCCCTGGGGCCTCGAGATCGACTCGCCTCCGTTCCCCTACGCGCCCGGGACGACGTTCCACCCCACCTTCCTCTACGAGCTGATCTGGGACGTCGCCATGGCCGTCGTGCTGGTCTACGTCATCGAGCGGCGCTACCGCCCCCGCCCGCCGGG
>JBLMXP010000114.1:0-18715 GCA_050257835.1 Planctomycetaceae bacterium | reverse complement strand
TGGAGAGCTGCAGTAGAGCTACACAGTCGTCTCTCCAGCCGTCGACCTATCTACGCCGCCAGCTCCCAGCGGTACTCAACCCGCAGCTGGAACGCCGTCCCGCCTTCTGGTCCGTCGATGTACTCGGTGAACTCCTCGGCGTCCTCGGGGATCTCCGCACCGATGAACGCCGCCCAGATGCGGACGTACGCCGCCGCGTGCTCCGCGGTGTCGGGCCGGCCGGGTTCTGCCGGTCGAACGTGATCCCGAATCTCCGCATGGGGGAGGCTTACGGCAGGTCCGCCAGCGCGGTGCGGAGGTCGTCAGTCACGGACGAACACGAGGTTCCCGCCAGCGAGGGGCCTTCCGCCTCTACCTCAGCTTCTCGACAAGCGTCCCAATGGGCGTGTCAGGGAGGGCGTCTATCGCTCGACGGAGGGACGCGCCCTCCGGGGGGTGAGGACGATGTCCGTAGGAGCTCCCGAGAAGGGACGAGCCCCAGCCGGGCGTCCGCCGGAAGCCGACCGTCCCGGAGCCCGAACGCGTGGTCCGGCTCGAGGCATCTGGATCGTGGCGTTGGTGGTTGCGGTGATCGCAGGGGTTGTCGGCGGCTACTTCCTGCGGTGGGGAACGGAGCCCACGAAGACCGTCACGAAGACGGTCACCAACGCGGTGACCGAGACCGCGGCTCCCGAGGCGTACACAACGAGCGACCGGGTTCAGGTGGCACTGTCCTTCGACGGTGCCAGATGTCTCTACAGCGGTCCGGGCGAGCTGAAGGCCGGGAGCACGGTGGGCGTGACGTACACCTCGACCGTCAACCGCGGATGGTTCATCTGGTGGCTGGCTCCCGGGACGACCTACGAGCAGCTGATGCGATCGCACGCGTCGGGCCCCAGTGATCGGCCATCCTTCGTGCGGGGTTACGCCTATGGGACCACTGGCTTCGGTGGCAGCAACCCCTACCTGAGTATCTCCGACGGAGATCTCATCGCGATCGGTTGCGCAACCCATCCGGGCGTGGTCAACGCCACGATGCTACGGGTACTCCCGGGCTGAACTCACGGGAGGAGCGTGAGCCAGGACCGGAGCCGAACGTCTCCGGGCCACCCAAGCAGCGCGGCGATCGCGCGGTAGTCGTCCGCGCTCGGCCAGCGCGTACCCGGCCACGAGCTCGCCGTACACGGCCGGGCTGACGCAGATCCGCCACGCCACCTCGGCGAAGGTGAACCCGGCGCGCTGCCGATCCTCCGAGGGCTTCTCCGGGAACGCCGCCATAAGCCCGAGCGCAGTTCCAATGGAAGACTCCATCACCACCCTTCGCCCAGGTGTCGTCGTGAGGGCGAGGCGCCCGAGGAGCCGGGCGCCGCTCGCCGATGCCTCCGATCACCGCCAGGTCAGGACCAGCACGACGGCCACGACCGCGCAGGCCACCAGACCGAGGAGGACGAACCCCAGGACGCGTCGTGCCTCGTCCGCCTGTACGGGCCGGGTCGTGACGCGGAACGACGAGGCATCGCCTCGACCGTCGGAGACGAGTCGCCTCACCGCGGCCTCGGCCTCGGCCTCGGTCGGATGCCGACCGAACTCCACCCAACGGTCTCCGTCGCGCTGATCGACGACCCAGGACCGGTCCGACCGCGGCCTGCGGCTCCCGAACCACCGACCGAGGTTCCAGAAGGACCTCGTGGGGTTCGTCGCGCTCATGCCGGTCATCCTGCGCCCGGGCCACGCCCCCGGCAAGCACCGGCTCGGTGGCTCGGGGGGTGGCCCACCAGGCCCCCGCGGAGCGGGCCGTCCATCCTGCGACCCACCGCGTGCGAGCGACCAGGCTGTCGACATGCCCCCCTCGGCGACGACGCACCGACCGCTCGGACTCTGGGCGCTCGTGGCGATGCTGCTCGTGATCGGCGTCGGCGGGCTCGCCACCGGACCTCAACTGATCGCCGACCCGACGGGCGCGCGGATCGGGGCCGATCAGATCTCGCTCGCCCGCACCCCGCTCGAGGACTGGGCGCTCGTGGGCTGGTTCCTGATCGTCGTGATGGGCGTGATCCCGCTGGTGATCGCCTGGGGCCTCGCGACACGTCACGCCTGGCGCCTGGCGGAGCGGATCGACCCGGTCCGCAGCGAGCACTGGTCATGGCTCGCCGTCCAGGTGATGGGCGGCGGTCTGCTCGCGTGGCTCGGTCTCCAGCTCGCCCTGATCGACCAGAAGGGCGGCCCGCAGCCGATGTTCGGCGTGCTGGGCCTCGCGCTGCTCGCGCTCCCGTGGCTCCCGAGCGTCCGGCGCGACCTCGCGACCGGTCAGGCGGCGAGCCGCCCGTCTCGGATCTCGACGCTGCGGTCCGCGTAGTGCGTCATCCGCGTGTCGTGGGTCACCACGATCGCCGCGGTCCCCCGGCCCTTCACCTCGCTCCGGATCAGGTCCATCACCTGCTCGCCGAGCGTCGTGTCGAGCGCGCTCGTCGGCTCGTCGAACAGCACGAGCTCGGGCTCGTTCATCAGCGCACGGCCGATCGCCACGCGCTGGCGCTCGCCGCCGGACAGCTGCGGCGGCGTGTTCCTCTTCCGGTGGCCCAGGCCGAGCTCCTCGAGCAGGGTGTCGGCCCGGCGTTCCACGTCTTTGCCGCGACGGCCCGCCACGTCGGCGACCACGAGCAGGTTCTCCCTCGCGGTGAGGAAGGGCACGAGGTTCGCGCCCTGGAACACGAACCCGACGAAGTCGCGGCGGAACCTGGTCAGCTCGCGACGGTCGTACTCGGTGATGCGGTGCGGACCGACCTGCACGGCACCCTCGCTCGGCGACAGCAGCCCGCCGGCGATCGAGAGCAGCGTGGTCTTGCCCGAGCCCGACGGCCCGACCAGCGCGACCATCTCGTCGTCGTCGACCGAGAGCGTGGCGTGGTCGAGCGCGACGACCTCGTTGTCTCCCGACCCGTAGATCTTGCGGACTTCCTTCATCTCCAAGGCTGGCATCGCCGGTCCCTCCTGCTCAGGCCCCGCCGACGGCGGAGGCGGGGTCGATGCGGACGATCCTTCGGAACGAGATCGCGCTGCCGAGCAGCGCGGTGAGGACGAGCCCCACGGCCGTGAACGCGAAGCGTCCCGGTGTCAGGGTGAGCGGCACCGTGTCCGGGATCGCCTTCGACAGGGCGAGCGCGAGCGCGCTGCCCACCGCCAACGCGCCCGCCGCGATCAGCACCGCCTGCAACGTGAGCCCGGCCGCGAGCGTCCGGGACGACGCGCCGATCGCCTTCAAGACGCCGAGCAGGCCCACGCGCTCGATCGTGAGGAGCGCGAAGAACAGCGCGACCACGATCCCGGCCACCGCGAACGTCACGCCGATGATCGCCGTGAACACGCTGTTCTGCTCCGCCACGCCGGGCAGCCCGGCGATCGCCTCGGGGATCGTGAGGGCCGTGACGCTCGGCACGGCGGCGTCGATCGCCGACGACAGCGCCCGCGCCGAGGTCCCGTCCTCGGGGGTCACGAGGAGCGCCTGGAACGTGCCGGGAGCCACGGCGGCGTCGGGGATGTTCTCGTTCAGGGCGCTGCGCCACGTGACCGGAGCGACCCACAGGCCCTTCTGCAGGTTGTAGTCCGTCTCGCGCACCCACCCGATCACCTCGACGGGGATCCGCGCGCTCCCCAGCTCGATCGTCTGACCGAGCGACAGCCCGTCGGCGCGCAGCGTCTCGTCCGCGTAGCCCTGGCCGGGCGGCGGGGGCGCCGGCACGCGCCGGTTCGGCGCCTGGTACCCGAAGACCGCGACGTTCGCGGGTTCGCTCCGGTCCGGGATGTACCCGGCGACGAGCGCGAGGCCCAGCCCGCTCGTCTCGTGCACCCCGGGAACCGCCGCCACCGCGGCGCGATCTTGCGCGGTGACGCGCGACCGATCGAGCGACCCCTTGCTGTCGGCGCTGTAGACGATCAGCGGGGCCGACTGCGCGTTCAGGAGCCCGGTCGACGAGCGGACGAGCGCGTCGAGGATCCCGCCGAGGACGAGCAGGAGCACGACGATCAGCGTGAGCGCGGCGCCGGCCGTGAGGAACCGGCTCGGCCGGCGGATCAGCTCCTTCCACCCGAGCCTCATGCGAGCCCCCCGCCGACCATCCGCGCCGTGGCCGCCGCCGGGTCGATCTTCGCGACCCGTCGCATCGCTCCGACCGAGGCGAGGATCCCCAGTGCGAGGATCGCGATGGACGTGACCACGAACACCGACGGATCGGTCGTCGCGGTGAACGCCGCGCTCGAAGACGCCGACACCGAGACGATCGTGAGCGGCACCGCGATCGCGATCGCGGCGCCGATCACCAGCACCACCTGCAGGAGCAAGTTGCGCAGCAGGAAGCCGCCGCTCGCGCCCACGGCGCGCAGCAACGTGAGCGAGGTCGTCTTCTGCACCGTGATGATCAGGAAGAAGAACCCGGTCAGCAGGATCACGACGACGAACGCCAACCCCAAGATGATGGTGAACGACTGCTCGATCGACGAGACGCCCGGCAAGGACGCGACCGCGGTCGCACGGTCGAGCGCCTCGACGCCCTCGACCTGCCGGGTGATCGACGCGGCGAGCGTCTCGGGGGCGATGCCCGTCGACGGCTCCACCCCCACGAGGTTCGGCAGCACCCCCCTGGCGTCCGGGTTCGTCGCGCGCACGAGCCCCTCGTAGGTCGGGTACGAGACGAACAGCGTCGGCTGCACGTTGAAGCTCACGCCCTCGGCCAAGCCGACGACGGTGACCGTCGTGTCGCCGGGCACGACCGTGAGGCGCTGCCCGATCGCGTGGTCGGCCGCGCTGGCCACGGCCTCCCCCTCGGTCTGCGGGAGCCGGCCCTCGCTCAGCGTCGTCGGGAAGCCCGGGCCGCCCAGCTCGTAGCCGAACACCGTGGTGTCCTGGAGCACGCCGTCGTCGAGCCGCACCGTGAACGAGCCCTCGCCGATCGGCCCGGCCGCCGCCACGCCGGGGACCCGCGAGACGGCGGCGAGCTGGGAGGGCGAGATCCGGCTTCCGTCGACGCTTCGACGCGCGTCCTGCGCGTACACGAGGACGGTGGCGGACTGTCGCTCGAGGCCCCCCGTGAACTGTCCGAGGAGCGAGCCGGCGAGCGCCTGCTGGAACAAGATCAAGAACACGAGCAACGCGACGGCGCCGGTCAGCAGCGCGAACCGGAGCTTCGCCCGGCGGATCTCCGCCAGCGCGAGCCTCATCGCGGGCCCGCCTCGAGGTTCATCGGTCGCATGCGTCGAGTATCGCAACCCGCATAGGTTCATCCGCGCCCGAACCTATGCACCATGCGCGCACCCACGACACGAACCCCTGCAGACCACGTACCATCGGAGCCATGGGAACGCGACAGGCCGACGACGGCCGCCTCCCGATCGCGGCCGTGTCCGAACTCCTGGACGTGCCGATCCCCACGATCCGCTCGTGGGAGCGGCGCTACGGGTTCCCCACGCCGGCGCGGACGCAGGGCAAGCACCGGCGATATTCGGTCGCGGAGGCCGACCAGCTGCGGATGTTACGTGACGAGATCGCCCGCGGTCACCCGACGAAGGAGGCGGTCGAGCTCGTGCGCCGCGCGTCTCAGCAGACGGTCCCGCGCCACGAGCTGTTCGACCGGTTCCTCAACCGGGCGCTGCAACTCGATCCCACCGGACTCCGCGACACGCTCATGGAGGCGGCCGACACCCTCGGCGTCGAGCAGGCGATCCACGACGTGGCGCTCCCGGCGATGCGTGAGATGGGCTCGCGCTGGAAGGCCGGGGTCTGCGACACGGCGCACGAGCATCTGGCAACCGAGGCGGTCCACGCCTGGTTCGCGCGACTGTTCGCGATGACCCCCCCTGCCTACCGCCCGTATCCGCTCGTCCTCGCCTGCGGCCCGAAGGACCTGCACTCGTTGGGCATCGAGGCGTTCGGCGTGATCCTCGCGCGGCGCGGTTGGAACGTCCGGTCGCTCGGGGCGCTCACCCCCGCGGAGGCGCTCGTGGTGACCGCGCGCGCGGTCGAGGCGCGCGGCGTCGTGGTGACGAGCCAGCGGAGCGCGGCCCGGCGCGCCGCCGTCGAGGCCCTCGCGGCGGTCGACGCCCTCCCAGGGGTGCACGCGTTCTACGCGGGGATGGCCTTCGCGCCGGCCTCGGCGCGCCGCGAGGTCCCCGGCACCTACCTCGGCGCGGACATCCTCGAGGGCGCGGCCGTGCTCGAACGCGCCCTCGCCGATGGCCGAGTCCCCCGCTGACCTTCGGTCATGCCGCGTCGGCGACGCCGGGTACGATGCGCACGTCATCCCGCCCGCGACGAGGAACGATGGTGGCTGACCCCAAGTCACGACGACGGAGCGCCCGCGCCGAAGCCAAGCGCGACCTGATCGTCGACTGCGCGATGCGGCAGTTCGCCGAGCACGGCTACCAGGGGGCGCGGATCGAGGACATGGCCGCCGAGCTCGGCATCGCGAAGGGCTCGATCTTCCAGCACTTCGGGTCGAAGGCGGGGTTGTTCCTCGAGTCCTACAAGCGGGCCGTCACCTCGCTCCCAGGATGGCTCGACGCCCCCGACGAGATCCGCGCGGGAGGGTTCTTCGGGGTCGTGCGGTACTGGCTCGGGCGCACCGAGCACTACGTGGCCGAGGACTGGGTCCCCTACCGCGTGTCGCTGATCGGGAACTACGGGACCGACCTCGAGCTCAAGCGGGAGATCAACCGGTTCATGGTGAGCGAGGATCCCTACGGCACCCTGGAGTTCGTCGAATGGGGGCAGCAGCGCGGCGAGGTCCGCGCCGACCTCGACCTCGAGACGATCGTGTCGCTCGTGGATTGGCTCTCCAACGCGATCCAGGACGCGGTGGTGAGCGAGGAGCTGGACCCCGGACTCTTCCACCGGTGGCGGCACCAGCCCGACCGGCAACGGATGCGCCTGGAGCACTTCGCCGTGCTGCTCGAGAGCGCGATCGGCAGCGACGCCGCGCGCGCCCACGTCGTCTAACGACGGAGCGCCGCCTCGGCGTCCTCGACGGAGACCGCGCGCCGCGTGTAGTTCCGCAGCGCGAACCGGTCGCACGCCGTCTCCGCGGCGGAACGCGTGCCGTGGACCTCGCGCAGGTACCAGTGCATCCACTCGTGGAGGTAGAGGAACCGCAGGACCTGCCGGCGCGTGCGGAACGTGACCCCCTCGGTGAGCCAGATGAACCGCATCCCCTTGCCGGGTCGTCGCTGCGCCGCGTAGGCGACGACCTCACCGAACGGGAGGAACGGCTCGGGCACCTGCAACGTGATCGCGCGCCCGTCGAAATCGGTCCACGCCGAGAGGTGGGGCTTCTCCCGGTAGCGCAGCGGCTTGACGTGGACGGTGTAGCCGCGGGCCTCGGGCAGCCCGGCGAGGGCGCGCCGGACGGCGTCGACGGTCAGATCGGGGCAGGCGGAGGTGACGCGCACGCTCGGGCCAATCTACGGGCGGCACGCCGGTAGCATCGCGCGGGTGGAACGGGGCTACCGGGAGGGGGCGCAGGCGATCGCGCCGCTCGCGCTGGTCGTGTTCGGCTTCGGCGTGTCCTACGGCGTCTTGGCCCGGGCGGTCGGGATGGGCGGCGTCGCGCCCGCGGTGATGTCGATGACCACCTTCGCCGGGTCGGCGCAGTTCGCCGCGGCCTCGGTGCTCGGCGCGGGCGGATCCGCGACCACGGCGATCCTCGCCGCCGTCCTGCTGAACGCGAGGTACCTCCCGATCGGCGTGACGGTCGCGCCCTGGCTCGAGGGCGGTCTCTGGTCGCGGCTGCTGCATGCGCACCTCACGGTCGACGAGTCCTGGGCCGTGGCCCGCGAGGAGGGCGGGCGCTGGAACCCGCGGGTGCTCCTGGTGGCCGGGGCGGGGATCTGGCTGGGCTGGGTGCTCGGGACCGTGGTCGGGGTCGTGTTCGGCGACGTCCTCGGTGACCCCAACCGGCTCGGACTGGACGCCGCGTTCCCCGCGCTGTTCCTCGCCCTCCTGGCGCCGCAGGTCCGCGACCGGCTGCCGCGGGTCGTCGCGATCCTCGGCGCCGCGATCGCCCTGGCGCTCACGCCCTTCACGCCCGCGGGGGTGCCGATCGTCGCGGCGTCGGCGGCGTGCCTGCTCGGTCTGGAAGCGAAGGGCCGCACGTGACGACGGTGTGGATCATCGTGGCGGTGACGGGGGTCGCGACGCTCGCGCTCAAGGCGGCCGGTCCGGTCCTGCTCGGGGGCCGGCCGCTCCCCGTCCGCGTCACCGACGTGGTGTCCCTCGTCGCGCCGGCGTTGCTGGCCGCCCTGGTCGCGATCGGGACCTTCGCGAGCGGGCGCTCGCTCACGCTCGACGCGCGCGTGCTCGGCGTGGGCGCCGCCGCGGTCGCGATCCGCCTTCGCGCGCCGCTGCTCGTGTCGGTGGTGCTCGCCGCGACCGTCACCGGGCTCGCGCGAGCCCTGGCCGGCTGAGGACGCGCTAGGCTCGGCGACCGTGAGCCGCTACCGCGACCTCGGCCTGACCGTGGGGATCTTGCCCCCCGGCCCCATGAACGCGATCACGGACATCGACGGCGTCACCGTGGGCCTCACCACCGTGATCGAGGGCGAGGGCCCGCTGGCGGTGGGCAGCGGGCCGGTCCGCACCGGGGTCACCGTCGTGGTCCCGTCGCCAGACATCGGGCGCCACCCGGTGTTCGCGGGCTGTCACCGGCTGAACGGCAACGGGGAACTCACCGGGCTCGAGTGGCTGCGGGAGTCGGGCACGCTCACGACCCCGATCGCGATCACGAACACCCACAGCGTCGGGATCGTGCGCGACGCGCTCGTCTACCACGAGCTGGCCCGGCGCGACGACGCGACGTCCTACTGGAGCCTGCCCGTGGTGGGCGAGACCTACGACGGCGCGCTGAACGACATCAACGGGATGCACGTGACCGCCGCCCACGTCCACGCAGCGCTGGCGAACGCTGCCGGCGGGCCGGTCCCCGAGGGCAACGTCGGAGGCGGCACCGGGATGATCTGCCACGAGTTCAAAGGCGGCACCGGCACGGCCTCGCGGATCGTCGAGGGCTGGCGGGTGGCCGCGTTGGTGCAGGCCAACCACGGCGCTCGCGAGAGGCTGAGCGTCGACGGCGTGCCGGTCGGCCGCGAGCTCGGCCGCGACGCGATCCCCTCGGCGTGGGACGAGGCCGAGGCGATCGAGCGCGGCGGGGCGGGCTCGATCATCGTCGTGCTCGCCACCGACGCCCCGCTCCTGCCCCATCAGCTCGAGCGGATCGCTCAGCGCGCTGCGCTCGGGATCGCCCGCGCCGGCGGGGGCGGAGAGCACTCCAGCGGCGACCTGATCGTCGCGTTCTCGGTGGCCAACCGCGGCCGGCTCCGCAGCTACAAGATGGACCAACCTCCCGACGCGGTCGACGTGACGATGCTCCCCGACGGCGCCCTGACCCCGCTGTTCTGGGGCGCGATCGAGTCGACCGAGGAGGCGATCGTGAACGCGCTGGTCGCCGCCGAGACGATGACCGGGCGCGACGGCGTCACCGCCCATGCCCTCCCCCACGACGCCCTGGTCGACGTGATGTCGAGGTACGGGCGAGCCCCCTCGCCACGCTGAACGTCACCGGGTCCGCAGGCTGAGCGGCCCCCCGCTCGGCTCCACGTGCCTGGTATCAACCAGGCAGGACAGGAGGACGGGATGGCGCGCATCGACGTGACGCACGAAGACGGGGACCGCTACGCGATCAAGATGGGCCCGCACACGGTGCTCGTGGACCAGCCGGGCAGCGACGGCAGCGCCGGTGTCGCCCCGACCCCCACGGACCTCTGGGTGATGGGCCTGGCGGGCTGCGTCGCCTTCTACGCGGGACGGTTCCTGGACCGCCACGGGATCGACCGCAAGGGCCTGGAGGTCATCTGCGACTTCGAGATGGCGACCGATCGCCCGGCGCGCGTGGCCTCGATCGACCTGCGCGTGTGCCTCCCCGAGGGCTTCCCCGAGGACAAGCGCGCGCGCCTGCTGGCCGTCGTCGACCACTGCACGGTGCACAACTCGATGACGAACCCCCCGGCCGTGGCGATCGCGCTCGCGGCTCCCAGCGGCGTCCCCGCATAGTTCCTCCCGGTTCGGGAATGCGAGCGGTCGCTCGCCCGTTATACCCCCACGGGTATCCGAGACGATCGGGACACGACGGAAGGAGCACGCAGTATGGCAACGGTGGCACTGACGGCCGACACGTTCGAGGACACGGTCACGGGCGACGGCATCGTCCTGGTGGACTTCTGGGCGGACTGGTGCGGCCCCTGCAAGATGTTCGCGCCGGTGTTCGAGAAGGCGTCCGAAACGCACACGGACCTCACGTTCGGCAAGGTGGACACCGAGGCCGAGCAGGGGCTCGCGGGCGCGCTCGGGATCCGCTCGATCCCGACGCTGATGGCGTTCCGCGAGGGCGTGCTCGTGTTCGCGCAGCCCGGGGCGCTGCCCGAGCAGGCGCTCGAGCAGGTGATCGCCGCGGTCCGCGACCTCGACATGGAGGACGTGCACCGGCAGGTCGCCGAGCAGCGCGCGAAGGAGGAGGCGGTCTCGTGACCGCCGGGCCGTCCCTGTCGCTCTCACCTGAGGAGGCCGGCGACGTCATGCGCCGGCTCCGCCGCGCCGAGGGGCAGGTGGCCGGGGTGATCAGGATGCTCGAGGAGGGCCGGGACTGCCGCGACGTCGTCATGCAGCTCGCCGCCGCCTCGCGCGCCCTCGACAAGGCCGGGTTCGCGATCGTCGCCACCGGCCTGCGGCGCTGCCTCGCCTCCGAGGGAGAGGTCGACGCCGCGGAGCTCGAGCGGCTGTTCCTCTCGCTCGCATGACGCACCGGGCGCCGGGGACCCTAGGGCGGGTCCCCGGCGCCGCGGGACCCACGACCCGCAGGCCCTCTCGCTCGCGCGCCTAGGTTGGCCGCCAGCAGCGAGAGGAGGCCCGGATGGACGCCCTGGATCTGGCGCGGCTTCAGTTCGCCGTCACCACGATCTTCCATTTCTTCTTCGTGCCGCTGTCGATCGGCCTGGCGTTCTTCACCGCGATCTTCCAGACGGCCTGGTACCGCACGAAGGACCCCAGGTACCTGCGCATGACCCGGTTCTGGGGGAAGCTCTTCTTGGTCAACTTCGCCCTCGGCGTCGTGACCGGCATCGTCCAGGAGTTCCAGTTCGGGATGAACTGGGCGGCCTACAGCCGGTTCGTCGGGGACGTCTTCGGCGCGCCGCTCGCGATCGAGGGGCTCGCGGCGTTCTTCCTCGAGTCGACCTTCCTGGGGCTGTGGATCTTCGGGTGGTCGCGCCTCAGCCCGCGCGCGCACCTCGCGTCGATCTGGCTGGTCGCGATCGGGACGTGCATCAGCGCGTTCTTCATCCTCGCGGCGAACGCGTGGATGCAGCATCCGGTCGGCTACGGGATCGACCGGGCGGCCGCCCGCGCCGAGATGACCGACTTCATGGCCGTGATGACGAACCCGACGCTCTGGGCGAGCTTCCCGCACACGATCGCCGCGGCGCTCGCGACCGGCGGGATGTTCATCCTCGGCGTGTCGGCGTGGCACCTGTTGAAGGGTCGCGACGTGGACGTCTTCCGGCCCTCCTCGGCGGTCGCCCTGGTGATCACGTGCGTCGCCGCCATCGTGGTCGCGTTCAGCGGGCACCTGCAGGCCCAGCTGATGACGAAGCAGCAGCCGATGAAGATGGCCGCGGCCGAGGCGCTGTGGGAGACGCAGGACGGCGCGGGGTTCTCGCTGTTCGCCGTCGGCGACGTCGCGGACGGTCGCAACCACGTCAACGTGACCCTGCCGCACATGCTGTCGGTCCTGGCGACGAACACCTGGAACGGACAGGTCGAGGGGATCAACGACATCCAAGCGCAGTACCAGGGCACCTACGGCACCGGCGACTACCGCCCGATCATCTGGATCACCTACTGGTCGTTCCGGCTGATGGCCGGGGCCGGGTTCCTGATGATCGGCCTGACCCTGCTCGGGCTGTGGTTCCTGCGGAAGAGGGCTTACGAGCGGACCCGATGGCTCCTGTGGGCGTTCCTGCCGGCGATCGCGCTCCCCTACCTCGCGAACTCGATGGGGTGGATCTTCACCGAGATGGGGCGCCAGCCCTGGGTCGTGTTCGGCGTGATGACGACGCGCGCCGGCGTCTCGGCCGCGGTGGGAACGGCTTCGGTCGTGATCACGCTCGTGGGGTTCACGTTGATCTACGGGTTCCTGTCGATCGTGGACATGGCGCTGCTGACGCGCTTCGGCAAGGCCGAGCCGCCGGCGCCCGAAGCCCCGACCACGGTCGCGATCTACTGAGGGGGTGGCCACGATGCACGAGGGATACCTGAACCTCGAGACGCTCTGGTTCGCCTTGATCGCGATCTTGTGGACCGGCTACTTCTTCCTCGAGGGGTTCGACTTCGGCGTGGGCGTGCTCTTCCCGTTCCTCGGCAAGGACGAGACGGACCGCCGCGTGATGGTGAACACGATCGGGCCCGTGTGGGACGGCAACGAGGTGTGGCTGCTCGTGGCGGGCGGCGCGACCTTCGCGGCATTCCCCGAGTGGTACGCGACGCTGTTCAGCGGCTTCTATCTCGCGCTGTTCCTGATCCTGGCGGCGCTGATCTTCCGCGGGGTGGCCTTCGAGTTCCGCGGCAAGGACGAACGGCCGGGATGGCGCGCGTGGTGGGACCGGGCGATCTTCCTGGGCAGCGCGCTCCCCGCGCTGCTGTGGGGGGTCGGCTGGGCCAACATCCTGCGCGGCACCCCGATCGGGCCGGGCTTCGCGTGGCAGGGCTCCTTCTTCGACCTGCTGAACCCCTACGCGCTGCTCGGCGGGGTGACCTCGCTGCTGCTGTTCACCCTGCACGGGGGCGTGTTCCTCACGCTCAGGACCACCGGCGACCTCCGCGAGCGCGCCCGGCGGGTCTCGAAGCTCCTCGCGCTGCCTACCACGGCGGTGGTGTTCGCGTTCCTGGGGTGGACCTACCTGAATGCCCGGGACCTCGGCGAGTACGGGATCGTGCCGCCGTTCGTGCCGATCCTCGCGATCGTGGCGGTCGCCGCCGTCGAGTGGCTGCTCCGCGAGAAGCTCGACGGGTGGGCGTTCGCGCTCACGGCGCTCGCGATCGTCGGCATCACGGCGACGTTCTTCCTGAACCTGTACCCGCGGGTGATGCCGTCCTCGCTCGGCTCGCGCTTCGACCTCACGATCTGGAACGCCTCCTCGAGCCACTACACGCTGAAGGTGATGACGATCGTGGCGCTGATCTTCACGCCGCTCGTGCTCGCCTATCAGGTGTGGACGTACTGGGTCTTCCGCAAGCGGATCGGACGTGAGGACGTCAGCGGCGGCCCGAGGGAGGCCGACCTCGCGACCTGATCACGCCTTCTTCGTGATCGTGGCGTCGAGCGAGTCGAACGGGTCGGTGTAGGCGACCGTCGCCGTGGCGAAGGTCGCGGTGATCGTGCCCCGCACCCAGGTCGGCGTGTAGTCGGTCGTGACGCACGTCTTGCCCGATGAGGACGCCTTGGCGAGGCTGAAGCGCAGTCTGCCGCTCGCGAGCGGCGCCAGCGACGTGCCGTCGATCGTGACGGCCGACTTCGTGATCGAGACCGCCGTCAGCGGTACGTCGGCCGAGATGTCGTGGCCGATGCTGACGTTGTGCGTGGCGTCGTACTCGGAGTAGGACAGGTCGATCCATGCGAAGCCCTTGCCGGTGTTCGCGTTGACGTCGCTGGAGCTGCCCGGGGTGGGCATGATGTCCCCGTAGAAGGTGCGGATCCGGGCGCACCCGCCGCCGCCTCCGCCGCCCGAGCAGGTGTTGCCCGTGTCGGTGGACTTCGTGATCGTGCCGGGGGCCGAGGAGACGCTGACCTCGGTTGGCAGACCGCTCGCGTTCGGCAGGAGGTCGATCGTGCCCGAGAACGTGCCGGAGCGGGAGAGGAACTTCGTGAGCACCTTGCCCGTCGCCGGACACGTCAGGCTCCGCTTCTTGAGCGGCGTGGGCGAGGTGAGCTTGACGTCGACGGACCCGTAGACCGACATGTCCGTGCCCGTCGACAGGGTCGTCGGGCGCAGGTCCTTGGGGTCGGCGGTGAGATCACCGCTGCTGAGCGGGATGCTCCACGAGTGCGTCTGCACCGGGTGGTTCCCCGTCGACTCCGTGTGGCTCGCGTTCACCAGCAGGATCGACGCCCCGGGGAACGAGAGCGCCTGAAGGGACCACTTCCACCCGCCCGAGTGGATCGGTCCGATGATGAGCTGGTACGAGACGGAGGAGGCGGCGCGCGGCCGTACCGACGCGTCGGCGGCCACCGCGGTGGAGACGACGACGAGCGCGGCGGCGCCGCACGCGAGGAACCGGCGCAGGGTCAGACGTGACACGCGATCCACCTTTCGAGCGGGAGCGGGCGCCACGCTAGCCCCCGGCCGGGTTGCTCCGCAAGGCCCGGAGACGACGTGGGGGGCGCTTGCGCGCCCCCCACGCTTGCGGCATGCGTCGTGGGATCAGATCCGAGAGATCGCGACCCCGTCGATCGAGACCGGCTTGCCCGCCGAGCTCACCGTGATGACGAGCTGGCCCGCCATCGCGGACGGCAGAGGCACGTCGACCAAGACCTGCTTGCCGCTCCCCTTCGTGGAGATCCTGGCCAGCTTGGTCCCGTCGAGCCACACCTGGACGGCGCCGCCCTTGGAGGCCCTGTCGATCAGGATCGCGAGCTGGCTGACCTTCGCCTTCGGCAGCACGAGCGACGCGCCCTCGTTGGAGGTGCGCAGGAAGGTCCCCGCGTAGTACGCGTCACCGGTGCCCGCTGTCCAGACGCCCTTGCGGGTCAGCGCCCGGTCGTCGAGCGGGATCGCCGTGCACCCCTTCTTGCTCCAGGGTGACACGTTGGCCTGGTCGTCCACGGCCTGCACCCGGAAGCAGTAGGTGGCGCCGAGCTCGCCCGTCGCGTCCATGCTCGTGCCGGTGATACCGGTCTTCAGCATGGTCCACTTCCCGAAGGACCCCGTGATGCCCGCGGAGCGGTAGCGCACGTTGTACGACGCTGCCGCGTCCACTCCGCCCCACGCGACCGTGATCGTCGGGTCGGTCTGGAAGACCTCCGACGGGGCCGTGAGCGAAGGCGTCGGGACCACCCACGTCAGCGTGACGTCACCCGTGAGGGTCTTGTCCGGCCCGGGGTAGGCGCCTGCCACCAACGTGGCGTGCACGTCCGAGGACGCCGGCTCGTTGGACACGACCATCGCGCTCGTCAGACCGCTCAGGTCAGTCGTGCCCTGGCCGCCGGCAGGCGCCGTGACGATCCCCGGCACCGAAGCGGTCCAGTCGACGTGGACCAACGACACAGCGTTCCCGTACGCGTCGGTGACCGCAGCAACGACCTGCAGCTGCGAGCCCTCGGCCGCCGAGACCTTGCCGTTCAGCCCGCCGACGCTCACGGCATACGCGCGACCCGGGATCCAGGTCTCGGTGGCCATGGCGTTCAGCCCGCCGATCGCAGCGGCGACGTCCTGCTCCCCGCTCTTCTTCGAGGTGAGGAACAACGGCGCCCGCCCGTCGTCACCGATCGTGCCGGTGACGGACGTGCCGAGGTCTGCCGACCCCGCGGCGTTCGTGAACGCGCCCACACCCGTCGAGGTGACGGCGACGTCCTGGTCGTACAGAGGCAGCCCGTTCACCCCGACCGCGGTCGCGCACATCGGCACGACGGTCGGGTCCGGGTACGCCTCGGTGACCATCGTCGTGTCCGTGGTCGCGGAACCGCTGCAGACCGACCCGAACACGAGCTTGAACGACGTCGGGACGAGCGAGGTGACCCAGTACTGGTCACCGTTCGCGTTCACGGCGCCGGAGGCCGCGACGATCGCGTCGTGGCCGTTGGCGCTCGCCAACCCGGTGTCCGTGTAGGTGAAGGTCGCCTTGCCGTTGGCGTCGGTGGTCTTGCCCAGCCCGGTCGTCCCCGAGGGGTTGCGACCGGTGACCGTGAAGTCCACGTTCACTCCGGCGAACGGCTCGGCCGGGACGAACTGGTCGGTGACCAGCGCGGTCCACGTCGTCGCCGTGTGCACGAGCGACGTGATCTTCGCCGGCGTGAGCGTCACCTGCTTCACGGGCGCATCCCAGGTCACGATCGCGTGGGCGTGCTTCGCGGTGCCCTGGATCGTCGCGGTGACCGTCGCGCCGTCACCAGCGGTCGGCTTGGCGTCGGTGAGCGTCAGCGTGCACAGCCCTCCGGCGTCGGTGACGCACGTGAGCGGCGCCACCGTGACCTTCCCGGTGACCGCTGACGTGGCCACGTCCACCACGACTCCGGCGATCGGCTTGGGCGGTGTCGAGCCGTCGACGACCTTGACCGTGAGCGCGTCCGAACCCTTGTAGGTCGGGACCGTGCAGTCCGTCGCCGTGTCCGCCTGTCCGTACCCGACGCACGCGATCGAGATCGCGGCGTCGGCCGGCGGCGCCGACCACTGCCAGGTGGCCGTCGTCTGCGGTTCGCCGACGTCGGGACCGGGCGTGTTCGTGCCGCCGCTCGTCTGGTTCACCCAGAACACGAGGGTGTCGGTGCCCGTGCCCCCGGCGTTGACGTACCCGATGTCACAGGTGCCGTCGTTGCCGGTCGTGCACGCGTCCTGATGGATCGCGCCCTGGTTCGGTCCCGCCGTCACCTGGTAGGCGACGTCGATGCTGCCGACCGGGTCACCCGCGGCGTTCTTCGCCGTGAGGGTGAACGACGCCGCGCTCGTGCCCTGGCCCTTGCCGTTGGACGGGTCGACCGACAGCGTCGTGACGACGTTCGGGCCGCTCCCGTCTGACCAGGTCACCGTTGCGTTCGCCTGCGGGTCCTTCGTGCCGACGTTCCCCGTATCGCACAGACCGGTGATCGGGTTCACGGGGCAGTAGGCCTCGATCGCCTCCGCGCCGGCCTTGTCCGACGAAACGCCGAACGTCAGCACGCCGTCCTCGTCGGTCGCATCCGTCGTCTGGACCTGATACGGGCTGGCACCGCTCGTGCCGCCGCCGCCAAGCTTCGGATCACAGCCGATCGTCAGGTTCGCCGACGCGAGGGTCTGGCTGACCATCGCCTTCGCCCCCGGCACCGGGTTCCCGAGCTCGTCTTTCATCGTCACGGCGAGCTCGATGCAGGTGCCCGTCGACGCCTTGGCCGTCGTCGGCGCGAGCGTCAGGGAGAACACGGGACCGAACCACTCGATGCTGGTCGTGGCCGAGGGCTCTCCGTTGGACAGAAGGTTGTCGGCGTTGTTGTCCGCCCACACCGTGATCTGATCTATCCCCGCCTTGCCCGACAACGGAGTGACGGTAAGCGTGCACTTGCCGTCGGCGGCGGACACGCACGTCGCGTCCGCCTGCGCTCCGTTCTTGCCGGCGTCGGCGTTCGGCCCCGCCGTGACGGCGAGGTCGAGCTCGGCTCCCTGGACGGCATCGCCTTGGCCGTTCGTGGCCTTGGCGATGACCGAGAACTGCGAGAGCGACCCGGCGAAGGCCGAGCCGTCGGGAACCGTGGAGACAACGGAGACGCCTGCAGCGGATACCGGCGCCACCGCCTGGGCAGAGCCCAGCAGCGCCGGCATGCCGAGGAAGATCAACCCAAGTACCGGGAGCAAGGCGATCACTCGCCGTGCTCCCTTCTTCGTTCGGATCGATCCCATGTCATGCTCCTTGCGCGAAATCGAAGGTTCGGTGTCGGAGCGACACGGCCGGGCGGGGGAGCGCGCTCATGTCGCCCGGAACGGACCTCGCACGCCGACCGGAGCGAGGTCGCGGACATGGCTGGGTCGCGCGCGTGTATCGTCGGCCGCGATCCCCGCCCGGGGCGGTCTCCCGCCCCGGCGAGGGGCGGGGAACCTCCGTTCCCGCGCATGTGGTGAAACCCCCCCCGGGCAGGATGGTGCG
This sequence comes from Planctomycetaceae bacterium, assembly GCA_050257835.1. Classification (GTDB taxonomy): domain Bacteria; phylum Actinomycetota; class UBA4738; order UBA4738; family HRBIN12; genus AC-51. Next base: position 813 of record JBLMXP010000114.1, on the reverse strand, counting down.
TGCCATCCCCTCGCGCATCGTACGGTCGCCCCCCTCGCGGGACCCAGGGCTGGTGGTCCCTGCCCCGCTTGGGACGTGATCGCCGTTGCGTCTCCATCCAACGCCTCCCGAGCGGGGCGGGCAAGAGCCGTCCGTGCTACGCCCAAACGATTAGCTCCGGAGCCCTACTCGCGAGGCTGACGCCGATGCTTGGGACGACCGGGGGAAGCCGATACCATCCGCGTGACCCGGCGGGGTGGGTGCTTGCCGTGCCCACTCCCCCGGGCATCCTCGTCGGCCGAGGCGCGCACTCGCGCCCCGCCATCGCGCGCACGAGATCGAGGACGGACACGTCGGTCACCGACCAGCGGCCGAATGACGCTCAACGACGTCAGAGGACCAAGGCACGGCATCGGGTCGGCGAGTCGGTCGGGGCGGTCGGATTCGAACCGACGACCTCGTGCTCCCAAAGCACGTGCGCTGACCAGACTGCGCCACGCCCCGCGGCGACAAGCCTACCCTTCCCCGCCAGTGCCTTTCGGGGGTACGCTGCCGACATGCGTCCCCCCGAGCGCACTTCCCCGGCGTTCCTCGCGGTGCTCGGCCTCTTGATCGGCGCCGTCGTGATCGGGGCGATGCTCGTGCTCCTGCTCGCGACCCGCCGGCCGAGCACCGAGATCCGCTTCGAGGTCGGGCAGCCGGTCGGGACGCAATGCCCGCAAGGAACCGGCGCGCCCGCGTGCTTCCGCTTCGAGGTCCGCAACATGGGGGGCGGCGACGCCTTCGCCTTCTGCACGGTCGACCCGGCCCCGGGGACACAGGCCTCGTTCGAGG
>JBLMXP010000113.1:0-7082 GCA_050257835.1 Planctomycetaceae bacterium | reverse complement strand
CGCTCAACCGCGCGCTGCACCGCACGGTTCCGCACGGGTCGCCGAGCCAGGTCGTCGTGCGGAGCGGCGGCAGCGAGGCGCCGGCGCCGGCGCCATCGACGGCGCCGGTCGCGGCCGCCTTGCCGCAGCCGCCGGGCGATCGGGCCGCCGCGGGGCCGTCGGGCTCCGCACGGCACGCGGCGAGCGGGGGGCACCTGACTGGGCCGACGCCTCCGTCGAGGTCGGACCACCCGTCGAGGTCGGACCACCCGTCCCCTGCGCACGACGCGACGTCGAGGCCCTCCGATCACGCGGCGGACCAGCAGGACCGATCCCGATAGCGGATCGTGTGGCGGTGACCCGCCCCGGGCGGAGCCGGCAGGCCCTTGGCCGCAGCGCTCACGAGGGGGGACCGAAGCGTGGGGGACCCTCGGCCCTTCCGCGGCCCACACGAGCGAGGTTCCATCGAGAGCGGTCGCGGAGAACCCGCGGTTGGGAGGTGGTGACCATGAGACGCGTCGTCGTCTCGATCGGCATGCTGGCCATCTTGGGGGTGATGGTCGCGCCGGCACTGGGCGCGACGCCGCAGAACGCGAAAGGCTCGGTCGGGCTGTCGGGTCCCTCGCAGAGCGTGTGGTTCCGGGCCTACGAGACCACGCCGGCGAGGGGCCGCCTCAGCTACACGAACTGGGAGAACCCGGTCGTGAAGGCGGGGACCGGAGCGTGGGAGCCGAACGACGCATTCGACGTTGTCGAGATGTATCAAGGAGCTGGGCCCTTCACCCACTCCATGAAGGTGACGTCGATGACGCCGACGTTCCCGATGACCGTCCTGTTCTCGGGGACGGGGTCCTACGATCCCGATCCATCCTGGACCGAGACGTTCACGGGCAGGGTCCGTCACGACGTGTTCAACATCCGCATGAAGCCGGATGACCACGGCGCAGCGTACGGGTGGACGTGGATGCGCGTGCACGGCACGATCGACGCGAACGGCGACGTCGAGGGAACCTGGACCGACAGCCTCGGTCGCGAGGACGACTTCACGATCGACGCCGCGGCGCACGAGGTCCTGCACTACGCGGTGCCGGTCATGAACGTAGCGGTGGATGGGACCACGGCGACGTTCGACTACGTGATCCCCGCGGGGATCCTCGTCGTCGACCCGTACCCGATCTCGGTGAAGGTCACCGACGGCGGGTCTCCGGGGGCCGGCCACGACACGATCTCGTTCAACGGGAGCGCCTACCCGGTCGTCAGCGGCGACCTGACGGTGTCTTCCTAGACGCCAAGACGGGGAGGGGGGAACGGAGCGCCGGTGACGGCGCTCCGTCCCGTTCCTAGGAGTAACGGACCCTGGGGTCGAGGAAGGCGTAGATCACATCGACGACGAGGTTCGCGACGACGATGAACATCGCCGCCACGACCGTCACCGCCATCACCGCCGGGAAGTCCTGGTTGTACAGCGACTGCAGCGCGTACACGCCAAGACCCGGCAGCGAGAACACGTTCTCGGTGATGACGACCCCTCCGAGCAGGCCGGCGATGTCGAGCCCGAGCATCGTGATCACCGGGGTGAGCGATGCCCGCAGCGCGTGCTTGTACGTGACGGTCCGCTCCGGCAGGCCTTTCGCGCGCGCCGTGCGGATGTAGTCCTCGGACATGGTCTCGAGCATGTTGCCGCGGACGATCCGAACGTAATAGGCGGCGGACGTGACGGCCAGCGTGATCCATGCGAGGAGGAACTTCCCCTTGAGCACCGACTGCCACACCGAGTCGCCGATATCGAACCCGGTCGGCGGCGCCCAGCGGAGCTTGTAGAAGAAGACGTAGATCAGGATCATCCCGAGCCAGAACTCCGGCATCGAGACGCCGAACAGCGCGAACATCATCGAGGCGCGGTCGGCCCAGGAGCGCCGCCGGATCGCCGACAAGATCCCGATCGGGATCCCGATGATCAGCCAGAGCACGACCGAGCCGATCGTCAACGCCAGCGTCACCGGGATCGTTTGCAGGATCTTCGAGCGCACCGAGACGTGGTTCACCCACGAGTAGTAGACATTGTCGTTCAGGAAGAGGCCGGGCCACGGGATCAGCCCTGACGCGAAGCGCTCGTACTGGAAGAGCACCGGCCGGTCGAGCTCGAGGTTGTGGCGCACCTGCGCCACGATCGCCGGCGGAGCGCCGCGACCCGCGAAGCGACGCGCGGGGTCGCCGGCCGGCAGCTTCACGAAGATGAAGAACGTGACGACCGAGATGATCCAGAGCACGAGCACCTGGAACAGTGACTGCCTGATCAGATAGCGGCCCACAGCATCGCCTTCGTCCCGGTCATCGATCCGTGCTGCTGGGGCCCCTCACCTCACGATATCGCCTGGGGCGCGAGGACGCTCCGACAGCCGAACCTTCACCGCAGGGCGCGGAACACGTCGTAGACCATCAACGCCGGCCAGAAGACGCCCTGGAAGAACACGAGGACGTACTGCCAGAACGTGTCCGCCTGCTGCCAGAAGTAGACCCACGCGCCGAAGATGCCCAGGGCGTAGATCGCCCCGCCCGCCGCGCCCGAGCTGTTCCTGTCGCTCATCGTCGCCCTCCCGAGGGTTCAGCGTGCCGATCGTTCGGTCTTCAGCCTCGAGGCTACGCGTCGCGCTCCCCAGGTCCTGTCGCCTCCCTCCTCAAGGGACGGAAGGGTCCGAGATGTCGTGGCGAGTAGCGCCCCCTTCCGTAGATCCGTCGCCCGTCCCGTCACTCGTGAGGCTCTCGACCCCTTCCGACGCCTCACTGGGCTGGTCAGATGGCTCAGGAGCCCTGGAAGGGTGTGCGAGGCGGTCCGCGGGGCCAGGAGTCGGGGGATGCTCGAGGTACACGACCTCACGAAACGTTTCGGTGACGTCCTCGCCCTGGACGGCGCCAGCTTCCGCGCCGAGCCCGGGCGGATCGTGGGGTTCCTGGGCCCCAACGGCGCGGGGAAGACCACCACGATGCGCGCGATCTTCGGGCTGGTCCGTCCCGACCGGGGCGAGGTGCGCTGGCGGGGCGAGCCGATCGGTCCCGAACAGCGCGCCCGGTTCGGCTACATGCCGGAGGAACGCGGCCTCTACCCGAAGATGAAGGTCGGCGAGCAGCTCCGGTACATGGCCGAGCTGTCGGGGATGGACGGGGCGAGCGCCGGCAGGGCGGCCTCGGCATGGCTCGAGCGTCTCGGTCTGGGTGAGCGCGCCGCCGCACGCGTGGACGAGCTCTCCCACGGCAACCAGCAGCGTGTGCAGCTCGCGGCGGCGCTCGTGCACGATCCGGAGCTCGCGGTCCTGGACGAACCCTTCAGCGGCCTCGACCCGCTCGGGGTCCAGTCCTTGGCAGAGCTGCTCGTGCAGACCGCCGCCGACGGTGTGGCCGTCGTCTTCTCGAGCCACCAGCTCGACCTGGTCGAGGACGTCTGCCAGGACGTCGTCATCATCGACCACGGCACCATCGTGCTCGCCGGCGTCGTGGAGGAGCTGAAGGCCGCCTCGCCCTACCGGTCGCTGGAGATCACCGTGGACGGCCAGCCGTGGGTGCCGATCCTCGCGACCGGAACCGTGACGAGCAAGCAGGACGGGCGGTTGCGCGTCCTCGTCGACGCCACCGTCGACCTGGACGAGGTCCTGGCCGGCGCCCGGCGGGCGGGCGAGCTCACCGCGTTCAGCTTCGAGCCGCCGTCGCTCACCGACTTGTTCATGGAGAGCGTCTCCGAGGGGTGGAGGGCATGAGCGGCACCACGAAGCGCGTGTGGCTCGTGACTCGCCGCGAGTGGGACCAGCGGGCGCGCACCCGAGCGTTCCAGCTCTCGACCGTCGTCGCGGTGGCGATCGTGGTCATCCTGATCATGGCGCCGGAGATCTACGGCGGTGGCGTGAGGCCCACCCGGACCGTCGGCCTCGTGGGGACGACCGGGTCCCAGCTGCATGTGGCACTGAGAGCAGCGGGGGAGCAGCTCGATCTGACCGTCGAGACCCGCACCTTCGCCGACCAGGCCGCGGGGGAAGCCGCGCTCCGCTCGGGCGACGTGTCCGTCCTGCTGGTGGACGAGAACAGGCTCGTGTGGCGGTCGGAGGTCGACCAGCAGCTCCGGACGACCGTGGCGTCGGCGGTGGGAGCGCTGGACCGGCAACAGACGATCGCCGAGCTCGGCCTCACCGCAGCGCAGGCGCAGCGGCTCGTTGCTCCGCCGTCCCTTCCGTCCTCGAGCCTGGAGCCCGCCGCCAAGGAGCAGACAGCGCGGGCGGATCTCGGCCGGGTCGGCGTGGTCCTGCTGTTCATGGCGATCGCCTTCTACTGCGGCTTCGTGATGAGCGGGGTCGTCGAGGAGAAGTCCAGCAGGGTGGTCGAGGTCCTGCTGTCCCGGCTGCGACCGGCGGAGCTGCTCGCCGGCAAGATCCTCGGGATCGGTCTGGTCGGTCTCGCGCAGTTCGCGCTGATCGTCGGCGCGGCGCTCGTCGCCATGACGCTCTCCGACACCACGCCGCTTCCGACGACGACGCCCGGCACGCTCGGGTGGATCGTGTTCTGGTTCGTCCTGGGCTACGGGTTCTACGCGGTCCTGTACGCGGCGGCGGGGTCGTTGGTCTCGCGCCAGGAGGAGACGCAGAGCCTCGCGCTCCCCATGACGGCTGTGCTGTTCGTCGCCTACATCCTCGCGTTCGTGGCGACCGAGTCTCCGGACAGCGCCGTGGCGGTGCTGGGGTCGCTCTTCCCGCCCACCGCGCCGATGGTGATGATCGTTCGGATCGCCCATGGCGGCGTCCCGGCTTGGCAGATCGTCGCGTCGGTGGCGCTGACCGCAGCGGCGACCTATGGCCTGGTGCGGCTGGCGGCGCGGATCTACGCGGGCGGCGCGCTCCGCTTCGGCGCACGGGTGTCGGTGCGGGAGGCATGGCGCGGCGCCGAGGCCTGACCGTCGAGCTGTCCGTGCGCTACGGTCGCGGGGTGGCGACGGTCGACGACGCGGCTCGTCTCGCGCTCGGACTGCCCGAGGTCACCGAGGGCGAGCGGCACGGCAACCGCACGTGGTCGGTGGCCGGCAAGGCGTTCGCGTGGGTGCGGCCGTTCAGCAAGGCCGACCTCCGGCGGTTCGGCGACGAGCCGCCGCCCGAGGGTCCGATCCTCGCGGTCCGCGTCGAGGACCTGATCGAGAAGGAGGCCGTGCTCCAGGCCAAGCCCGAGGGCTTCTTCACGATCCTGCACTTCGACGGGTACCCGGCGGTCCTGCTCCGGCTCCGCGCCGTCCGGAAGAAGGACCTGAAGGATGCGCTCGTCGACGGCTGGCTCACCTGCGCGCCCCGGGACCTTGCCGAGCGACACGCCGCAGGTCTCTAGGCGCGCAGCCTGGAGCTACCCGTTCAGCGCTTCGGCGGGAGCGACCCCGCATACGCGGTGCCGCGCTCGACCCACGTCGCGAGCTGACGCCGATCACGGACGTGCTGCGCGTCCACGCGGAGCCATCCCCGCATCGGCCGGCCTCGCATCACCGCGACGTCTGCCTTCGTCGAGGTGACCAGTCCGTCGGACGCGTCGGGATCCACCCGCACGAGGATCCCTCCCTGGCCGCTCGCCGCGATCGCCATGTTCCCGCCGATCAGGAAGGCGAGTCCCCCGAACATCTTCTTCTCGGTGACGCCTTCCCGGTCCGCGATCAGCTCGCGGATCCGACCTGCGAGAGCCTCGTCGTACGCCACCCTCAGGGCTCCGGGTCGTGCCAGCCGCCGTTGCCGGCGATCAGCCGATCGGCTTCCTTGGGTCCCCATGAGCCGTCCGCGTAAGGGTGGACCGGGGTGGCGTCGTCAAGGATCGGATCGACGATCTCCCAGGAGCGCTCGATCACGTCCTGGCGGCTGAACAGCTCGGCGTCGCCGTCCATCGCGTCGGTGAGGAGGCGCTCGTACGGCGTCATCTCCTCCTCCGGCTGGTGCGAGGCGACCAGCTCGACCTCTTCGCCCACCATGCGGTCGCCGGGGATCTTGGTCCGCGCGCCGAGCGAGATCCGCACGTCGGGTCCCAATCGGAACACGACGTGGTTCGGATGGGCGAGGTCCGGCTCGTCGAAGACCTCGCGGGGCGGACGCTTCAGCTCGACCAACACCTCGGACGCGGTGGTCGCCATGCGCTTGCCGGCGCGGATGTAGAAGGGAACCCCGGCCCAGCGCCAGGTCTCGACGCGGAGCCGGAGCGCCACGTACGTCTCGGTGGTCGAATCGGCCGCCACGCCCTTCGCCTTGCGGTAGCCCTCGTACTGCCCGCGCACGACGTCGTCGGGTTGGATCGGCGCGATCGCCTGCAGCAGCCGGACACGCTCGGTCAGGAAGACGTCGCGGTCGAACCCGCTCGGCGGCTCCATCGCGACGAGCGCCAGCACCTGCAGCAGGTGGTTCTGCACGACGTCGCGGGTCGCCCCCACGCCCTCGTAGAAGGCCCCGCGGTCACGCACGCCGAACCCCTCGGCCATCGTGATCTGCACGCTGTCGACGTAGTTGCGGTTCCACAGCGGCTCCAGGAACGCGTTCGCGAACCGGAAGTACGCGAGGTTCTGCACCGGCTCCTTACCGAGGAAGTGGTCGATCCGGAAGATCGCGTCCTCGGGGAACGTGCGGCGCAGGACCGAGTTCAGCTCGCGTGCCGAGGCGAGGTCGCGGCCGAACGGCTTCTCGATCACGACCCGGGCGTTGGACGCGCAACCGGAGTCCTCGAGATGCGTGATCACCGGCTCGAACAGCGCGGGCGGGATCGCGAGGTAGAACAGTGGGCGCTTCGCGCCGCGGAGCGCCTCGTGCAACCGGGCGAACGTGCCCGTGTCGAGGTAGTCCCCGTCCACGTACTCGAACAGCTCCTGGAACCGCTCGAACGCGGCCCGGTCCACGCCGCCGTGCTCCTGAAGGCTCTTCTCCATCCGTTCGAGCAGCGTCTCGCGGCTCCAACCCGAGCGGGCCACGCCCACGACCGGCCCATCCAGGCTCTTGCGCTGGACCATCGCCTGCAGCGCCGGGAAGATCTTCTGGTAGGCGAGATCGCCCGTGATGCCGAACAGGACCAAGGCGTCGGAGCGCCCGTCGCGCTGCCGACCACGC
>JBLMXP010000112.1:0-2746 GCA_050257835.1 Planctomycetaceae bacterium | reverse complement strand
CGACGCTGGCGCGGAAGATCCGCCCATACCCGGCCAGCGCCCCATGACCCTCCTGCAGCCGCGCGCCGCCCGATTCGATCAGCCCGATCACGGGGGCGCCGGCGCGGGCGGCGAGCCGCATCACACGGACGATCGAGTCCGCGTGTGCGACGCCCAGCGAGCCGCCCATGAAGCTCGGGTCCTGCGCGTAGCAGAAGACCGGCCGGCCGCCGACTCGGCCGGCGCCGGCCATCACACCGTCGCCCGCACTCGCGCGCGGGCCCAGGTGCGGCGAACGGGCCTCGGTGCGAAGTGGCGCGAACGAGCCCGGATCGCAGAGCTCCTCGAGCCGCTCCTGTGGCTGTGGAACCCGCGCGACCGCGGTCTCCTCCCTGAGGGCCAGGCCGGTCATGCGGTCAGGCAGAGCACCGCGTTGTGACCGCCGAACCCGAACGAGTTCGACAGCCCGGTCAGTCGCCCATTCCCGTTCCCGTTGCCCCGGTGCTCCAGCGGCCGCGCCTCACCCGGCACGTAGTCCAGGTCGAGATCGGGATCGCGCTCCTCCCAGCCGACCGTGGGCGGAGCCAGGCGGCGCCGCAGGGTCTCGATGGTCGCGACCGCCTCGACCGCGCCGGCTGCGCCGAGCAGATGGCCGATCGCCGACTTGGTGGACGACACGGGGATCCGGCGCGCCTCGTCCCCGAGCGCGACCTTGAGCGCCTCCGTCTCGCTGCGGTCGTTGAGCGGCGTGGAGGTCCCGTGCGCGTTCACGTAGTCCACGTCGGACGGCTCGAGCCCTGCATCGGCGAGGGCGAGCTCGATCGCCCGGGCAGCGTCGCGGCCGGAGGGCTCGGGGGCCGTGAGGTGATGGGCGTCCGAGCTCGCGGCATAGCCAAGGATCTCCCCGAGCGGCTCGGCCCCCCGGGCGGCCGCGCACTCGGCGTCCTCGAGCACCAGGACGCCCGCCCCCTCCCCCATCACGAAGCCGTCCCGCCGGGCGTCGAAGGGGCGCGAGACGCCGCTCGGGGACGTCGCGCCCATCGCCGCGAACGCGGCGACCGCAACCCCCGCGATCGCGGATTCGGCCCCGCCCGCGACCACCGCGTCGGCCTCGCCGGCCTCGATCATCCGCAGCGCCGCGCCGATCGCGTGGGCGCCCGCCGCGCAGGCGGACATCACCCCGAACGAGGAGCCGTGGAGGCCGTTGCGCATCGCGACCGCCGCGGCGGCGGCGTTGCCCATGAGCAGCGGCACGGCGAGCGGCGAGACCGCCTTCGGGCCCTTCTCGCGCAGGACGTCCTGCTGCTGCTCGAGCGAGCCGAGGCCCCCGATGCCGGTGCCGACGACACACCCGATCCGCTCCGGCTCGTACGGCAGGCCGTCGGGCCACGCGCCGGCCAGCGCCTCCTCCGCTGCGACGAGCGCGAAATGCGTGAACCGGTCGGTGCGCCTGGTGTCCTTGCGGCTCAGGTGCTCGGTCGGGTCGAAGTCGCGGCAGCGCGCGAGGCCTTCGGTGATGGCGCACTCGCCGTCGCTCCAGCGCCCGTAGAGCGCGTCCACGCCGACGCCGAGCGGTGTGACCGCGCCCATTCCGGTGATGACGCCGGGGGTCATTGCGATCTGGCCACCACGAGGTCGATCACCTGGCCGACGTTGGTCAGGTCCTTGACGTCCTCGCCCTGGAGCTCTGTGCCGAACTCGTCCTCGATCATCTGGGCGAGCTCGACGAGGTCGAGGGAATCGACGTCGAGCTCCTCGAAGGTCGCGTCGCGAGCGACGTCCCCCTCCGCGCCGACCTCCTTCAGGCCGTCGAAGATCACCTGCTCGACGCTCTCGGTTGTCGCTTGGGCTGGCATTCGTCCGTCTCCTTTCGTTGGTGTTCAGGCGCTGAGACCGCCGTCGACGGTCAGGGTCGTTCCGGTCACGTATGAGGCCTCCTCCGAGGCCAGGAAGCGCACGCACGAGGCGATCTCCTCGGGCGTCCCAGGGCGGCGCGCGGGGATCGCATCGAGCAGGCCGTTGCCGACGCCGTCCGTGAGCTGGGTCTCGACGAGCCCGGGGGCGACCGCGTTCACCGTGACGCCCCGGCGGGCCACCTCGACGGCGACCGTCTTCGTGAATCCGATCAGGCCCGCCTTGGAGGCCGCGTAGTTGGCCTGCCCGGCGTTCGCGCGCGGTCCGACGACCGAGGCGATGTTGATCACGCGGCCGAAACGCGCGCGAATCATCGGTTTGAGCGCCCGCCTCGTGACCCGGAATGCCGCCGACAGGTTGGTTTCGAGCACCCGCTCCCACTCGTCGTCGCCCAGCTGCGGGGACAGGCCGTCCGCTCGCATCCCGGCGTTGTTGACCAGCACGAGCACCGCGCCGAGGCGCTCCTCGACCGACTCGAAGAGATCCCCCACGGCCTGCGGGTCGCAGACGTCGGCCTGGACCGCCGCTGCGCGGCCGCCGGCCTCGCCGATCGCATCGGCCACTCCCTCCGCGCCGGCGACATCGCTTCGGTAGTTGATCGCGACCGGCCAGCCGGCACCGGCGAGCGCCATCGCGCTTGCGGCTCCGATCCCGCGAGCGCTTCCGGTCACGAGTGCGCACCCGTCAGCCATCGGCGCATCCCCACTCCACCACGGTCGCCCCCCAAGCCAGGCCGGCGCCGAACGCGGCGAGCAGAACGAGGGCGCCGTCTCGCAGGCGACCCTCCTCCTCCGCCAGCGTCAGGGCCATCGGCAGCGTGGCCGCCGAGGTGTTGCCGTAGCCTGCCAGGTAG
>JBLMXP010000111.1:0-3756 GCA_050257835.1 Planctomycetaceae bacterium | reverse complement strand
GCGAGCCTCGAGATCTGGCGGACGCTCTCGCAGCGGCTGGACTTCAACGTCTTGTTCTCCACGCAGGGCGAGCTCGACCTCTGCCACACGTGGGACTCGCTCGAGGTCGAGCGCGACAAGTCGCTGCTGAACCGGACCTACGGGGTCGCGACCGACATCCTCACGCCCGAGGAGGTCGCGCGGATGAACCCGCACGTCGACCTCTCCGGCGGTGGCGAGTACCCCGTGGTCGGCGCCTCCTACCACCCCCCCGGCTCGTTCGCTCGGCACGACTCTGTCGTGTGGGGGTTCGCGACGGCGGCGCAGCGGCTCGGCGTCGAGATCCACGAGCAGACCGCCGTCACCGGCGTCGAGGTGGTCGACGGCGAGTGCCGGGGGGTCGTGACCGACCGCGGCGTCGTCTCGGCCGGCTGCGTGGTGAACGCGACCGCCGGCTACGCGAGCACGGTCGCGGAGATGGCCGGGCTTCGCCTGCCGATCGGCACCTACGCGCTGCAGGCGTTCGTGACCGAGCCCTACCGCCACGTCCTGGACGGGCTGCTCTCCTCGATGGACCTGTACGTCTACGCGTCGCAGACCGCGCGCGGCGAGATCCTCGTGGGCGCCGAGATCCTGCCCTACAACACGTACTCGACGCGCTCGACGTTCGGGTTCCTCGCCGAGGCGGCCAAGCGCACGATCCAGATCTTCCCCGTGGTCGCGAAAGCGCGCGCGATGCGCCAGTGGACCGGCCTGTGCGACATGACCCCGGACTCCTCGCCGATCCTCGGCGAGAGCGAGGTTCGACGGTTCTTCCTCGCGGTCGGGATGGGCACCTGGGGCTTCAAGGGCTCGCCGATCTTCGGGCAGACGATGGCCGAGCTGATCGCGACCGGGCGCACGCCGCCGCTGATCGCGCCGTTCGCGGCGGGTCGCTTCCGTGCCGACCGGATGGTCCCCGACGCGGCGAGCGCCGGCACCCACTGAACACAGGCGGGAACGCCGGCGAGGGGGCCGAGAGCGCGGGCGCGGCATGCGCTCCCATCGCGACCCGGGCGCGAACGTCGCTGCCCCAGGCGGTTCCGAGGACGGCTCAGTCCTCGGTACCGACGAGGATGCGCTCGAGCTCGTCGCGGACGACGAGCCAAACGGCGTCGCAGCACGCGCAGGTCACGAGCTGGAAGTCGCCGGCGGGTTCCTCCACGTCGGCGTGACAGCCGCACACCGGGCACTCCATCGGTCGCCTCCTCCGGCGTTCCCGACGGCAGCCTCGCATCCGCCGGATGAGCGCCGCAGGGTCGTTCGGCCCCCGTCGATGCGGGACCTGGGCCGATGAACCGCCCGGGTCGCCCGTTCGTACTGCAAGGCGTACCGTGCGAAGGATGAGAACGGACGACCCGGCCGCCGACGAGGCGATGATGGCCGCATTCGCGGCCCGTGACGAGCGCGCGGCCGGGGAGCTGTACGACCGGTTCTCCTCGCGGATCTATGGACTCGGGATCGTGATGCTGGGCAACGACCAGGCGGCGCAAGACCTCGTGCAGGACACGTTCGTGAAGCTCTGGCGGACCGCGAACCGGTTCGACCCGGCCCGCGGCAAGTTGGAGACCTACGTGCTGCTCGCGGCGCGGTCCCTCGCGATCGACGCGATCCGCCGCCGCGTGGTGGAGGCCCGTTCGCTGCAGGCGATCGGCACCCCGCGCGAGGACGACCCCTCGCCGGGTCCCGAGGAGCGCGCGACCGTCGGGGACCTCGCCGGGCGGGCGCGCCGCGCGATGGCGAGCCTGTCGCCCGAGCAACGTTCCGCGCTCGAGCTCGCGTATTTCGGTGGTCGCACGACCTCTGAGGTCGCTGCGCTGGAGGGCATCCCACTCGGCACGGCTAAGACGCGGATCCACGCGGCCCTGTTGCGGCTGCGCCAGGAGATGGCCCGGGAGGCCGACGATGACGTGTGACCAGACGCAGGAACTGCTCCCCGAGTACCTGCTCGGCGCGCTCGACGACGTGACCGACGCCGGTGTCCGCCGCCACCTGCGAGGGTGCTCGACGTGCCGACAGGAGCGGCTGGCCCTCGAAGAGGGGCTCGCGACGCTCTCCCTCGCGACCCACGACCACGAGCCGCCCGAGGAGCTGCGCGACCGCGTGCTCGGCAACCTGGCCGACGAGTGGGACGAGCCCGTGCCCGCCACGACCGCGGAGCCGGCCGCGGCGCGCCGCCCCGCGCGCCGGCGCAGCGGTCTGCTGGCGGTCGCGGCCTCGCTCGCGGTGCTCCTGGTCGCGGGCTCGATCGTGTTCGGCGCCACCCAGGCCCACCGCGCGAACCTCGCGACCGCCGACGCCGGCGCCTACCGGAACCTCCTGGCCACCCTCGGCGGCAAGGAGTTCCGGATCGGCGAGCTCCACGGCTCGGGCGGCTTGTCCGGTCAGGTCCTGCTCTACGACGGCGACCCCACCGGCGGTTGGACGTCGTGGGGGCTGGTCCTGGTCCGCGGCGACGTGCCGCAAGGCTCCACGGCCACGCTGCTCTCGCCCGACGGCCGCACGATCGAGCTGCCGCCGCTGCATAGCGGGGAGTACGGCACGTCGTCGACCTGGCTCGTCACCGGCCACGCCATCACGTCGTTCGACGAGCTCACGCTCACGGGCCCCGACGGCAAGGTGCTCGCGACCGCGAAGATCCAAGAAGCCTGAACCGCACGGGGCCTTCGGCCACGCTCATCGGTCTCGATGCGACCCTTGCGGCTCGCTGTTGGCCCCGGGCCACCCTCGTTACCGAGGTCGCGAGCCGCAAGGCGAGTGAGGTAGGCGCTGCGACTCAGCCCGGGCGGACCTGACGGTAGACCGATCCGAGGCGGCCGCTGGGCGAGCGAGCGGCCGGCAGCCGACGTCGCGACCCATGTGACTAGGGTCACAGCGCGTCCGTACAGCGACGGCAAGGATGGATGGGTGCGCACGTGCCGCTCGTGCAACAGAACGTTCGAGCCATCGAGTCGCCATCTCGACTGCCCGGCGTGCAGATCGAGGGATCGCTGCACGTGCGGGAGCCCGAAGCAGAGGAAGTCGCCACGTTGCTGGCAGTGCTGGCTCCGACTGGGCCAGGGCGGCTCTCGGAACCACAACTGGAAGGGTGGAGGGACGCGGCACCATGCCGGATACCCCATGATCCGCTTGCCCGGCCACCCGCGCGCGAGGACCGGCGGCTACGTCTTCGAGCACATCCTGGTGATGAAGTCGATCCTGGGAAGACCATTGCTTCCTGAAGAGAACGTCCACCACAAGAACGGCGTTCGAGACGACAACGGACCCGAGAACCTCGAGCTCTGGACACGGCCGCAACCAGCAGGCATCCGCGTGGAGGACGCGATCGCCTGGGCAAGAGAGATCCTCCTGCGCTACGGCGAAACCGGCTGAATCACCTCCAACAGCGTTGCGCGCGCAACTGCCTCGCAACGTTCTTGGAGGTGGCGGGATTCGAACCCGCGTGTCCGCACGACCTTCTGGGGCTTCTCCGGGCGCAGCCGATGGTGAGATCTCGCCTCGAGGCTCCCATCGGCGGAGGACCTCTCGGCCAGCCCGGGTGCGATGTCCCTCGGCGACCCCCGGGCGGAGCCGTCGCGGTGAGCCTGCTCAGTGACGCCCTTCCCCGACCGCAGGCACACGGGGAGGGCGGCTACCTAACGGTGTTAGGCAGCGAGCGCGTAGTTGTCGTTGGCGCTTGTGTTGATCCGGCGTTTCACGTGACATCCGGGATCACGGCCCGCTTCACCCAGACGGTAT
>JBLMXP010000110.1:0-3417 GCA_050257835.1 Planctomycetaceae bacterium | reverse complement strand
TCGATCGACGTGAAGATCACCAACGGCCTCGACGACACGGAGGAGCGGAACACCGGCAAGGTCTGGAAGAAGAACGCCGACCTCGACATGATGCTCGACGGCTCGACCCCCCAGACCGCGGTCGGGCTGCGGTTCCCGAACCTGCAGATCCCGAAGGGGGCCACGGTCACGGCCGCGTGGATCCAGTTCTGGCCCGACGAGGCCCGGTCGGACCCCACCACGGTCACCCTCGCGGCCGACGATGTGGCGAACTCGCCGCAGGCCTCGACGAGGAACAAGCTCTCGACGCGGAGCACCACGAGCGGCGTGACCTGGACGCCCGACCCCTGGGGGACGATCGACCAGCCGATCGCGCAGGCCAAGACGCCGGACCTGTCGAGCGTCGTGAGCCAGGTCGTGTCCCTGTCGGGCTGGGCGCCGGGCAACGCGATCCACTTCATCGTCACGGGCTCGGGCCGGCGGGTGGCGGAGTCCTTCGAGGGAGGCGCGGCGTTCGCGCCGGTGCTCCACGTGGAGTTCACGGCGTGAGGAGCAGCGTGCGGTTCATCCGTCGTACGGTTCCTGCGCCGGACGACGGAGGACCTGAACGTTTCCCCTACGTAGAGTTGCCCGCATGACCACCACCGCACGCGCCCGCCGTGTGGGAGCGGCCATCGCCACCATGGTCGCCTCCCTCGTCCTGCTGTCCGTCCTGACCGTCCCGGCCACCGCGGCCACCCCGGTCGCGAAGCTCGTCAAGATCCGCAAGACCTCGACCTGGCACAAGCCCAGCACCGACCCCACGGGCCTCGGCTACATCTTCAAGACCGACCAGTTGGTGGTCTGCGACTCCGAGGTCGAGGAGACGAACCACTGGAAGGGCGCGAACGTCTGGATCACCTCGCTCACCGGCAAGGTCCAGCGCTCGTTCAGCACGCTCGCCTACTCCTCGGAGCCCACCGACTGCGCGATGCGCAAGCCGACCGGCCCGCTGTTCGTCACCGACGACTCCCAGGACAAGGTCTTCATCGTCCACGCCGGGCCCGACAACAAGATCGGGACCAAGGACGACGTCGTGACCTCCTTCAGCACGCACAGCTTCAACAGCAAGGACCCCAACGGGATCGACGTCGCGGGGCACTCGCTCCTGGTGAGCGACGGCAACAACGGGACCACGGCCGGCCCGGGCAACGCGCAGAAGGTGTTCCGGATCAAGCCGGGCCCCGACGGCGTGTTCGACGGCGAGGCGCCGGCCGGCGACGACGTCGTGACCTCCTGGGACACCGCGGGTCTCGGGATCCGCGAGCCAGAGGGCGTGTGCTACGACCCGCCCACCAAGCGCGTGGTCCTGGTCAGCGGCGCCGACCAGGTGATCGTGGTCGCCACGCTCAAGGGCAAGCTCGTCAAGACCTTCGACATCTCGACCTCGGGCATCTACCACGCGTCGGCGTGCATCGTCGGACCGGGCTCGTTCAACCGGAAGGTCCGCCACGTCTACGTCGCGGACCGCGGGGTGGACAACAACTCGGGCACGGTTCCGAACCCCAACGAGAACGACGGCAGGATCTTCGAGTTCGGCATCGGCAAGGCCGTCTGAAAGCCATCGACCAGCCCCCCGACGACCCCCGGGTGTGACCCGGGGGTCGTTTGCGTAGGCGGTCGACGCGGGTATGGTGCCTCGCGACGGTCTGGCGTCGGGAGGGGTCCTCGAGATGCGTGCGCGCACGGCAACGGTGCTGCTCGCCGCCGGCGTGGCGCTCCTGGGCCCGGTGAGCCCGGCGACGGCGAAGCCGAGCCACCGCACGGTGCACTACACGGTCCGCGAGGACGAGACGCTCCGCGATCCGTGCACCGACGAGCGCGTGCGGATCCGCGGCGCCCTGAGGTTCACGGAGCGCGACGTCCAGGTCGAGACCCCTCACGGCACGCGGTGGCGGTTCCACCGGTCGATCGCGTCGCCGCACCTGCGCGGGGTCGGCGAGAGCGGGACGGTCTACAAGGCTTGGGTCTCGCTCCGCGAGCACATCGGCGCCGCGAGCGGCGGCCACCCCGCCACCACGACGAACTGGATCACCGTGACGGCGCTCCGCGCGCCGGGCTCCTCGCCCGACCTCGTGCTCCGCCAGCAGTACCACCTGACGTCGAAGGACGGCCAGACCGTGGTGGAGCGCTGGACCAAGCGCGCCACCTGCACCGGCTGAGGGCTAGGCCCCGAGCAGCACCGTCTCGTCGTCGACCGCGTTGTCGGTGAGGCGCACGCGGTGGGTGCCGTCCAGGCGCACCGAGACCAGGTCGTCGGTCCCGTCGGCGAGCCGGCGCACGGACACGACCCGCCAGCCGGTGCCGGCGAGCATCGGGGCGACCGCGTCCAGGCCGGGCACCACCCGCGACACGCCCGCCCCGTCGGCGGCGGCGATCCGCGCGCGGGCGCCGCGCACGAACAGGACCTCGGTCCCGTCGGGGGACAGGTCGTAGGCGCGGTCGCCCACACGGCCCACCCGGTTGCGCGCGGCGCCGTCGAACGTGAAGACGCGGATCACCGACCCGCCGGGCGCGAGCACCGTCGCGACGATCGCGCCCCCGGGCGTGCAGCCGACGGCGAACTCGCTCACCGCCGCCGTGCGCGTCAGCCGGCGCAGGCCCGTGCCGTCGGCGTGGATCGCGAACAGGTCGCGCCCGCGCCGGCTCGCCCACGCGAACACGAGCCTCCGCCCGTCGGGGGACCACACCGGGTTCGACACGTAGCGTTGGTTGAAGACCCGATGCGCGTGGCGGCCCGCGGCGTCCATCACCCAGAGCGCATGGTCGCGGACGAACGCGATCTTCGTGCCGCGCGGGTTCCACCGCGCCGAGGTGGCCCACCGGCCGCGCACGCCGTAGACCTTGCCAGGGTGCGAGCCGTCGGTCGGGCTCACGACCCAGATCGAGGCCGTGGCGCCGTCGGCGGCGTAGCGGGTGAACAGGAACCGCAGCGGGCGCGCGGCCGAGACCGCGGCCGCGGGCGGGGCCGCCAGCGAGCACCAACAGGCGGCCGCGACCAGGGTCGCGACCCCACCGGCGACGGCGCGAGGGAGCCTCATCTCACCTGCACCGTAGCCCACCTACGCCGTCGAGACGATGCCCGGCCCATCCCGCGTGCGACACTTCCTATCCGGGGGGTTCCAGCCGATGTGCGGCCGCCATCGGCATGGGCGGGAACGGGAGGGACGCAGATGACCGGTGGGACGCTCCGTGGCGCTCGACGGCTCCGTCGCAGGCGTTTCGGCTCGGCGCTCGGCGCCGGCCTGATGACGCTCACGACCGCCGCTGCGCTCGGCGTCAACCCCGCGCCGCTGCAGGCGGCCGCCGCGGTCTGCGGCGCCTCGGGGAGCCACACGATCTGCGTGACGATGCCCGTCGACCCCGACGGGACCGGCACGTACGTGCTGAGCGGCGAGG
>JBLMXP010000109.1:0-26782 GCA_050257835.1 Planctomycetaceae bacterium | reverse complement strand
CGCCATCGGTGCCTCCCGTCCCCGGGGGCGAGCCTATCGCCGATGCTGCGGAGGGTCCGACGCGCTCGCTAGCCCTCCACGTGCGCCGCGGCCTCCCATTCGGCGGCTGGCTCGTGGTTCGCAGACGTCGAGCAGAAGTGCACGGTCACCCACTCCTCGACCGCGTCGTTCATCACGTCCTCGTAGGTCCGCCCGGTGAGATCGGCGATCGCGTGGACCAGGTGCTGGAACCGCTCGTACGCGTTCTTCCGAGCGTCCGGTCCACCCTCGCGCCAGCTGCTCTCCTCGTCCAACGCCGCCTTGCAGAGCGCCTCGACCTCGGCCCTCGTCGTCATCGTCCGTCACCTCCTCGGACAGGGTGAGTCCGACGGGGACGCGAGCGCCAGGCCGTAGGTCCCGCTCGCGGCGTGCCGAGCGGCTCGGCGATCAGCAGGTCACGTGCAGGATCGCGTTCGTGTCCCGCATATCGCGCCCGAGGAGCTCGATCGCCTCTTCGGTCGGCGTCACGACCAGGTCCACACCGCGCGCTCGAGCCTCCTCGGCGAGGTCGTCTTGCACGGGGAGCGCGCCGTCGTAGCCGCTCCCGACGACCAGCCGCCGGCAGCCCCACGGGATGTCCTCGGCGGCGGTGAGCGGCGTGTGCCCGTACCGCGACCGAAGCTGCTTCGAAGGGCCCTTCTTCCGCTTGCGGATGCGGCCGTCCTCGATCACGACGTCGTGGTCGTAGGTCTGGCCATCGATCTCGATCGACCCGAACACGTACCGTCCGAACCTCATCGACTCCACCCCCCGTCATCATCCCTCGTGGTGACAGGATGGGGCGATGAGGCCGACCGGCGGGCATGCCCGTCTCGCGTTCGTGACGCTGCTCCTCCTCGCGACGGCCTGCACGGGGTCGACCGGGAGCGCGCGGACCCCGACCCGCTCCGAGCGGCCGCCCGCCACGCCGAGCGAGGGGCCCTCGCCGATAACCGCGGCGGCCGCAGACCCGGTGGCGGAGACCACGCTCGTGTGGACACAGGGCGGCCTCCCGCCGGACTTCGGGCAGCAGGCAGCCGGCCTCCCCGGCATCCAGCACGCGGCGACGGTGGTCGGCGGCACCGTCTGGCTCACCCGGTCCTACGCGGCCTCCAGCGAGGTCGTCGATCAGCCGCCCGCGGGGATGGCGATCCCCCTCGACCTGGCCGGCGCGTCGCCGAAGGAGCTGGAGCCGTTCCTCCCCGTCCAGGACCGGCACCTGCTCGGGGACCTGGCGACAGGGCGGGCGATCCTCGGCGCCACCTCCGCGAGACTGCGCCGGCTCGGGCCGGGGGCAACCCTCACGTTCGGGAGCCGCTCGGTGAAGGTCGCCGGCGTGGTTCCCGACGCGGTGATCGGCGGCCACGAGCTGCTCGTGTCGCGGCGCACCGCCGCCGCGCTCGGGATCACCGCCGAGCAGTACCTCCTGGTCCAGGCCGCCGGCCACCTGCCCGAGCACGAGATCAGGGCGCTCGTCCCACCCGGCACGCAGATGCGGATCCGTCCGCCAGGGGAGGCGCACTTCCTGCGGCAGGCGGACGCCGTGCTGCCGCCGGTGATGCTGAAGGCCGCGTTCGGCGAGTTCGCCGCGAGCCCGGACCTGCTCCCGGGCGAGTACCTCCGCATGTCGGGCGCGTGGCGGGCGGCGCACATCGTCACCGCCTCGGTGCCGATCCTCGGCAGCGTCACCTGCAACGCCGCGCTGATCCCCCAGCTGCGGGGAGCTTTGATGGAGGCGCAGCGGCGCGGCCTCGCCTCGCTGATCCACACGAACGACTACGGCGGGTGCTTCGCGCCGCGGATCATCCCCGGGAGCATCGGCCATGCCCTGTCGGCTCACGCGTTCGGCGGCGCGATCGACATCAACGTCCACGACAACCTCGTCGGCGCGGTTCCGCACCAGGACCCTCGACTCGTCGCGATCTTCCAGCGGTGGGGGTTCACCTGGGGAGGCTGGTGGATGCGGCCCGACGGGATGCACTTCGAGTTCCAGTGCTTCCCACACGGGCTCGGGCCGCCCGGGGTGCTCGTGTGTCCGCCCGGCGGCGCGATCTGGCCGCCGCACCCCTGAGCCGGCTCAGGCCTCGAGCCGCCGTCGCTCCGTCGCCAGGTCCGCGGTCGCGCCGAGCGCGTCGAAGGTGGCGAAGGCCGACCCCGCGACCGACCCGGCCTCGTCGCTCCGACCGGCGGCGCCGAGCGCCCGCGCGAGGTCGACCTCGGCGAGCGCCCGCTCCCACGGGCACCCGAGGTCCGCGAAGCCGTCGACGGCGGACCGCAGCAGGGTGACGGCACCCGCGGCCTCGCCGCGCGCGAGGGCCATGCGCCCGTCGAGCAGGTCGGCGAAGGGCACGAGCGACCTCGTGCCGTTCGTCTCGGCCTCGCGTCGCATCTCCTCGGCGAGGGCCGCCGCGCGTCCCAGGTCGCCGAGCGCCGCGACCAGCTCGCTCTCCGCCTCGTGGAGGTCGCCGCCGTGGACCCTCCAGGCCGGCGAGCGGGGCAGCGCAGCTGCCCGGTCGAGGTCACCGCGGCGCACCATGAGCCGAACGAGCCACGGCTTCAAGCGGGCCGACAGCTGGGTCGTCAGCGACGCGAGGATCCGCACGAGACGGTCCGACTCGACGGTCTCCCCGCGCGAGCCGTGGATCAGCGCGCTCGCCCCGAACGCGTGCGTGGCGAAGTACGGCGGGTCGTCCCTGCGCTCGTCGAGGAGATCGCGCAACTCGTCGAACCGAGCGAGGGCCTCGTCCCAGCGTCCGGTCCGATGCAACGCCACCACGGCCCACGAGAGCACGTGGACACGGGTGTTGGGACCGAGGGAACCGAGGCGCCGCAACCCCTCCGCACCGAGGGCGATCGCCTCCTCGTAGTCCCCGAGCTCGTAGCGGATCCACATCCCCATCGCGTAGAAGTCGCCCAGCTCGAGGCCGTCGGTGACGCGGTCCATCACCTCGCGCCGCCGCTCCCACACGGGCAACGACCGGCGGTAGATCCCGAGGGCGCTCCAGGCGCCGGCGGCGGCGTCGAAGGACGCCGAGGCGAGGTTCGGCAACCCCAACCGCACGGCCATCTCGGCCGCCTCGAGACCCGCCGTCACGAACGGCTCGGGGGTTCCGACGTCGGTGACGTCGGGGAAGGCGAACGGCCAGCTTGCCTTGTTGCCCAGGAGCCGGACCCGCTCCTCGCTGTCGCCCGGCGGGAGGTGAGCGAAGCCCAGGTCCTGCGTCGCGCGCACGTCGGGTTCGGCGATCGCGGACCGCAGCGACCCGGGCCACCGCAGCGGGAAGTCGCATGCTCGGGCCGCGAGGTTCGCGATCCGTCGTCCGTCGGCGGGCTCCGTCTCTGCCCTGAGGAACGCCGCCTCGCGGAAGTACCGCCAGGCGAGGTCGCCGACGTAATCCTGCCCGAACGCCTCGCCGAGCGACTCGAGCGCGTCGACCCGCTCGAGGGGCGTGACCGACAGGGCCAGCGCCTCCTCGGCGAGGCGTTGGGCCTTCTTGACGACGAACCGCCGGCGAGCGTCCTCGGCGGCACGCAGCAGCCACCGCAGTGCGGCCGTGCGCAGGGCGTCCTCGGGTGGCGCCGAACCGTCGACCGGGGTGGCCGCGGTCGCGTAATGGTAGGCGAGCAGCTCGGCGAACTCCGCGAGGCGGTCGGGCGCGGAGCGCTCCAGCCAGCCCGCCACCACGGCGTGTGATGCCGGCCGCTCCCGCCGGGGGATCGACTCGTAGGCCACGTCGCGCGTGAGGATGTGCTTGAAGATCAGCTCGGGCTCGCCGGCGAGCGAGGAACCTGGCCGCGAGAACACGAGCTCCCGGTCCTCGAGGCGTCGCATCGGCTCCGCGAGGTCGCTCTGCCCCAGGCCCGTGAGCGCCGAGACGGCGCCGGGCCAGAACACCCGACCCACCACCGCGGCGGCCTGCAGGATCCGCTTGTCCTGCGGGTCCAGCAGGTCGATCCGCGAGGCCAGGACGGCCTGTACCGTGTCGGGGATCTCGACCTCCTCGACGCCCTCGGTCGCGCGCCAGCGGTCGGCGTCGCGCACGATCAGCCCGGCGTCGATCAGCTGACGGATCACCTCCTCGAGGTAGAACGGGTTGCCCTCGACGCGCTCGAGGATCCGGTCGTGTACCGAGGGCGGGAGGTCGTCGACCGACAGCAGGAGGGACACCAGCTCGTCGGCCTCCTCGGAGGTGAGCGGGTCGAGCGCGACCGACGAGGTGTTGCGCCTGCCTCCGCCCCAGGTCGGTCGCGTGGCCGTGAGGTCAGGCCGCGACGGCGCCAGGAACAGAACCGGCCCCGGCACCCGGTCGGCCAGCTCCTCGAGCAGGTCGAGCAGCGCCGGGTCGGCCCAGTGGATGTCCTCCACGACGACCACCACCGGACCGTCCAGCGCGAGCGCCGTGAAGAACGAGCGCCAGGCCCCGTGGAGCTCGGCGCGGACGTCCTTCGGGTCAAGGCTCGTGAACGAGACCTCCGGATCCTCCAGGCCGATCGTGTACGCGAGCGCGGCCGTCGCGCGCGCGGGATCGGCGGAGACCTCGGTCGTCAGGAGATCGCGGCCCGCCTTGCGCACCTTCTCGACGGCCAGCCCACCCGGATCGGAGTCGAGGATCCCGGCGTGCGACTTGAGGATCTCGGCGAGCGGCCAATAGGTGATGCCGTCGCCGTAGGGCAGGCAGCGCCCCGTCAGGATCGACGGGGCGGGCTGGCGCGCCTCGGCCCACGCGACGAACTCGCGTGTGAGCCTCGACTTCCCGACGCCCGCGTCACCGTAGATCGTCGTGAGGTGCGGGCGGCGCTCGTGGACGGTGCGTTCGAAGACGCTGCGCAGCAGGTCGAGCTCGGCCGCGCGGCCGACCATCGGCGCGTGGAGGCCGGGCAGGCCACGGGTGGGGCCTCCTGACTCCGCGGTGACCGCGAAGGCCCGCACACGCTCGCGCTTGCCCTTGAGCTCGAGCGGCCCGCGGTCGACGGCCTCGAACCCGCGCGCGGAGCGGATCGTGCGCTCCGAGGCGAGCAGCTCCCCGGGCTCCGCCGCGGTCTGCAGCCGTGCGGCCGCGTTCACGGCGTCGCCGATCACCATCGCGTCGCCCGGCCCGGCGTCGACCGTCGCCAGGACCTCGCCGGTGTGGACCCCGATCCGGATCTGCAGCCCGACGCCGTGCGCGGCCTCGAGCTCGCGGTTGACCTCGGGCAGGCGCGCCAGCATCCGCAGGCCCGCGCGGAGCGCGCGGCTCGCGTCGTCCTCGTGCGCGACCGGGACCCCGAAGGCGACCATCACCGCGTCGCCGATGAACTTCTCGACCGTGCCGCCCTCGGCCTCGACCTCCTCGCGCATCGCCGCGAAGTATCGGTCCATCACGTCGCGGAGCGCCTCCGGATCGAGCTGCTCTCCGAGCGCGGTCGAGCCCGTGACGTCGGCGAACAGGATCGTGACGAGCTTGCGCTCCTCCCCCCGGCCCACCTCTGCCTGCCCCCCGAGGGCGGCCCCGCAGGAGGCGCAGAAACGGGCATCATCCGCGACCGATGCCCCGCATGAGGGACACGTCCGCCCGAGCGGGCTCCCGCACGAGGGACAGAACCGCGCTGCGGGATCGACTTCGGCGCCGCACGAAGAGCAGGTCGGCATCGCGCGAGTCTAAGACGTGGTCCGTGTGGGGGCGCCGCCGGGCTCACACGGGGACCGCGCCGGCGATCGTCGTTCCCTCCCCGGGTCTGGAGCGGACGTCGAGCGTGCCGCCCAACGCGGCGAGGCGGTCGGCGATCCCCTGCAGGCCGGTCCCGTACGTGGTCGCCCCGGCGTCGAACCCGTCGCCGTTGTCGGCCACCTCGAACAGGAGCGTGCCGTTGGACTGCGCGAGCCGCACGGTCGCCCGGGTGGCGCGCGCGTACTTCGCGACGTTCTGCAGACCCTCGAGCACGCTGAAGTACACCGCGGCCTCGACCTCCTGCCGGTAGCGGGCGATCCCGTCGACGGTGACCTCCACGGGCACCACGGCCTTGCGCGTCTGCGCTTCGAGGGCGGCGGCGAGCCCCTTGTCGGCCAGGAGCGGCGGGTAGATGCCGCGGGCGAGGTCGCGGAGGTCCTCCAGCGCCTCCTTCAGGCCCTCCTGCACCTCACGCAGGAGATCGCGGCCCTTCTCGGGGTCGCGCGCGCCGACCTGCTCGGCCAGCCGCGCCTTCACGGCGAGCGCGACGAGCTGCTGCTGCGCGCCATCGTGGATGTTCCGCTCGAGCCTGCGTCGCTCCTCGTCCTGCGCCGCCACGAGGCGCTGGCGCGAGGCCTTCAGGTCCTCGATCAGCCGCACGTTGTGCAGCACGAGTCCCGCCTGCGAGGCGACGTCGGACACCAGTTTCTCGTCGGTCGAGGTGAACGGGTAGCCGGGCGCCTTGTGCAGCGAGAGCGCGCCCAGCAGCTCACCCTGGTAGCGCACGGGCACCGTCGCGGTCGCCCCGGGCACGACGACCGTCCCGTCGGCGCCGAGCGCGACGGGCTCGATCTCGCCCGCGGGCCACGAGGCTGCCGCCCGGAGTTCCGCGCCCACCACGATCCAGACGTCGGCGCGTGCGGCCCCGGTGCCTTCGGCCAGCATCCGAGCCGTGCGGGGCAGCACGTCGTCGAGCGCGTAGGTGCCGGCCACCCGCTCGGCGAAGTCCGCGAGCACCTCGTAGGGGGTGGCGCGCTTGCCGTACACGACCCGGTTCGCCAGGCGCCGGCTGCGCTGCTGCACGGGGTGGAACAAGACCGCGACCACGGCCGCCGCGACGGCGGAGAGCAGGACGCTTCCCCGGTCGCCGACCAGGGTGCCGACGCCCACGACCAGTCCCACGTAGACGAGCGTGATGAACAACCCGAGCGACCCGTAGACGACCGCGCGGTTGATCACGATGTCGATCTCGTAGAGCCGGTACTTCAACACCGCGATCGCGATCGCCGTGAACAGGAGCACGAACGCCACGCTCTGCAGCAGCGAGACCAGGGGAGGAGGCGACGAGCTGCTGGACAAGAACGCGGGGATGAACGTCGCCATCACGATCACGGCGGCGGCCGCGAACCACTTGAGCTGCAGACGTTCGTCTCCGACCGACCCCTTGAACCGGACGATGAGGGAGGCGACCGAGCCGACGAACGACGCGACGAGGGGCAGGATGAACAGCAGGACGAAGGCCAGCGTCACGAGTACCCCGCCGCCTCCGTCACCCGACCGTGCCTGGAACGGGTGATACCACCCGAGGGTCGCGAAGATGAGCACGAGGACCGTCGTCACGCAGATCGCCGACCCGATGACCCACGCGACCGGGCGCCACCGCGGCGATCGCAGCTGCCCCGTGGGGAACAACAAGAAGATCGACGTGAGCATCAGCGACGGGATGATCCCGGTCGAGTTCGCCAGCCACGCGACCAACCGACCCGCAGGGAGCGACCCCGGATCGATCACCAGCGCGTGCACGCCGTAGGCCGTGCCGAACGTGTTGAGCGCGAGCGCGACGCCCGCCGCGAGGAAGAGCCAGCCGATCCGGTTCTGCGGGCGCCTGCGAGCCAGGAGCATCCCGATCGCGACGGCCACGACGTTCACACAGACGCCGAGCACGTTGGGGACCGTCCACGCCGCGGAGGCAGCGGCCTCGGGCATCGTGGCGTGACGATCGACGAACATCAGGACCAGCCCGGCGACCATCAGCGCGATCGAGCCGCCGCCGAGCGGCAGAGCGAGGCTGGACGCGCGGCGGATCCTCATCGGCGCCGTGCATCCTGCAACGGATCGAACGCGGCGCCAAGCGTGCAGCCGTGCCTCGGACGGGGGAGGCGCTCCTCACCTGTGCCGGGGTGCCAGCACCCCGGCGCTCACTGCGTGGCGAGCTCCAGCCGTGATCGCAGCAGCCGGATCGTCTCCTGGGGGCCCGAGGGCGCCACCCGGTCGTCCGCCGCGCGCCCCCACAGCCAGCACACGAGGTCGGAGGGATCGCCTCTCACGGCGGCGTCCGCCGACCCCTGCTCCTCGACCACGAGGATCGCGGTCGGCTCGAACGTGACGACCCAGCGGCGGCCGCCGGCCTCGACCGCCACGCGCTGCCCTGCCGGCGCCTCGATCGGCGCCTCCGACCAGTCGCCCGCGAGCATGATCGTCAGCACCTCGTCGATCCCGTCGAGCGCCAGCGCGGGATCGACAGGTGTCTCGGCTTCCGCCGCGAGCTCGGCGTCCACGCGGTGGATCGCCGTCTCGTGGGCCATCCGCCGAGCCCAGAACCCGACGGTCTGGTCGGTCGGCCACCACGTCGCCGACGGGTCCGTCGCGTCGTGCGTGTCGAACATCGCGAGCAGTCGGCGGTGCGCATCGCCGAACCACACGATCGGGTCGCGGTCGGCCGGCCACGCGGGCGGCCACGGATCGGGCGCCACCCCCAGGTCGGTGCACGCGATCTTGTGCTCGTACACCTGGGCGACGTGTGTGGCGAGGTCCCGCACGGTCCAGCCCGGACACGATGGGACGGGCGCGTCGAGCTTGCCGTCAGCGACGGTCGCCAGCCGGTCCCCGTCGAGCCGCACATGGGCGACGAACGTCCCGTAGTCCATCGACGGAGGCTACTCCCTCCACGGCCTCCGTACCGCCCCCCGACGCCGCCGCTCAGGCCAGGACGTCGCGGCGGCGGAACTCCCAGACGGCCAGGCCCAGGAACACGACGGTGTAGGCGGCGCTCACCGTGAGGCCTGCGCGCATCGTCGTCAGGTCGAGCGGGTAGCGGAACAGGCCCGTGTAGCCGAGCCACCCGTGGGTCGGCAGGTAGGGCTGGATCGCGTGCAGGCTGGGGATCTGGTCGGCGATCTGGCTCGCGATCGCGACGATCACGGTCGCGACGATCGCGCCCGGACCGGAGTCGGTGAGCGTCGAGATCCACATCCCGACCGCGACGATCCCCGAGGCGGCGAGCAGGATGAACGCGCCCGCGACCACGATCCGCAGCAGCGCGCCGGGGACCGACAGGACCGTGCCAGAGAACGTCGGCATCGCGTGGATCCCGAAGACGACGCCGCCGGCGAGCAGGCCGGCCACGATCACGATCAGCAGCAGCGCGCCGGTGAACGTCATCGCCGCCGCGTACTTCGACGCGATCAGACGCGGGCGCCGGACGGGCCGCACCAGCAGGTAGCGCAGGGTGCCCGTCTGCGCCTCGCCTGCGATCGCGTCGCCGGCGAACAGCCCGATCGCGAGCGACATGAAGAACGGCTGGACGAGCGCGAGCCCGGTGAGCGGCGCGAACAGGCCGTTGCGGACGATCTGCAGCAGGAACGGCGGCGCGTCCTGCGAGTTCTGCGGCACGGGCGGCGACAGGCGCACCGCGATCACCACGAGGACCGGCACCGACGCGAGCGCCGCCGCCAGCAGCCACGTGCGCCAGCGCCGGACCTGTTTGTCCAGCTCAACGCGGTACATCGATGCCCTCCACCAGGTGCAGGAAGACATCTTCGAGCGAGTCGCGGTCGGCTTCGAGGGCGCTCACCCGGACCCCGGCGCGCACCAGCGTCGCGTTCACGTCGGCGGGCCCCAACCCGTCGGACAGACGCACGCGCAGCACGGCCGGACCGTCGCCGGGCGAGCCGCCCTCGAGCGCCACCCCGGACAGCGCCGCGATCGCGCGGGTCGCCGCCGGGCCGTCGTCCACCTCGATCCGCACGCCCGAGGCGGCGCCGCGGAGCGTGCCCGGCGGGCCTTCGGCCACGAGCGCGCCGCGCGCCATCACCCCGACGCGGTCACACATCGCCTCGACCTCGGCGAGCAGGTGGCTGGAGATGAAGATCGTGGTGCCGCGGTCGGCGAGGCCGCGCAGCAGCTCGCGCATCTCGCGCATCCCGGAAGGGTCCAGGCCGTTCGTCGGCTCGTCGAGGACCAGGAGCTCCGGCTCCCCGAGCAACGCGAGCGCGACGCCGAGGCGCTGGCGCATCCCCTGGCTGTACTGCTTCACGCGCTTGCCCGCCGCGTCGGCGAGCCCCACGAGGTGCAGGACCTCGTCGATCCGGGCCAGGCGCGCGCGCATGTCGGCGACGTGCCCGCCCGCCCTCGCGAACGCCTCGAGGTTGCGCCGGCCCGACAGGTACGGCCAGAACGCCGGCTCCTCCACCAGGGCGCCCACCCGCTCGAGCGGCCCCCGTCCCGGGGAGACCTCCTCACCGAGCACCTCGACCCGACCCGCGGTCGCGTGGATCAGCCCGAGCGCCATCCGGATCGTGGTGGTCTTGCCCGCGCCGTTGGGCCCGAGGAAGCCGTAGAGCTCGCCGCGCTCGACCGTGAGATCGAGTCCGTCGACCGCGGCCAGGTCGCCGTAGCGCTTCGTCAGCCCGGCGGTGCGCAGCGCCGGGGTCGCGGTCACGGCAGCGCGGCGGCTCGCTGCTGGAGCGTCGCGACGTCGACCGGCCCCGCCACGATCCACGTGGCGCCTCCGTGCTGCACCGCGATCGCCGACACCAGCGGTCCCCGGTACGGAAGCAGCGCCTCCAGCTGCGACGGCAGCGCCTGCGTCAGCCGGACCGCGACCGACGTGTCGAGGCAGGTGCCCGCGACGACCGGATGTGGGCGGTCCTGCAGGGACGTCGCGCCCTCGTCGTGCTGGGCCTGCTGGGCCCGCTGCGTCACGGCCTCGGTCCGGTCGACCACGGTCGCGCCGGGCGGCGGGGTGAACGTGAACATCGACGGGTCGATCGGGTCGAAGGAGACCTTCGTGAAACCGACCTCGACGGCCGGGGCGTCGCCGCCGCGCGCCGTGACCGCGACCTGCAGCGGCAGCCGCGTCGCCGCGTCGATCGCCACGCTCGCGGAGCCGACCAGGGTCGTGGACGACGAGGGCGTGAAGGTGAGCAGGTAGGCGTCCTGGCCGGCGACGACCGCGGTGCCGCTGACGGTGACGTCGCCACAGGTCGAAGCCGCGCTGAGCAGCTGCTGAGCGATCACGGTCGGGTCGAGGTTCGCGAGCTGCGCCTTCGCGTCGGTCGGCGGTGCCGGCATCGATGCCGCGAGCTGCGACAGGTCGATCTTGGTCGCGGTGGACGTCGACGAGTCCCAGAACCATGCCTGGCTGCGGTTGGCCACGAGGTCCTGCTCGGCCAGGTCCGTGATCCGCTGGATCCGCACCCCGTCGGGCGAGCGCCACACGCGCAGCCGCTGCGTCCCCGTGAGCGCGCTGAGCGCGTTCGACACGCCGACGCCGGCCGCCGCGCTGCTCAGGGAGGCGGGGATCTCCGGCAGCCCGAGGTCGACGGTGCTCTGGACCTCGCCGGACACGGAGAACGGCTTCGAGAGCGCGATGAGGGTCGAGGCGACGAGCGCCTGCGGGGAGACCTCGGGGAGATCGGGCGCGGAGGTCGCTCCTGAGGCGGAGATCCCGATCGCGAGGCTCGCGACCACGACCATCGCGATCACCGCCGCGACCACGGACCGGGGAACGCTGCGCACGCGGGCCATACCCATCTTGTAGCACCGATGGGCTTCGATGGGCACGCCCACCCACCGATGGCGCAGCTTCGTCACACGCCCGACGCACCGTCCCCACCTGTGCTGCTAGGGTTCCCGCGATGGCTCGCTCCCTGCTCGAGGACGCATTCGGCCACCACGTGTGGGCGACGCTCCGCCTGATCGACGCCTGCGCGGCGCTCGATCCCACCCAGCTCGAGACCGAGGTACCCGGCACCTACGGGTCGATCATCGACACGATGCGCCACCTCGTCGGGGCCGACGCGTCCTACCTGTTCGTGACGAGCGGCGGACGCTCCGAGCGGATCGACGAGGACGCGATGGATCTTGCGGCGCTCCGTGCCGCGATGGAGGCCGACGGCACCGGTTGGGCGGCGCTCCTGAAGCAGGACCTCGACCCCGACGTCGTCCTCGTGCGCCACCGCGACGACGGCTCCGCGACCGAGGCGCCCCTGGGGATCCGCCTCGCGCAGGCCCTGCACCACGGCACCGACCACCGCAGCCAGATCTGCACCGCGCTCACCACGCTCGGCGTCGAACCGCCGTCGATCGACGTGTGGGACTTCGGCGACCTCGACGGCCGTCTCGTCGAGTTCCCGCCGAGCACCCCCTGAGCCGATACCGTGCTTCCGTGAGGCGCTGGCTGGCGCTCGTCGCGGCAACTTTCGCCCTTGCCGCGTGCCAGGCGACGAGCCGGACGTCCGCGCCCGCGCCGACGGCCCGCTCCTCGCGCCCGCGGACGCCGCATGTGGTGCTCGGGACCTCAGGCGACGGGTCGAGCCCCTCGTCGCACCACCACCATCCGACGCACCACCCCCACGCATCGCACCACCACCATCCGAAGCCCACCGCGGGCGCCGCCGTGCCGGCCATCGACCTGCCTCGGCACTGGCTCACGCCCGGCGTCGCGTTGCCGGTCGGCGTGGCGCAGATCTGCCGCCCTGGCTATGCCTCGAGCGTTCGCGACGTGCCGGACCCGCTCAAGGCCGCCGTCTACGCTCGCTACGGGGTCGCGTGGGTGCCGGACGCCCACGAGGTCGACCACCTGATCTCGCTCGAGCTGGGCGGGTCGAACGCGATCCGGAACCTCTGGCCCGAGCCCTACGCCGGCCGCTGGGGCGCCAGGACCAAGGACGTCCTCGAGAACCGCCTGCACGACCTCGTGTGTGCGGGCCGGCTCTCGCTCGCGAGCGCCCAGCACCAGGAGGCGACGGACTGGGTCGCCGCCTACCGCCGCTACATCGGGGCGCCGCCGAACGGTGGCACGGGCGGCGCGGGCAGCACGTCGGCCGGCGGCTACTACGCCTCCCGCTACCCCACCGCCGACACGATCTACTGCGCGGACGACCCCGAGTGGCGGAACCTGTCGCCGACCTACCTGGTCCACTTCGCGACGTGGGCTCAGGCGCACGCGCGCTTCCCCTCCTACCACCTGCACCAACCCTGCTGAGCGGGGACGTCGACACCTAGGCGCGGGCGGCGGCGGTCGCTACGCTTCGGCCTGCCGATGGGAGGACGTCCGTGAACTGCGCCGCCTGCGGGACCGAGAACGAGCTGTCCCGGAAGTTCTGCATGGAGTGCGGCGCGCCGCTCGCGCGCGCGTGCCCGAGCTGCGGCTCGCCCAACCCGCCGCAGAGCAAGTTCTGTGGGGAGTGCGGGGCTGCCCTTGCCGCGAGGGGCGAGCCGGCGGCCGCGGCGCCCGCCACGCCGACGGCGGCCACCGAGCGGCGCCTGGTCTCGGTCCTGTTCCTCGACCTGGTGTCCTTCACGAGCCTGTCCGAACGGCACGACCCCGAGGACATGCGGGCGATCCTGTCCTCCTACTTCGATGCGGCGCGGGCGATCATCGAACGCCACGGCGGCGTGGTCGAGAAGTTCATCGGCGACGCGGTGATGGCGGTGTGGGGCACGCCCGTCGCACACGAGGACGACGCGGAGCGTGCGGTCCGCACCGCGCTCGAACTGGTCGACGCGGTGGCCTCGCTCGGCGCGTCGACCGGGTTACCCCTGCAGGCGCGCGGCGGCGTCCTCACCGGCGAGGCCGCCACGATCCCCGGCGCCGTCTCCGAGGGCATGGTCACCGGCGACATGGTGAACACCGCCTCCAGGCTCCAGTCGGCAGCCGCGCCCGGATCGGTCTTCGTCGGCGAGGCGACGTACCGCGCGGCCTCGCGGGCGATCGCGTTCGAGGAGATCGGCGAGCTCTCCCTGAAGGGCAAGGAGGGGACGGTCCGCGCCTGGCGCGCGCTCCGCGTGGTGGCCGAGCGCAAGGGCCAGAACCGGATGGCGGTCGAGCCGCCGTTCGTGGGACGCGCCGAGGAGCTCCGCATGCTGAAGGACATGCTCCACGCGACGGGGCGCGAGGGAAGATCCCGCGTGGTCTCCGTGACGGGCATCGGCGGGATCGGCAAGTCGCGACTGACGTGGGAGCTGCTGAAGTACGTCGACGGGCTCGCCGAGACGATCTGGTGGCACCACGGGCGCTGCCCCTCCTACGGGGAGGGTGTCACGTTCTGGGCGCTCGGCGAGATGGTCCGGATGCGCGCGGGCATCGCGGAGACCGACCCTCCCGGTGTGTCGCGCACCAAGCTCGCGGCCTCGGTCGCCGAGCACATCCCCGACGACGACGAGCGCCGCTGGCTCGAGCCGCGGCTCGCGTTCCTGCTCGGCCTGCAGGAGCGCCCCGCGGGCGGTCGCGAGGAGCTGTTCGCAGCGTGGCGCACGTTCTTCGAGCGGATCGCCGACGCGGGCACCGTCGCGATGGTCTTCGAGGACCTGCAGTGGGCCGACGCCGGCCTGCTCGACTTCATCGAGTCGATGCTCGAGTGGTCACGCAGCAAGCCGATCTTCGTCGTGACGCTGTCGCGACCCGAGCTCGCGGAGCGCCGGCCGAACTGGGGCGCGGGCCAGCGGAACTTCCTGGCGCTGCACCTCGAGCCGCTGCCGGATACCACGATGGCCCAGCTGATCCGCGGGATGGTGCCCGACGCCGACGACGCCTCGGTGGCCCGGATCGCGGAGCGCGCCGAGGGGGTTCCGCTGTACGCGGTTGAGACGATCCGGATGCTCGCCGACCGCGGCGTGCTGCGCGCGGGCGAGCAGACGTACGAACCGGTCGGGGACCTCGGAGAGATCCAGGTCCCTGAGACCCTGCAGGCGCTGATCGCGTCGAGGCTCGACGCGCTTCCCGCCGAGGACCGCGGGCTGCTCCAGGACGCCGCGGTGCTCGGCAAGAGCTTCACGCTCGACGCGCTCGCGGCCGTCACCGGCGCCGACGCTTCCTCGCTCGAGCCTCGGCTGCTCGACCTCTCGCGGAAGGAGTTCCTGGCCTTCGAGGCCGACCCGCGCTCCCCCGAGCGCGGCCAGTACGCGTTCGTGCAGGGCATCATCCGCGAGGTCGCCTACGGGATCTTGTCGAAGGCAGACCGCCGCAGCCGCCACCTCGCGGCCGCGCACCACTTCGAGGCAGCGGGCGACGACGAACTCGCCGGCGTGGTCGCCGCCCACTACGTCGAGGCGCTGCGCGCAACGCCCGAGGGCCCCGACGCCGACGCGCTCGCCGCCCGCGCGCGCGACTGGCTCGGTCAGGCCACCGGGCGCGCGACCTCGCTCGGCTCGCCGGAGCAGGCGCTCGTGTTCGCCGAGGAGGCGCTCGCGATCACGCCGTCCGGGGCTGAACGTGCGGACCTCCTGCAGCGCGCCGGGCGTGCCGCCGGCGACGCCCTGCGGCGGGAGCCGCAGTTCGCCTACCTTCGCGAGGCGATGGACGAGTGGCGCGCCCTGGGCGACCTGAACGCCGAGGCCGCGGCGGCCGGAGACCTCGTCCAGGCGCTGTCGTCGGGCTCTCACCGCTCCGACGACATCCGGGCCGTGGTCGCCGAGCTGCAGGCGCGGATGGGCGAGGCCGGCGACGACCGCGGGCGGGCCGAGCTCGACCACGCGACCGCCTACGTGCAGTTCTACGACGGTGACCTCGAGGCGTGTCTCGCGTCGCTGGACCGAGCCTTGCCCGGCTTCGAGCGCGCGCGGGCCTGGGACCGGGTCCAGAAGGCGCTCCTGGACCGGACGAACGTGCTGGCGAGCCTCGGCAGGAACCGCGAGGCGCTCGCGATCAGCCGGGGGATCTTGGCGATCGCGATCGACGAGAGCGACCTGCGCGTGCAGGCGCAGGTCCTCGTCACCCTCTCCCTCGCGGCCGAAGACTGGTCCGAGGCGCTCGCGCTCTCCATGGAGGCCGCCGCCGTCGCACGGCGCGGCGGGTACGGGGGGCCCGAGATGACCGCGCTCGCGAACGGGGTCGAGTTCGCCGTTGAGACCGGCGCGTGGGAGACCGCGGACGACGTCCTCGCCGATCTCGACGCCCGCCCCGACCTCCCCCGCGGGCTCCTCGACGTGATCAGGTTGGACGCCGCGCTCCTGGCCGCCTACCGGGGCGACCGCTCGGGGGCCGACGCGGCGATCGGCGAGGTGAGCGAGGCGACGTCCGCATCTGCCGACCCGTCGGCGCGCGCCTGGGTCCGGCGGGTCCGCTCCGTGCTCGCGCTGATGGCCGGCGACCTCGCGACCGCCTACGACGAGGCGATCGGGGCGACCGCGGAAGAGCCCCAGGGTCCCAACAGCGAGATGTCCGCGTGGTGCGCGGGCCGTGCCGCCCTGTGGATCGGCGACGCGGCGAAGGCCCGAGCCGCGCTCGAGGCGATGCCGGTCCTCGAAGGGCGGTGGCACGTGGCGGCACGACGCGAGCTCGAGGCGGGGCTCGACGCCCTCGAGGGACGCGTGCGCGAGGCGGCGGCAGCCTTCGACCAGGTGCTCGCGACGCGGCTCGCGCAGGGCGACCCGTTCATGCACGCGCTGATGACGGCCGACGCGGTCGCGGTGCTGCCCCCGGACCTCGTGCCCGAGGGCGCCGTCGAGACCGCCCGCACCCACCTCGAGGGGCTCGGCGCGACGCCGCTGCTGGACCGGCTGGTCCGCGCCGAGGCATCGCGCTGACCTGCGAGCGTCGGCAGCCGCGCCGCCGTAGCATCCTGCGACCGAGCCGAAGGGATCTCGATCGTGCGTCCGAAGCTTCCGTACCGTGCCGTCGCGCTGGCGGTCTCGCTCGTCGTGCTGGCCGGCTCCGCCGGGCTCGCGGCGCCGGCCCGCGCCACCACCGCGCCTCGCGCCTCGCGCGTCCTCAACCCCGGGCCGCTCGTCCACCTGCTTCCGACGCGCACGGTGGCGTCGTCCTTGCGGGCCTCACGCGCCGCGACCGCGGGGACACCGTCGCTCCACTACTACGGCGGACCCGTGATGCAGCGGGGCATCACGACGATCCCGGTGTTCTGGGAGCCCCCGACGCTGCAAGACGGCACCGCGATCTCGGTGTCGGCGAGCTACCACACCTTGCTCGCGCGGTTCCTCGACGACCTCGGCGGCCACGGCTTCATGAGCGCTTTGACCCAGTACTACGAGACGGTCCACGGCACGAACCAGCACATCGTGAACGCGTCGGCCGCCGGGGCCCCGATCGTGATCACCGCGCCGTACCCGGCCGCCGCCGGAGGCTGTCTCACGAACGGCCGGACGAACTGCATCACCGACGCGCAGCTCCAGCACCAGCTCGCCTCGACGATCTCGGCCAACGGGCTACCGGTGAACGGGTCCACCCTCTACCTCGTGTTCACGGCGCCGCTCGAGGAGTCGTGCTACGACGCCGCGGACTGCTTCAACCCGGTGACCAAGAAGAGCTGGGTCTATTGCGCGTACCACAGCGCGTTCTTCCCGTCGGCCAGCTCCCGGCCCGTGATCTACGCGAACATGCCCTACCTGGACTCCAACTCCGCCAGCGCCAACGGGTGCTCCTCGGGCGCCTCCCACCCGAACGACCCCGCCTTCGACGACGAGAGCCCGACGCTCGGCCACGAGATCGCCGAGGCGATCACCGATCCGCTCCCCGGCTCATCGCTCGCCCCGCCCACCGCATGGGTGGACCCGCATACCGGGAACGAGATCGCCGACATCTGCGACACGGCCACGAGTGCCACGGCCGTCACCTGGAGCGGGAACACCTACGAGGTCAGCCCGAACTGGAGCAACGCCACGGCCTCGTGCGTCACCGGCGGGGCGCAGGCCGTCTCGACCAGCCCGACCTCGGGCCTGCCGGGCTCGTCCACGACGCTCACCGGCTCCGGGTTCGATGGGACCGAGCAGGTGACGCTCCGCTTCGTCGACGCCGCCGGGACGGTCTTCCCGCTCCGGACGACGACCGCGAGCGCCGGCGCGATCTCCCCGACCCTCCAGCTGCCGGGCAACACCGACGCCGGCGCTGGCACGGTCGAGGCGATCGGCACCTCGCCCGACGACGGCGCCTCCGCGGCCTTCACCGTGCAGCAGCCGCCTTTCCGTCCCGACGCGCTGATCGGCCGCGCGAAGACCGGCCCCTTCACCGGCAACGGCGTCTACGCGACCGGGACGAAGGAGCGGCTGAGCGCCAAGGTCCGCCACGGGTCCACGATCACCTTGTGGATGCCCGTCCAGCACGACGGCACGACGGCCGACACGGTCACGCTCCAGGGCACGAAGGCGCCGGCCGGGTTCACCGTCGCCTACCGGATCGGCACGAAGGACGTGACGAGCGCCGTCGTGGCCGGCACGTTGCGCCGGAGCCTCGCACCGGCAGCCACCTTCTCGCTCAAGGTCGTGATCACGGTGAAGTCCTCGACCGCCCCGGGGAAGGTCTTCGCCGCGAAGGTCCTCGCCGCCTCGCAGGGTGACGCCACGAAGAAGGACGCCGTGGTGGGCTCGGTGACGTCGACCTAGCCTTCGACGTCGGATGGCCGGGCCCTGCGGGCCCGGCCATCCGTTCGTACATCGCCTCACGGGCGCTTCCGCCTCGTTCGAGGGTTCGTCCGGTAGACCGGCCGGAGCTCGTGAGGTCGGTGAGCTGGTTGGATTCCGCCGGGCTGCCCCGGCGAGCGGGCGGGGTGGTGACCCCTGCCCGCGAGGGACGGCTCAGCAGCCAGTCACCTCGAGGGTCTCGTGCAGTTCTGGCAAGGGACCACCTCCTTCCTCTCGTACCGCACATCGTGAGGGAGGTCCGGCGCTATGGCAACAACGAACCGGGGCATCATCGGCCCGATCCCACACGCGCTATCGTCCTCGCACCGATGACCGACGCGGTCCAGACCTGCGACGTGCTCGTGGTCGGCCTGGGCGCGCTCGGCTCCGCCGCCTCCTACTGGGCCGCCGAGCGCGGGCTGCGGGTCGTCGGGCTCGAGCGGTTCGAGCTCGGGCACGCGCGGGGGGCGTCGGAGGACCACTCGCGGATCATCCGTCGCACCTATCCCACCACCGACTACGTGCGGTTCGCGCAGGGAGCTTTCGACGCCTGGGCCGCGGTTGAGGAGGAGTCGGGCGAGCGGCTCGTGCTCCGCACCGGCGGCCTCGACCTGTTCCCGGCCGAGAGCGCCGACGACCTCGACGCGTACGTCGCCGCGATGGAGGCGGAGGGTGTCGTCCACGAGGTCCTCGATGCAGCCGAGGTGACGGCACGCTGGCCGCAGTGGCGCCTGCCGGTGAACCTGCGCGCCCTCTTCCAGCCCGATGCGGGGATCGTGGCCGCGAGCCTCGCCAACGCGACCCACCGACGCCTGGCGCTCTCTCACGGCGCCACGCTCCTGGGCGAGACGCCGGTCCGTTCGATCCGGCCCGACGGGGAGGGCTACGCCGTCGAGACCGACGGCGGGACCTTCCGCGCCGGGGCCCTCGTCGTGACGGCCGACGCCTGGACCGACGAGGCGCTCGCGCCCTTCGGCGTCTCGTTCCGCCTGCGCGTGCAGCAGGAGCAGGTCACCTACCACGACGCCGCCGACGCCGCGGCGTTCGATCCGTCGGTGTTCCCGGTGTGGATCTGGCACACCGACCCCCACGTGTACGGCCTGCCGAACTTCGGTCTGCCCGGGCCGAAGGTCGCGCTGCACGGCGCGGGTCCGAAGACCACCGCCGACACGCGCACGTTCGAGCCCGATCCCCGCTACGCGGCCGAGGTGGCGGCGTTCGTCGCCGAGCACCTGCCGTCGGCTGCCGGCCCGCCGCTCGAGGTCAAGACCTGCCTGTACACGCTCACCCCGGACCGCCACTTCGTGCTCGACCGGGTGCCGGGCCAGCAGGCGGCGGTCGTGGGCCTCGGCACCGCGCACGCGTTCAAGTTCGCGAGCGTGTT
Source organism: Planctomycetaceae bacterium (assembly GCA_050257835.1). Taxonomy (GTDB): domain Bacteria; phylum Actinomycetota; class UBA4738; order UBA4738; family HRBIN12; genus AC-51. The sequence continues at coordinate 7,096 of JBLMXP010000109.1, read as the reverse complement.
CGGCAAGGCGTTGGTCGAGCTCGCGGTGGATGGCTCTTCGGCGTGGGCGTTCCCGCGCTTCTCCGCCACCCGCGGCGGGCTCGGCATCTGATCGTCCGTCGGAGGCCGCCTACCCGACGGACGCGGCCGGCGCCGGCGACCTGCCCCGCTGCTCGGCTGAGCGCAACTCGGCGATCCTCGCCCGCTCGAGACGGACCTCGTCCCATAGGTCCTGATTCTCACGCTCCAGCCCGTCGACCAGGGAGCGCAGGTCGGGCGCCGAGCCACGCGTCGCCCGCCCGATCGCGAGCGCGGTGACCGAACCGACGCCGAGCCAGACCAGCATCGCGGCGACCCACCAGCTCATGTGCCCTCCCCTTCCTGGACGGCTCTGCGCTCGCTGCCGCACGGGTATCGCGTGCGCCGTTCGAGCGCCTTCCTGGCGTCGCCCCACTCCGTCGATCCTTCGTGGCGACCGTAGCGAAGGGTCGGCTAAGGGGATGTGGCGAGCGGTGCAAGGCGGGCCAAAGAGGGCGCGGGAACCATGGCGTTCCTGCAACGGAGCTGCGGTGCGGACGACCTCCGCGTCGGTCCTGCTCCTCCTGGCCCTCGTGGCGGCCGGCTGTTCGCTCGGGACGCGGGAGAGCTCGACGCGGCGAGCCCCCACCCTTCGTTCGGTCGTCCCGCCGGCGATCGCGCCGCCTCCCACGCAGACGCCGTCCCGGCCGGTGGGACCTCCCTTCACCGTTGGGACGGTCCGCCGTGTCTTCACCGACACGTCCCGCACCGTGCCCGGCACGCACACGGTCACGGGAATGCCGGGACCGCGCGTCCTGCCGACGCTGATCCTGTACCCGGCAGAAGGGCCGGGCGGCGGGCCGGTCCCCGGAGCGACGCCGGCCGGCCACGGCTTCCCGCTCGTCGTGTTCGCGCCGGGGTTCGACCGAGGACCGTCGAGCTACCGGCCGCTGCTGCGGTCGTGGGCTCGCGCCGGCTACGTGGTCGCGGCCGTGACGTTCCCGCTCACGAACCCGAACGCGATCGGCGGCCTGGACGAGTACGACATCGTGCACCAGCCGGCGGACGTGCGGTTCGTCATCACCCAGATGCTGCGGGCCACGCGAACCGGTCGCGGCATCCTTCGTCACCTCGTCGACCCCGCCGAGATCGCGGTCGCCGGGCACTCCGACGGCGCGCAGACGGCCATCCTGGTCGGCGCCGCGGGCTGCTGCCGCGACCCGCGGGTGGACGCGATCGTGCCGATGGCCGGTGCCAACCTGCCCGCGGGGACGTTCTTCGCTTCGCCGATCCCCACGCTCGTGATGCAGGGGACGGCCGATCCGATCAGCCCCGAGCCGGTGGCGCTCCACGTCTACGCGATCGCGAAGCCGCCGAAGTACCTGCTGCTCCTGCGCGGCGCCGACCACCTCGAGCCGTTCGCCGGCGCCGGTCCGTGGGAGCGCGTGGTGAGCGCGGTGAGCATCGCGTTCCTCGACCGCTACCTCGAGGGGGCCTCGATCCCGATCGAGGTGCCGGCTGCCCAGCGTCGGCTGGCGACGCTGACGCACGTCGGAGGATGAGACCGGACGATCAGTCGAGCAGCTCGGCGAGCACGCGCTGAGAATCGGTGAGGCGCTCGGCCAGGGTCGTAGCGAGCCACCGGTGCACGGCCACCGCCGTCTCGGGCTGCTCCGCCTCCAGTCGGTCGATCGCGGCGCGGCTCAGGCCGAGCACGACGCACGCGGTCTCGGCCACCACGTCGGCGGTGCGCGACGCTCCCGTGTAGACCGCAACCTCGCCGACGACCACGCCGGGGCGCACCGTGCTCAGCCGGATCCGCTCGCCCTGTGGGGTCACCAACTCGACCCGCAGGCGGCCGGACTCGAGCACGAACAGGTCGTCGGGCGGATCGCCCTCGTGGATCAGCACGGTCCCTTCGGGCACGTCCCTGCGCTCGAGATAGGGACGCAGGTGCAAGGGGGGTCCGAGGTGGCCGTCACCCGCGGCCGCCGCGAGGGGCGACGCTTCCTCGGCGAGCAATCCTTCCTCGCAGCGCTGCAGGCCGCGGTCGAGGTCCGGCTCGAAGCGCACGACCCCGTCGGCTGCGAGCACGTCGCCCCGCGCGAGCTGCGCGCGCACGCCCTCGGGCACGCCCGTGAAGACCAGCTCGATCCCCGTCGCCGCCGCGAGCGTGGCCGCCTTGCGGAACGCCAGCACGCCCGACGCGTCGATCCCCGTCACGCGACGGAGGTCCACCACGAGGTACCGGATCGGCGCCCCCTCCACGCGCTTGCGGATCTTCTCGAGGATCCCGCTCGCCGTGCCGAAGAAGACGAACCCGTGGACGCGCAGGATCTGCACGCGTCCGGCGAGGGTCTGCAGCGCTGCGCGCTCTCCCGGCGGCCGGTCGACGTTGCTGCGGAAGGTCGTGCCGAACACCACCTCGTGCACGAGGTCGATCCGTCCGTAGTTGACCGCGAACAGCACCACCGCCATGACGAGCCCGACGATCAGCCCGACCACGAGGCCCTCGGTGGCGATCGTGAGCACGATCGCCACCACGACGAGGTAATCGCCGACCGGCAGCGACCGGCGCACGTCGACGAGCCAGCTCACGAGGAACGAGAGCCCCACGAACACGAGCACGCCGCCCACGATCATCCGGGGGATCAGGCCCACGACCGTCGCACCGAACACGACGGCGCCCAGCGGGACGAGGGCGGCGACGAGACCGGCGGCGCGGCCGTCGGCGGCCATCTGGTCGGCGAGCGCGGTCAGGCTGAGGGCGTGGTAGCCGGGGATCCCGCCGAACACGCTCGACACGACGTTGACCCACGCCGCGTCGCGGAGCTCCCGATTCGTGTCGAGGTCGGTGCGCAGGAGCAGCTCGACCCCGCCCACGTTGAACAGGCAGCCGATCACCGCGACGAACACCGCCGTGACGATCCCGGGCGTCTGGTGCAGCACCGCGGACCAGTCGGCGCCGGTGAGCGCCCGGACGGTCCAGGGCTCCCACAGCCTCGTCGCGTCGAACGGCCCGAGCAGCCACAGGCCGTTGCGCGCCGACTCGAGCGAGGAGCCGGTCACGATCGCCCCGATCGCGAACCCCACGAACCCCAGGCCGATCACCGCCGGGATCACGATCGGCCTGCGGATCAACCGCGTGGCCATGAGCAGGAGGACGCCGAACCCTACCGCCGGGAGCCAGCGCACCAGCTCGAAGGGATCGACGAACTCCTTGAACGTGCTCCACTTCGGGTCCATCCCCGACGCGACGCGCAGGCCGCCCTTGAGCAGGAGCCACCCGGTGCCGGCGAGGAACCCGCCCACGACCGGGTACGGGATGAACCGCGCGAGGTTGCCCAGGCGGAACGCGCCGAGCAGCAGGAACGTGATCCCCGTGAGCATCGTCACGAGCAGGGTCGCGGCGACCACGGTGAGGAACGCCTGCTGCATGCCGCCGAAGGCGTCCAGCGCCGCGCTCGTCGCGACGACGCCGAGCACCGCCGCCGCCGCGTCCTGCACGGTCCCGACCACGCCGCGGCGCCCGCCGCGCCACGCGAGGATCGCGAGCGTGAGCGACGCCGCCACGAGGTAGAGGCCGATCCCCTGAGGCAGGAACTGCAGGAGGTAGCCGCCGTAGACGAGCGCAGCGAACGAGACCGCGAGCACGACCTCGACCACGCCGATAACCGCCCCGGCGGAAACGACGGCGAGCACCCTGGTGCTGCGCGCTGTGGACACGGGCCCCTCCGACACCGTGCTGGTGATGAAGGGACGACCTTATGCGTCCGCGCCCGGATGCGCCAGCGGGGCATCATCGCCGGACACGTGGCGACGATCGAGCCTGGCCTCCTGCTCGGTGGCGGTGTCGCTCAGCAGGAGTGGGACCCGCCATAGGCGAACCCTGCCCGGGTCGCCGTCGAGGGTGGCGCGCACGGTGCGGACCGTCACCGTGATGAGGCGAAGCGCGGCGCCGAGCAGGAGCAGCGCGAGCGGGATCTCGATCAACAGCGCGGTGAGCATGCTGAGGAGTCGGTCCTGGCTCGCGCGCGCGGTCGTGACGTCGAACCACGCGTCGCTCAGCAGCAACGTCGCGGTGACGATCGCGGTGACGATCACGATCTGGCGCCGGCGCCACGCCGCCCATGCGGTCACGAGCAGACCGAGCAACAAGGCCGTGTCGAACCCCACCCACGCCACGTCCCAGTGCGCCGCCACGTAGCGCTTCGGCAGCTCGACCCCGAGGATCACGATCCACGGCGCGAGCACCAGGCACGAGACGGTGAGCACGCCCAGGAACCCGAGCCGGAGGCCCTCGGGGACGCGCTCGGGCACGACGACCTGCGGCGCGCCGTCGTCGCGGACATCGGCGGAGCCCTGCTCATGCTCGGCCATCACGGCCACCCTACCCGGCGTCGCGCGACGCATCGGTTCGGGCGTGCACGTGGTCGTGGCCGTGCGCCTCGAACGGCCGGGCCGAGCCGCCGAGCGACACCACCAGGGCCTTGATCTCGCGGGCGCTGATCGCGAGCGGGCTCGCGACCTTGCCGTCGGATCCGATGAGCACGGCCGCCGGCGTGCCGGTGACCTCGTAGGCGTCGTCGACCTCCATGTCACGCTGGACGAGGACCGTCGCCGAGCCACAGCGCGAGCTCATCTGGAGGTTCTCGCCGAGGTCGCCGCGGCTCACGACCCCCAGCGTGAACACCGCCGCGTCGTCGCGGCTCCACCGCGCCACCTCCGGCAACAGCATCTCGCAGGGGAAGCAGCGGGGGTTGAGGAACAGCAGGAGGACCTGTCGGCCGCGTCGGAGCAGCGCGTCGAGCGACCCCGGCGTCCCGTCGGCCTTCGGGAGGTCGAACCGCGGCGCCGGCGTCCCGACCGCGAGGCCTCCGTGGAGCGCAGGAGCGGGCTCCGAGGTCTCGGCCGTCGACGACGGCTCGAGCGCGTCGAGGCGCCGCAGGATCTCCCCCTGCTGACGGGACAGGCGCCCGGCGGCGAGTCCGAGCGCGGCGAGGGCGAGCAGGATCGCGGCGTCGGCCGCGAGCGTGACGCGGGCGGCCTCGGACAGCGTGCCCAGCCACCCGAACAGGCCGAGCGGCGGTTCGACCCAGGCTGCCGCGACGAACGCCGCCGCCAGTGCCAGCAGCACGCTCCGCACGAGGGTGGCCGCGCCGATCGGCTCCGACGAGAGTTGCCCGAAGCAGTGGCACTCGGCGTCCCGCCCACGGACGAGCGCCATGCCGACGACGATCGAGAACGCGGAGAACAGGAGGAACGCGGCCACGGCCGCCAGGTGCGCGGTAGCGACGGGAACGAGGAGCAGCCCGACGCCGAGCTCGGCGATCGGGAGCGCGATCGCGATCGGGAGCGCGAGCGCCTTCGGAAGCCCGAGCGCCGGCACCGAGCGGCGCGTGGCTCCCACGTCGAGCGCCTTCGCGACGCCGGCGACGACGAGGACGCCCGCCAGCACGATCCTGACGACGAGGATGACCACGTCCATCGTCCGAGCTCCTGCTTCCCTTGCGGCTGCGGGATAGCGTAGGACCCGCCACCGCGCGAGCGCAGGGTCCTTCGGCCCCGCAACGATGCCCGACCGACGGGCCGCGGTGGCAGACTGACCCCGTGAACGACGACGAGCTGCTCGCGCGCGCCGAGGAGGCGCTGACCGAGATCAAGGTCAACCACGGGCTGTCCGAGCGGCACGCGGCCGTGCTGGCGGCGCTGCGGATCCGCCTGAAGGGAAGCGACTCGGCGTCGCTGGAGGAGATGCTCGAGGCGGCCGAGGACGGGCCGAAGGACAGCCTCGAGGAGCGGCTCGCGCAGGCCGAGCGCGCACCCAAGCCATCGCTTGACGACCTCCTCGCCAACGAGCCGAAGTCCGAACCCGACTGGCCCTCGTAGACCGCCCGTCAGGTCCACGCTGGGCGCTTCCCTGTGCCGCCGCGCCGCGCCGCGCCGCTCGACCTGATGAGAGCGGGGTGAGGATCGTTCGCGTCGCGCCCGTTCTCACCGTCGTTTCATCGGGCGCTTCCTACGGTGCATCCATCGACAGGACGAACCGGCAGGAAGGCGTGATGGCGATGGAGACGATCGAGCGGGTCGGGAACCCGTCCGTCGCGCCGTTCGGCGACGCGGATCCACGCGACGTGGTCTACGTGGCCGCGGTCTCGTGCGCCCGCTGTGGCGAGGTCAACCACCTCGTCCCGGCCTCCGCGATGTTCCTGTGCGCGTGGTGCGTGCGCGGCGAGCGATCGCCCGCCGCGGCCGCGGCAGCGAGCCTCCAGCAGGCGCCGACCGTTCGGAGACGGCGGATCTCGGTGCGAACGTCGGCGCGGACCCGTCGCGCCGCCTGAGGCCACCACCGGCGAAGGACCGAGCGTCGGCTCGACCCTGGTCCGAACGACCCCGGTGGGCCGAGGCACGCGGTGCGACGCTCGATCTTAGGAGGTCCGGGTCGGCATCGCGATCGAGGTCGAGGGGGGAACGAACGTGAAGATCGAGTACGTGCACGCATCGGTCCACGGCAACGGCGCCATGGTGGCGGAGGAGTTCCAGCAGGACATGACGTCCAGGGGCGTCGCCGTCGCCGTGCACCACATCCACGACGTGAAGCCGAAGGAGCTGCCGCCCGCCGACCTGTACCTGTTCAGCTCGCCGGGAAGGATGGGCAAGCCGATCCGCGGCATGCGACGGTTCCTGAAGGACGTCCGGCTGCCGGCGGGCACGAGGTACGCCGTCCTGACCACCGAGATGGCGCCGCAGCCGGACAAGAAGACCGGCCGGATGCCGACCGAAGAGGAGATCTGCAGGTTCCAGCGCGTTCGGCCGATCATGCGCGAGCTGCTCCAGGCCAAGGGCCTGATCGAGGTGGCCGAGGACAAGGTCTACGTGACCGGTATCGAGGGGCCGCTGGAGGAGGGCTGGCAGGAGAAGGTGGAGGCGTTCGCGGCACAGCTCCCGTCGTCCTGAGGTGGAGCCGGTCGTTCGAAGGCCGGGGCCCTCCGAACGATCCAGCCGAGCGACCGTCAGGCGATCGGCCGCAGCTCGTACACGACGTTCTCGACCCGCCGCTCACCTAGATCGTGCCGTTGGGCCTGACCCCCACGCCGAG
>JBLMXP010000108.1:0-18740 GCA_050257835.1 Planctomycetaceae bacterium | reverse complement strand
ACGGAGCCGCCGTGATGGGCGCGTCCATCACGGCACCGGTGCCCCTTGGTAGCATGGTCGTCCGCACACGGTGGCCCGTGGTGTAACGGCAGCACGACTGACTCTGGATCAGTTAGTCTTGGTTCGAATCCAGGCGGGCCAGCCACCGCCGCGTACCTCGGCCCCGCCCTCGTGCCGGGTCGACGCACGTCAGGGAGCCGAGTTGTCGAACCCCGGGTACAGCGGCCGCACGTCCACGGGTCGCGGCGATCCCGAGAAATCGAATGCCTTCGCGATCGACGCGGGCACGAGGTTCTCCCGGATCGAGGGACGCGAGTCCGGCCACCCGTCGGTCTTCGGGTTGAGCCGGGCGCTGCTGAGGAACCGATCCTCGATCAACTGCAGGAACGAGTCGAACGACAGCGTGCCGTGGAAGACGCCGGGCTTCGCCCAGGGGCTCACGAGGAACGCGGGGACGCGTAGGCCGTAGCCGTTGCCGTCGATCTTCGGCGGCTTCACGTGGTCGTAGAAGCCGCCCCAGTCGTCCCACGTCACGAAGAACGCCGTGTGGAGCCACTGGTCGCGCGGCCCCTGCATCACAGCGTTGATCGCCTTGGTCACGAACGCCTGCCCCCGAGCGATGTTGTCCGGAGGATGGTCACCCGCGTTGACGACCGGCACGATCCACGAGACCGAGGGCAGGTTGCCCTGCGCGGCCATCGTGTAGAAGTCGGTGTTCGAGCGGATCTGCTCGAAGTTGCCCATCACCTGGGTCGCGAGGAAGCCGGGCAGCGGGTTCTGGATGTCGGCGGTGATCGGGCCTTTGAGGTCGTTGCACGGCGGGTAGATGCACGAGCCGGCCCCTACGAAGTAGCCCCACGAGACGCCGCGCTGGTTCAGCAGCCAGGTGATCGGGGCCCAGATGTAGGGCCGCGGGTACTGGAGTGCGTCGGAGGCCTTCCAGGTGATCCCCGGCCATTCCTGCTTGCCGTCGACGTTCCGGTAGGCCGACGGCGGGTGGAACGTCTTCTCCGATCGGCACGACATCGCGTCGCGCAGGTTCGGGCAGAACGCCGACCAGCCCGACATCAGGTACAGGTGCGAAGGAAGGGTCCAGGAGTCCACCGGAGCGAACATGTGGTCGAACAGCGTGTAGTGGTCCGCGTAGGACCAGTAGTTCGGCAGCTCGCGGCGGGTGTGGTAGCCCATGATGTCGGGCTGGCCCTGGGGCCCAGGCGTCGCCTGCGGGCACGGCGGCTCGGTCGGGTGGAGCATGCAGCCGTTCTTCTGTTGGTACAGCGCCTTGATGAACCCGTCCATCTTGCCGCCGTTGACGTCGATCTGCGAGGCGACGTTGCCGTGCGGGCCGCCCTGGTCCACGAAGTTGCGGTCGTGGTAGGGCTGGTCGCACCCTCCGGTGTTCGGGTTGGGAACGCACACGGTCGGGTGGCCGCTCGCGTCCATCGGGATCCCGTCGGCTCCCGGATAGGTGCCGAAGTACTCGTCGAACGAGCGGTTCTCCATCACGAGGATCACGATGTGGTTGATGTTGTCGATCCCCTTGGAGGGATCGATCGGAGCCGCGTCGTTCGCCGGGGCCTCGTGCGGGACCGGGTGCTCCACCGAGCTCAGGTCCACGCCTTTCGGGGCGGCCTTGATGTCGGGGGGGATCGTGTCCTTCGGCCAGGTCGGCACGAGTGGCGCGGCGCTCTGGCTCGAGCTCGAGGACGAGCCCGCCGCCGCGCCGGTCGTCCCGGGATCCGACGGCGAGGTGGTGTTCGCGTTCGTCGTCGTGCATGCGGCCGCGACGACGCCGAGCAGGGCCAGCGCGAGGGCAAGGCGAACGAGAGGTCGTCCAGGCATGGGCACAGATGCTACCGGGCGAGGGTCACGGGGTGGGGTCGAGGATCGTCGGAGGCGATGGCTTCTGCGTGAAATCGAACTCCTTCGCCAGGTTGCCCGGGACCAGCTTCTCCCTGACGCTCGGACGCGGGTCAGGCCACCCCTCGTTGTGCCCGTCCAGACGGGCACCGCCGAGGAACCGGTCCTCGATCAACTTCAGGTACGCGTCGAACGAGAGCGTCTGGTGGTCGACGTCGAGCGTCCGCGAGACCCAGGGGCTGATCACGATCCCCGGCACGCGGATCCCGTAGCCGTACGGGTCGATCCGCAGCGGCGGAACGTGGTCGTAGAACCCGCCCCAGTCGTCCCAGGTCAGGAAGATCGCGGTGTGCAGCCATTGGTCGGTCGGGCCCTTCATCACCGCGTTGATCACCTTCGTCACCCACGCCTGACCGGGATCGATGGAGTGGGGCGGATGCTCGCTCTTCCCGTCGGACGGGAACACCCAGCTCACGGCGGGCAACGACCCGGCGGCGGCGGAGGAGAAGTAGTCGCCGTAGGGGCGGATCCTGCCGAACTGGTGGGTCTGCTGCACCGTGCGGAACCCCGGGAGCACGTTGATGTAGCGAGACGTCTTCGGCTGGTCGGTGGAGGGGCACGGAGGCTTCACGCACGTGCCGGGACCGACGTAGGCCGCCCATGGAACCCCGTGGTTGTGCAGCAGCCAGGTGATGTCCGCCCAGCGGTACGGGCGGGGAGCTCCGTCGGCGGCGGTCCAGCCGTTGCCGGGCTGCGTCAACGACGTCCTGCAGCTCGACGCGTCGGGGTCGGGCCCCGACAGGTCCGAACAGTTCGCCGACCATCCGGACATCAGGTACAGGTGCGACGGCAGCGTCCATGAATCCGTGGGGGCGAACATCCGGTCCTGCAGCAGGTAGCGCTTCGCGTAGGTCCAGTAGTTCGGGATCTCCTTCCACGTGTGGAAGCCCATCACGTCGGGCTGACCGGTGGGGCCATCCTTCGCCTGCCTGCACTCCCACTTGGTGGGGTGCGTGCGGCACACGGAGTACATCGTCTCTTGCGCCTTGATGAACCCGTTCATCTTGCCGTGGTTGACATCCAGCGCGGAGGCGGTGGACGTGTGCGGACCCCCGGCGTCGAAGATCGTCCGGTCGTGGAAGGGATGCTGGCAGTGCCCGGCGGCAGGGTCGGGCAGGCAAGGCTTGAAGCTGCCGTCGGGGTTGCGCGGGATCCCGTTGGCGCCGGGGAACGTCCCGAAGTACTGATCGAAGGACCGGTTCTCCTGCACGATGAAGATCAGGTGGTCGAGGTTCCCGATCCCGAGCGAGGGGTCGATCCCGGCGACCGACCTCGTCCGTGATGCCGCGGGGGCGCCGGGCGCTGCGGCGAGGCCACTCACGGCGGTCGCGACGGCGACGGCGACGACGACGCCGACGGAACGTGCTCGACGCCAGACGAGAGAGGTCATGCGGTGGCTCACTCTATCGGTCCGGGTCGGGTCGGCCCCGGTCAGCTCGGCGTCGGATCGAGCACGACCCGGCCGATCGGACGCTGGGAGAAGTCGAACTCCTTGCGCAGGTCCCCCAGCGTGGGCATGCTCTCGCGCACGTCGGGGCGGGGGTCCGGCCAGCCTTCGTTCGTGCCGTCCAGGCGCGAGCCGCCGAGGAAGCGGTCCTCGATCAGCTTCAGGAACGCGTCGAACGACAAGGTCTGGTGGTCGACGCCGAGGCTCCGGGACACCCAGGGGCTGATCACGATCCCCGGCACACGGATCCCGTAGCCGCCGGAGTCCACGGTGATCGGCGGGACGTGGTCGTAGAAGCCGCCCCAGTCGTCCCACACGAGGAAGATCGCGGTGTGCAGCCACTGCTCGCGCGGCCCCTGCATCACCGCGTCGATCACCTTGGTCACCCAGGCCTGTCCCCTCGCGATGCTGTCGGGAGGATGCTCGCTGCGGCCCGACACCGGCACGACCCACGACACCGACGGCAGCGTCCCCGCGGCCGCGTGCGCGAAGTAGCTCCCGTACGGGCGGACGTCACCCATCGAACCGGTGGCGGCGACGGTCCGGAAGCCGGGCAGCGGGTTCAGGATGAACGGCGTCGAGGCGCCGGAGGTCGGGCACGGAGGCTCCACGCACGTGCCGGGCCCGACGTAGTACGACCAGCTCACGCCGTGCTGGGCCATCAGCCACGTGATGTCCGCCCACAGGTAGGGGCCCTGCCCACCTGCCTCCGGCGACCACCCCTGGTCGACGTGCGTGAGGTCGCTGGTGCAGCTCATGACGTCCTGCTGGTCCGGACACGAGGCGGACCACCCGGACACGAGGTACAGATGCGAGGGCTCGGTCCACGAGTCGCTCGGCGCGAACATCCGGTCCTGCAGGAGGTAGCGTCGCGCGTAGGCCCAGTAGTTCGGGATCTCCCGCGCGGTGTGGTAGCCCATCACGTCGGGCGTGCCGTTGGGGCCGCCGACGGCCTTGCGGCACTCGGGCGAGTCCGGCTGCAGGCGGCACACGCTGTACAGACCCTCCTGCGCGCGGATGAAGCCGTTCATCATCGCGTGGTTCACGTCGATGTCCGACGCGCGCTCGTTGTGCGGCCCCCCGGCATCGAAGGCGTTCGTGTCGTGGTAGGGGTGGCGGCATCTGCCCGCCGCCGGGTCGGGCACGCACACGGCGAACGTCCCGTCGGGGTTGCGCGGGATCCCGTCCGCCCCCGGGAACGTCCCGAAGTAGGAGTCGAACGACCGGTTCTCCTGCACCACGAAGATCAGATGGTCGATGTTGCCGAACCCGATCGAAGGGTCGATCCCGGGGGTCCGGACCGCCGCCTTGGCCGCGGCCGGCGCCGCGTCGCCCGCCGCGCCGAGGCTCGCCGCCAGGGCCAGCACGGCCACCACCCCGGCCGCGACGCCGGCGCGCACGCTCCTGCCCCCGCCCCCGCGCATCGCGCGGACGCTACCGGAGGGGCCCGGCGGCTCGCAACCGCGGACGGGTCGTCCGCACGTGCCCGGCAGGGTCTCCCGGCAGGGGTCCGCCGACCAGCCCTGGCTACCATGGTGCGGACGCGGAACGGACGGACCCCCACCAAGGAGGCAGACCACGTGAGCACGCGCAGGATCCCGGTCACCCTGATCCCCGGCGACGGCATCGGCCCGGAGTGCGTCGAGTCGGCGCGCAGGATCATCGACGCGACCGGCGCCCCGATCGAGTGGGAGGTCCACGACGCCGGCGCCGAGGTCTTCAAGAGGGGGCTCCCCTCAGGCGTGCCCGACGACACGGTCGAGTCGATCACGAAGACCCGGGTCGCCCTGAAGGGCCCGTTGGAGACCCCGGTGGGCTTCGGCGAGAAATCGGCGAACGTCACGCTCCGCAAGCTGTTCGAGACCTACGCGAACGTACGGCCCGTCCGCGAGCTGCCCGGCGTGAAGACGCCGTACAGCGGTCGTGGGATCGACCTGGTGGTGGTTCGGGAGAACGTCGAGGACCTGTACGCGGGGATCGAGCACATGCAGACCCCCGGTGTCGCCCAGGCCCTCAAGCTCGTCTCCACGAAGGGCTCGGAGAAGATCACGCGGTTCGCGTTCGAGTACGCGCGTTCGGAGCAGCGCGCGAGCGTCGTGTGCGCCACCAAGTCGAACATCCTCAAGCTCACCGAGGGCACGATGAAGCGCACGTTCGAACGCGTCGCGCCGGACTACCCCGACATCGAGTCGTGGCACCTGATCATCGACAACACGGCGCACCAGCTCGTGAAGCGACCCGAGCAGTTCGACGTGATCGTCACGACCAACATGAACGGCGACATCATCAGCGACCTGACCTCGGCGCTCGTCGGCGGGCTCGGCTACGCGCCGAGCGCGAACATCGGCAACGAGTGCGCGATCTTCGAGGCGGTCCATGGCTCGGCGCCCAAGTACGCGGGCAAGAACGTGATCAACCCGACCGCCGTGATCCTGTCGGGCGTGATGATGCTGCGCTACCTCGAGCTGTTCGAGGAGGCGGCTGCGATCGAGCACGCGATCTTCGTCACGCTGGAGCAGGGGACGCTCACCGGCGACGTCCTCGGCTACGACAAGGGCACCCCGACCACGGACTACACCGACGCGATCATCGGCAACCTCGGTCGGCGCACCGAGACCTGGACCGTGCGTGAGGTGCGGCCGCTGCAGCTGCCCAAGATCGACACCGTTCCCGATTTCGTCCGGCCGGCGAGCCGCTCGGTCGTCGGGCTCGACGTGTTCATCGAGGCGACCGACACGCCCGAGCGGATCGGCGAGACCGTCTCGTCGCTGCTCGAGGGCACGCCGTTGCGGCTCAAGATGGTCTCGAGCCGCGGCACCCAGGTCTACCCGGGACGCCGGGCGATCACCGACACCGTCGACGCGTTCCGCTGCCGCCTGCTCCTGGCCGACCCGGCCGCCGGTCTGTCCGAGGAGGACGTGGCCGCGCTCCTTTCCCGGATCTCGACGCGCTACGCCTGGAACCACCTGGAGAAGCTCCAGGTGTTCGACGGCGAGCCCGGCTACACGAAAGCGCAGGGCGAAGACTGAGCGTCGCCGTCCGGCTCCGGCCGATGACCCCGGATGACTCCGACGCCTACCTGTCGTGGGTCGTCGACGACTACGCGCGCGAGCTGGCGCGCAACGGCAGGGCCCCCGCGGGGGACGCGCGCGATCGTGCCCGCGCGTCGTTCGACCAGCTGTTGCCGCGGGGCCTCCAGACGCCTCGACAGGTCCTGCTGGTCGGCGAAGACGCCGGCGACGGACGACGGATCGGGCACCTGTGGTTCGGCCCCTCCGAGCACGATCCCGGGCGCGCCTGGCTCTACGACGTCACGGTGGAGCCCCAGGAGCGCGGCAAGGGGTTCGGGCGTGCGCTGATGCTGGCGTTCGAGGCGGAGGCGCGGCGCCGCGGCTACGGCCGGGTCGGACTGAACGTCTTCGGCGACAACGAGATCGCGCGCACGCTCTACCTCTCGCTCGGCTACCAGGAGATCTCGCGTCAGCTCGGCAAGGACCTCTCGTCCGGGGACGGGTCGTCGGCAGGCGGCGGCAGGTAGGTCATCCGCCGCACGCGGCCGTCCACGACGTCCAGACGCCAGACCCCGCCCTTCGCGTAGGCGACGGTCCCGTCGCCGCCGACGGGCACGTCGCGCTCCAGGAGCGAGCGGACCACGCCCTGGACGATGTCTCCGTGGGTGCTGAGCGCCGCAGGGCCGTCGGCGGCCGCTGCGAAGACCCACGCCTCGGCGGCGGCCGGCGGCTGCCCTTCGTTCAACTCCGGCGCGATCGCGATGTCGAGTCCGTGCGCATCGGCGATCGGCTCGAGGGTCTGGACGCAGCGCAGGTACGGGCTGGCGACCAAGCGGGTGAACGCCACGTCCTCGAGGGTCTCCGCGAGCCGTTCCGCGTCGCGCCGGCCGGCCTGCGAGACGGGGCGGAGCTCGTCGGGCTCGCGCTTCCAGGTGGCGCGCTCCCCCGCCTCCACGTGGCGGATCAGGTACACGGGCACCGGCGCGAACTCCACGGGCTCGCCCGTGAACCGGCGCAGCAGCCGGCGGTCGTGCGGGTAGGTCAGGGTCCGCTCCGCCGCCGCGACCGACATCCACCGCGCCCGGTCGATCTCGTGCTGAGGCATGAGCTTCGCGCCGGCGGGAGCCTCCATGTGCCAGTAGCGGACCACCTTGGGACGCCCGCGCGCGTCCACGTAGGCGACCGTCCCGAGGTCGCGACCGAGCCGCAAGGTGAGGCCGGTCTCCTCCGCCACCTCACGGACGGCCGCGGTCGCCTCGTCCTCGCCGGGGTCGAGCTTGCCTTTCGGGAACGACCAGTCGTCGTAGGCGGGGCGGTGCACGAGCGCGATGTCGGGCCCGTCGGGGCCCTCCCGCGTGACGAGCCCGCCGGCCGCGCGGACGAGCTTCAGCGCCATGCCCGGTGCGCGGACCGCAGGTCGCGCCATGCCTTGCGCCACGAGTCCCGCGCGGCGCGCGCCGCCGCCTGCTCCAACCCGGCCATCGCGCCCGCGGCGAAGGACGCGTCGGGCGAGGCCTCGGCCGCCGCCCATGTCCGCAGCCACGATCCCGCGACGACCGCGTCTTGGTGCTCGCCGAGGACACCCTGGAGCTCCGCGGCGGCGGCGGCGATCCGCTCGACCCGCCGGCCCAGCACCGGGGCCGCCGCCTCGGCCGCGTAGCGAAGGCGCTTGGCCCGGATCCGCACCGCGTGCAGCGCCTCGTCCGACTGGTCCTCCTCGGTTCGGTCCACCGCCTTGCGCAGCGTCTTCCACGGACGGTCGACCACAGCGGGCAGCACCTCGGTGGCCGGCGCGGCGGCCGCCTCGGCGCACGGGGGGTCGTTCGCGAGCCACACGAGCTCGTCGAGCAGTTGCCCGTACCGAGGCGAGCCCAGACCGTCCATCAGGCGTGCGTGGAGCTCCTTGTCGTTCGCCTGCAGGGCGTCGATCGCGCGCGAGGCGCCGGGCCGCTCGGTCGGGGGCAGCTCCTCGACGCGCCGGCGGAGCCGCTCGAGCAACACGTCGGCGTCGCGGGTCTCCCCGAGCAGGTCGCCCAGCCACGACAGCTCGCCGCGGACGTGCTCCAGTCGCGGGAGGTCCAGCAGCGGCTCGAACGTGTGCAGGTCCGAGCGGAGGCGGCGCGTGGCCACCCGAGCCTGGTGCACGCCCTCCGGATCCTCGTTCAGCCGCACCGGGGCGTCGTGCACGGTGAGCCGGACCACGGCGGCGGCGAGGGCCCGGCGGACCACGTCGGCCGCGGTCGGCGACTCGCCCAGCTCCGGCACCACCACGTCGGGCGGAGCGGTGGCGGCGGGGCCGAGCGCCCGCACGACCTTGGGCGTGGGGTCGGGCAGTCCCGCGCCATGCCAGCGCAACCGCACCACCGCCGCGGGCAGCAGGCCCGCCGGCGTGTCGGGCCGCGCCTCCACCTCCACCTCGCGGAACCGCAGCGCGACCGATACGCCCCGCAGGACGGACACGTCGTCGTCGTCGACCTCCGCGAGGTCGTGGCCCCGCTCGTCGACGAGCGCCCAGACGGTTCGCTCGGTCCGCAGGTGCGCGACGGGCTCCACGTCGGCGGTCCGCAGGTAGGCGCGGACGAGATCGACCGCGGCGTCGGGCACCGCCGGGTCCAGACCCGGGAACAGATGCTCCTGGCGGGTCAACGCGTCGTCCTCGGGATCGGACGGGAGCTTCACCGTCCAGCCCTCACCTTCCCGGAACCGCAGGCTGGCGCCCGCGCGCACGAGCCGCAGGTCGGGCGTGTCGAAGTAGACGGCGTCGAGCGTCTTCGCGCCCCGAGCCTCCATCCGCACGCCGGGCAAGACCCCGGAGAGGTCGGGCATCGCGAACACCGGCGACACCGCCAGCTTGACCTCGCGCTCGACCGTCATGGCATCGCCCGCTCCTCCGCGGCCACGCGCAGCACCACCTGCGACTCGAACCCGTCGACGGTCGGCACCTTGACCCAGCCGTCCGGCTGCAGCTCCCAGGCCAGCACGTCGTCGGCCTGCGACGCCTCGAGCACCTCGTCCAGCCGCTTCTGCAGCGAGGGGTCGATGACCTCGGTGAGGCACTCGACGCGGTGGTCAAGGTTGCGCGGCATCAGGTCGGCAGAGCCGATGAAGTGGCGGGCGTCCTCGCCGGCGCCGAACCGGAAGACGCGTGAGTGCTCGAGGTACCGGCCAACGATCGAACGCACGCGGATCCGCTTCGTGACGCCGGGGAGCCCGGTGCGCAGGCAGCAGATCCCACGGACGATCAGGTCGACCTCGCATCCCTGCCGACAGGCAACGTAGAGGGCGTCGATCATCTCGTGGTCGACGAGCGAGTTCATCTTCATCGTGATCCGCCCGCCCGGGCGCGACTGCTCCCGGATCAGCCGGAGGATCCCTGGGCGCAGCGTGAGCGGCGCGACGAGGATCCAACGATAGTCCTCCTGGTTCGAGTAGCCCGTCAGGTAGTTGAAGAGGTCTGCGACGTCGGCCGTGATGTCCGGGTCGGCGGTGAGCAGGCCGATGTCCTCGTAGAGCTTCGCGGTGCCGGGGTGGTAGTTGCCGGTGCCGACGTGGCAGTAGCGACGGATCGAGCCCCCTTCGTCCCGCACCACGAGCGACACCTTCGCGTGGGTCTTCAGCCCGACCACGCCGTAGACGACGTGGACCCCCGCCTCCTCCAGGATCCGCGCCCACGAGATGTTGGCCTCCTCGTCGAATCGCGCCTGGAGCTCCACGAGCGCGACGACCTGCTTGTCGGCCTCCGCGGCGCGGACGAGCGAGCGCACGATCGCGCTGTCCTGGCCCGAGGTGCGGTACAGCGTCTGCTTGATCGTGAGGACGTTCGGGTCGCGCGCCGCCTGGTCCACGAACAGCTCCACCGAGGTGTCGAAGTCGTCGTAGGGGTGCTGGACCAGCACGTCGCCTTGGCGAAGCACGCTGAAGATGTCGGTGCGGCCGGCTACGACGGGCTGCAGGCGCCGCTGGGTCTTGCCCTGCCAGGGAGCCCACAGCAGGTCGGGCCGGTCCAGCGCGGCGAGCTGGAACAGATCCGACAGCGCCATCGGCGACTTCGTCACGTAGACGTCGACCTCATCGAGCTCGAGCTCCTCGCGCAGCAACTGGCGGAGCGCGCGCGGCATCGAACGGGGCACCTCGAGCCGCACGACCTCGGGCGAGCGCTCACGCTGGCGCAGGATCGACTCGATCTGCGACAGGAGGTCGTCGGCCTCGTCGATCTCGAGCTCGAGGTCGGCGTCGCGCGTGACGCGGAAGGGGTGGACGGCGGTGATCTCCATGCCCGGGAACAGCGTCTCGACGTGCGCGGCGAGGACCTGCTCCAGCGGCACGAACCGCTCGCCGTCGGGCATCGGCAGGAACCGAGGCAGCGACGGCGGGACCTTCACGCGCGCGAACTTGCCGACCCCGGTCCGGGGGTCGCGCACGCCGACGGCGAGGTTCAGGGACAGGTTCGAGATGTAGGGGAACGGGTGCGACGGGTCGACCGACAGCGGCGTCAGCACCGGGTGCAGCCGCTCCTCGTAGTACTCGCGCAGGTACAGGCGCGCGCCCTCGTCGAGCTGCTCCCAGTCCGAGACGCGGATGCCAGCGTTGGCCAGGCGCGGGCGGAGCGAACGCGACCACGCGTGGTGCTGGCGGGCGCTCAGCGTGCGCACCCGCTCGCTGATCCGCTCGAGCTGAGCGGCCGGCGACAGCAGGTCCGGCGACGTCGAGGCGATCCCGGCCTTGATCTGCTCCTTCAGGCCCGCGACGCGGATCTGGAAGAACTCGTCGAGGTTGTTCTGGAAGATCGCGAGGAACTTCACCCGCTCCAGGAGCGGCAGCTCGGTGTTCTCCGCCAGCGCGAGGACGCGCGCGTTGAACTCCAGCCAGGACAGCTCGCGGTTGTCGAAACGCTCCGGCGCCGGGATGGCGGCGAGCGCTTCGACCGTCGCTGCGCGCTCTGCGGTCACGGGGAAGGCTCCTTCGGTCGGACCACGGTGATGGTAGCCGAGTTGCGCCGGGGCAGGACAGGTCCATCAGCCCACGACATCGGCCCGTTCTGACGGTCCCCGACGGGCTCAGACGTCCCCGTGCGCCCGCGCGCGGAACTCGCCGATCGCGGCCCAGGTCGTGGGCGCGTGCAGGGTCCCACCGACCGTGAAGGAACCGCTCGCGGAACGGGACCGCGTCCCCGTCCACACCCGGGCGTCCGCCTCCGAGGGGGTCCGCAGCGTGATCCACTCGCTCGTCATGACGAACGGCCCGTCGGCGGCGATCGAGAGCGTGACGGGGACGGCCCCGATCGTGCGTTCGACGACGCCCCCGGTGCAGCCGTTCGCCCGGACCACCATCAGCTCGAGCATCGCCGAAGCAGACACGCTCGCGAAGTGCCCCGCGAACCGGAGCCGGCCCGGCGCATCCCCGGACATCGTGGTGTCGAGGGTCGCCTCGCTTCCGTCGGGACACGCGAGGGTGCGGGAGCGGTAGGACCAGACGCTCACGACCGGAGTCCCGTCGCTCGAACGGACCGCGTCGACCTCGAGGAACCGGAGCGAGCGGCGGCCGTAGCGCTCGTCGGTCGCGGAGGCGAACCGCACCCGCTCGTGCTGCGTCGCCGCCGCCACCCTCGACCTCATCTGCAGCAGGATCGCGGGCGCGTCGCTGCGCGCGCGGACCTGCCACACGCCATGGATCCGGCCGAACTCACCCCATCCGGACCCGACCCTGCTCGCGCCGACGACGACCGGACCGGCCGCGGCGCGCACCCGGACCTGGATGTGCTGGTGCGCGAGCGAGAGCGAGGGCAGGAGCTGCGAGCTGCCGCCCGAGTCGTGGCGCACGGGCCCGGTCGGGCGCAGCGCGAGCCGGATCGGGACGTCGTGGCGGACCCGCTCGGTCGTGGTGCCGGCGCACGGGTCGCGCACGCTGATCGTCAGGTCGAGCGAGGCGACCAGGGTCCCGCGGCTGAGCCGCGGCGCCACGACGACCGAACCGGTCCCTTCGGCGCCGACGTCGCGAGACCAGAGCGCCTCGAACCCGTCGCAGTCGACGATCCGGTACGAAGAGCCGAAGACCGACACGATCGTGCCCGGCGCCCTGGGATCGGCGGGCGCCGACGCCTCGACCACCAGGTAGGCGTCCGTGCCCGTCTCGGGATCGACGACGTCCCACCCCGCGTTGACGAAGACCCCGCGATCGTTGCCCCGATCGATCCCGCCCGCGCCGGCCGGCACGGCGGGAAGCGTGAACGCCGACACGAGCAGCACGATCCACACGGACCGAACGAGCCGCATGCTCGCCACCTCCCCGGACACCTCGATCGTGCCCTGCGGAAGCGCCGCCGGCAGCGGCCGGAAGACCCTCGTCCGGCGGGAATGCGCGACGTGTGTCCGACGCTCGGGGCGGCTGGTAGCCTCGGTGGCCGTGACCGCCGGTGCGCGGTCCCACGGTCCCATCGTCTAGTGGCCCAGGACACCACCCTCTCAAGGTGGAGACACGGGTTCGAACCCCGTTGGGACTACCAGCAGCGACACCTTCGGGAGCCCACACCGTTCCCGTCCCATCTCCGCCTCGGGAAGCGCCTGACTCAGGTCGGCGCGGAGCCGAAACCGCCGCAGCTGCGCCCAGAGCGATGGCACCAGATACGAGCGGAACGCTTGGAACGCTTTAGCATCGCGCGCCAAGTCGTCCGACCATGGGACAGGAGGTGGGAGATGGCAAGGTTCCGTCCGTCGCACGCGACCGTCGTTGCCTATGTCGCGCTCGCAGTGGCGCTCGTCGGGACCGCAGCCGCGGCGAGTGCCGCGGTCGCGTCTCGCTCGAAAGGCATCCCCAACGCCGGGGGCTTCTACAACTCCGGGCTGATCAAGCTCGACAACGGCCAGTCCGCGCTCGTGACACAGGTCGGCCCGTTCCGGATCACCGCGAAGTGCGTGGATGCCGGTGGGGGGTCCTCGACGGCCACGCTGACCGTCAAGAACGTCAGCACCAAGCAAGCGGTGCTCGAGTCCGACTACAACGCCGAGTACGCCAGTCCCCAACTGCCACCGGGCACGGCGAGGACGGCCTTCTATCCGGAGTCGAACAGCAGCACCTACTTCTTCGGTGACTACTACAACCTCTTCTCGGCCGCCGGTTCGGGAACGGCCATCACCGGGATGGGGTCGGTCGGGTGGAAGACCCTCGGTGCCGATTGCGTCTTCCAGCTGGTCCTGATCGGCACGTGAGCCGAAGCGCCGGCGCCCTCGTGTTCGGGTGTCGGTGACACGCGGACGAGACGGGCGGTCGGCTCCTGTGCCGGCC
Organism: Planctomycetaceae bacterium; assembly: GCA_050257835.1. GTDB lineage: Bacteria > Actinomycetota > UBA4738 > UBA4738 > HRBIN12 > AC-51. The sequence continues at coordinate 5,081 of JBLMXP010000108.1, read as the reverse complement.
GTCCGTCTCGAACGGGACGGGGCGCGTTTCAGAGACCACGTCGGGCGGCTCGGCTGGCATGTCGCGCTGGGAGCGACGTAGCATCCACGCCATGGCTGGAACCGACGCTCCTGGAAGCACTCCGACATCCGAGCACGACGTGACCGTCATCGAGGGGGCCGAGACCGCGAAAGACAAGCGGCGCGCCTTCATCCGGCAGGTCACCAACGAGGCCAAGGCGTACTGGGAGTCGGGGCGAACCTTCTACGTCGTCAAGCTCGACCTGGGCGCCTCGACGGCAGGCTGGATGTCGGTGACCGGGTCCGGTGGCGACGACGTCGCTGGCGCGTTGCAGATGATCGAGAAGATCGGCTGGCGACTCGACTCGAGCGGCTACGTGCTCCAGCCCTTGCGCGAGCGCTCCAGCCTGACCGATCCCACCCTCCCCGGTCGGATCATCGGCGTCTACACGTTCAAACGACCCTGGGAATCGATGGTGTGAGGCGTCCCCGGTCCGTCCCCGCGACCATCGACATCTCGGCCTCACCGGACCGCGACCTCCCGCGGGGGGGTGGGCTCGGGACCGGCCGCGATGGGCCTTCCGTGCGGGCGGTGCCGTGAGCGTGCTGCTGGGCATCGTGTGGCTCGCGCTCGGTGCCGCCCTGATCGTGTACCGAGCTCAGGCGGCGAGGCGAGCGGTCGACTGGTACGTGCGGTTCGCGGGCAAGATCCCGTCCGATCCCGACGCCGAGGAGTTCAAGAGCCCTGAGGCCGCGGTCCGGCGCGCCTGCGTCTTGTTCGGGATCGTGTTCGCGGTGATCGGCGCCTCGTACCTCGCGGGGGCCTGAGGGGGTCGACGACCGTTCATCCACGCTTCACCCCGCGCTCGGCCACCCGTCGTTCCGCGGGGCGAGACTGGGGCGCATGGGACGACAGGCCACGCTGCGGCTCGAACGATCCCCCCGCTTCTACGTCGTGGAGGAGTACGACGAACCGGGGTTCCCTCCGATGCAGATCGTGGCCGAGTACCTCGGGCTCCGCGACGCCGACGCAACGGTGTGGCTCCCGTTCCTCGGCGAGGAGGCCGTCAGCCGCGAGGACCTCCTGCAAACACCCGCCGGCCGTGCCGCGCTCGCCCGGTGGGAGCGGCACGACGACGACGCCTACTCCACGTTCCACCGGCTGGCCCCCGAACACGGGTGGTAACCGAACGCCCCTAGGCAGCCGGCGCGGCTGGTGGTACCACTCGAGCATGAACCGCCAGGATCGACGTCATCCCGAGGGCTCGGAAGACCCGGTCGCCGCTGCGCAGGAGGAGGCGCAGTGGAGCGCGTACACGAACCTCTACCGCATGCCGAGCCAGGGCAAGCTGCTGTTCCCCGTCCGCAACCTGCATGGGTGGCGCAGGGTCGTGATGATCGCGCTCGCGGCGATCGTGCTCGGCCCGATGGCCGTGGGCCTCGTCTCGTTCGTGTTCTCGCTCTTGACCGGACATCTCGGGTAGCACCCATCGCGGCCTTGCGCTCAGCCTCCGATGTGCAGGCCCGTGTTGGAAGGGTGCCTAGTCCCGGCGTTCACCGACGGTCGGGGACGTGTGGCACTCGCAGAGCTCGTCCGTGCAGTGAGGACCGATCTTGCGCCCCGGCTCCCACACGAGATCGTGATCGTCCTCGGCGACGAGGTACGTGCAGCCGCATCCGTAGCAGACGTCGTGCACGACCTGGTGCCAGGCACCGTCGGCGTCCTGACGCTCGGGCAGGGTGACCACGTTTCCCAAAGCGTTTCCTCTCGACGCGACCCCAGCATACTCCCCCGTTGCGGGCCTCTGGCAAGGGGTCAGCAGCCGGAGTCGACCCAGACGGGGCCCTTGCCCACCGGGACCCGCTTCTTGGCGGCGAGGTCGCGCTCGCGCGTGCGGTACTTCTTCATCGCCCGGTGGGGGAAGTCCGCGTGGACCAAGCAGCGCCACGACGGGTACAGCTCGTGGTGGTAGGGGCTCTGGAGCGTCTCGGCGTGGCCGATCACGTTGCCGATGTCGATGCCGAACCGCGCCATCAGCCAGAGCGTGAGCCGAAGCGACGATCGCATCTGCGCCTTGTCGGTGAGCACCATCCGGTCGCTCGTGCCGACGTGCTCGATCCCGATCGACGTGTAGTTCATGCCCACGGCGTGACGGCACCGGATCGACAGCGGCACCAACTGATAGATCGTGCCGTCGCGGTCGACGATGAAGTGCGCGCAGACCCCCGGCAGCTCGCCGAGGTTCTTCGTGTTCGATGCGAAGGTGTTCCACGCGCTCGAGAACGTCGTGCTGGCCGTGTAGTGCTCGACGATCACCTTCGGGTCGGCGAGGCGCCAGGTCCTGGTGCCGTAGTGGCGCTTCGAGTAGGCGGCCATCTCGCGGCGGCGCTTCGCCCCGTACGGGATCTTCTTCCATACGATCGGCGGCTTGAGCGCCTTGATCTCAGCGGTCGTGAGCGTGCGCGTGGGGGGAGTGGCGCGGGCGGCGAGCTCGCGGCCCGAGGCGGGTGGCGCACCGGCGCCGGCGACGAGCGAGAGGACCGCGAGCATCCCGGCGAGCGCGCGCGTCATCCCTGCGCGCGCACCCGCGCCCTTCATGCTCGCGCGCGCACCCGCGCCCTTCATACTCGCGCGCGCACCCGCGCGACCGTCCGCTCCTTGCCCAAGAGCGCGAGCGACTCCGGCAGCGGCGGCGACACGTTCGAGCCGGTCACCGCCGCGCGTACCGGCTGCCACCCCTTCGTGCGGTTGAGCCCCGCGCTCGTCGCGAGCGCGTCCATCGCGTCGGTGATCGAGGCGGCGTCCCATGCGCTCAGTGCATCGAGCGCCTCGGCGACCGACTTGAGGTAGCCCTCGGGCGCCTTCGCGAGGATCCCCGCGGCCTTCTCGTTAGGAACGATGTCGTCGCTGAACAAGAACCCGAGCAGCTCGGGCGCCTCGGCGAGCGTGCGCATCCGCTCGCGGACGAGCGGCATCGCCGCCGCCAGGAGCGCCGGCTCCACCGGGTGTCCGGCCTCGGTGAGGAAGTGGACGCACCGCGCGGCCAGCTCGTCGTCGGAGAGCGTCTGGACGTAGTGCGTGTTCATCCAGGTGAGCTTGTCCGTGTCGAAGATCGCGGGGTTGCTCGAGACGCGCGCGAGGTCGAACGACGCGAGCAGGTCGTCGCGGTCCAAGAACGTGGTGTGGTCGTCCTTCGACCAACCGAGCAGCGCGAGGTAGTTCACGAGGGCCTCGGGCAGGTACCCCTGCTCGCGGAACGCCTCGACGCTCGTGGATCCGTGCCGCTTCGACAGCGGCTTGCCGTCGGGCCCGAGCACCTGCGGGACGTGCGCGTACACGGGCGGCGTGCCGCCGAGCGCCTCGACCACCGCGGCGTTGCGGGGCGCGCTCGCGAGCAGGTCGTCGCCGCGCACGACGTGGGTGACCTCCATCAGCATGTCGTCGACCGCGACCGCGAGCAGGAACACCGGCGAGCCGTCGGAGCGCACCAGGACGAAGTCGCGAAGCTGGCCCGGCGCGAAGCGCACCTCGCCCTTGACGAGGTCCCCGACCACCCACTCGCGCTCGGGCATCACGAACCGGATCGCGGCAGGGCGTCCCTCGGCCTCGAACGCCGCGCGCTCCTGCGACGTCAGGGTCCGGCAGCGACCGTCGTAGCCGGGCGGCTCGCCGCGCGCGAGCGCAGCCTTGCGTCGCTCCTCCAGCTCGGCCTCGGTGCAGTAGCAGGGGTAGGCGTGGCCGCTGGCCAGCAGGCGCTCGGTCATCTCGCGGTAGATCTCGAGCCGCTCGGACTGGCGGTAGGGACCGTGCGGGCCGCCGACCTCCGGGCCTTCGTCCCAGTCCAGTCCGAGCCAGCGCAGGTCCTCGAGCACCCCCCGGAAGGCCTCCTCGGTCACCCGCGTCGCGTCGGTGTCCTCGACGCGCAGGATGAACGTGCCGCCGCGGCCCTTCGCGTAGAGCCACGAGAAGAGCGCGCTGCGGACGTTGCCGACGTGCAGCGACCCCGACGGCGCCGGCGCGAACCTGCAGCGGACCTCGCTCACGCTCCCACCACCTCGTTCGTGAGCGGGCCGACCCCCTCGACCTCCACCTCCACGACGTCGCCGGGGTCGAGCCTCCCGACGCCCTCCGGCGTCCCGGTCAGCACGACGTCGCCCGGGAGCAGCGTCATGAAGGTCGTGATGTACTCGAGCAGCGTCGCGACGCCGAACACCATGTCGGCGGTCGACCCACGCTGCACGACCTCGCCGTTCAATCGGGTTTCGACCGCCACGTCGGTGGGGTCCACGTCGGTCTCGATCCAGGGGCCGAGCGGGCACGAGCCGTCGAAGCCCTTGGCGCGGGTCCACTGGTCGTTCGTGTGCTGAAGATCGCGGAGCGTGACGTCGTTCGCGCACGTGTAGCCGAGGATGTAGCGGTAGGCGTCCTCGGCGCGGACCCCGCGCGCCAGCCGCCCGATCACGACAGCGAGCTCGCCCTCGTAGTCGGTCCGGCGGTTGATCGGCAGCAGCCGGATCGGGTCGCCCGGGCCGATCACCGCCGTCGAGGGCTTCAGGAACAGGAGCGGTTCCTCGGGCACCTCGGAGTCGAACTCGGCCGCGTGGGCCGCGTAGTTCTTCCCCACGCAGACGAGCTTGCTCGGCAGGACCGGAGCGAGCAGTCCGACCTCCTCGAGTGTCAGCTCCTCGCCGGTCGGGATCGGGTCTTCGAAGAACGTGCCGGCCAGGACGCTGATCGTTCCCTCACCGGGCTGGATCGCGCCGGTCGCGATCCGGTCGCCGGCACGGAAGCGCAGGAGTCGCATGACGGCGAGGCTACCGCAGGCGCCCTACGGGTGAGCCTCGGCGAAGGACGCGACCGCCTCGGCGAACGCCTCTGGAGCCGAGGCGTAGGTCGCGTGCGTGGCGCCCTCGAGCACGACGACGTCCGCGGCGGGGAGCGCCCGCGCGACGTGGGCGACGATCTCCCCGAAGATCGGCTCGCTGTCGGCGCCGCGGAGCAGCCGGATCGGCACCGAGATCGCCGCGAGCTCCTCGTCGGTGGGCGCGTACGGCGGCATCTGCAGGTCGCCGAACACCTCG